>NZ_JAMYOJ010000005.1:0-368886 GCF_040319795.1 Mesorhizobium sp. M0862
TCTCTCGCCAAACCATCGCCGGTCCTCCGGCGGACAAGAAAACTGTCACCCATGCTATCGGTCCATTCTGTTACCTATCTATCCGGTTCGGACACGTGCGTAATCTCCCCCCTTGACGAGGGGGAGATGTCGCCGAAGGCGACAGAGGGGGTCGCCTCTCGTAGAGCGCCAACCTCCTTCCGCCGCAGTAGGTCGAGCCCGGTCGGACCGACCCCCTCTGACCGCTTCGCGGCCATCTCCCCCTCGAGTGGGGAGATTACGCGCTCAACCGCTTTCGCCAACCCAAAACGTCGCACCAGCCGTGGGCTACCACTCCAACGAAAAGGCAAGCTTGCCGAAATGCTGCCCGCCTGCCGCCATGTGCGCGTAGGCTTCGGCCGCCTGCTCCTGGCTGAACACCTTGTCGACGACCGGGTCGATCCGGGCGGCGGCGATGGCGCGGACGGCGGCGCGAAGGTCAGATACCGACCCGGTGTTGTTGCCGACCACCTTCAGCGCCTTGATGATGATCGGCAGCAGGTCGACCGTGGCCTCGGCGCCGGTGACGAAACCGATGGTGAACAGCGTGCCGCCAGGCGCGGTGGCGTTGACGGCGCGGGCGAAGGTGGCGGTGCCGGCGGTCTCGACGACGAGGTCGGCGCCGAGGCCGCCGGTCAGTTCCAGCACCTTGCCGTCCCAGTCGGGCGTCGCGCGGTAGTTGATGAGATGATCGGCGCCGAGTGCCTTCGCCCGCTCCAGCTTCTCGTCCGACGAAGAAGTGATGATGACGGTTGCGCCGGCGGCTTTCGCCAGCTGCAGGGTGAAGATGGAAACGCCGCCGGTGCCGAGCAGCACGACGACCGAGCCCGGCCCGACATCGGCGGCGCGGACGGCGTTCCAGGCGGTGGTCCCGGCGATCGGCAGCGTCGACGCCGCCTCGAAGGAGAGACGAGCCGGTACCGGCACGAGCGAGTTGGCCGGCAGCGCGACATATTCGGCGAGCGACCCCGGCAGCGAAATTCCGCGCATCTGTGTCATCTCGTTAGGCCGGGGCGGACCGCCGATCCAGCGCGGCTTGGCATGGGCAATGACGCGATCGCCGACGGCGAAATCCGTAACGCCCTCCCCCAGCGCGACGATCTCGCCGGCGCCGTCGGCGACGGGAATGAGCGGAAAGCCGGGCACGCGATAATTGCCGCTGGCCACCGCCACATCGACGAAATTCAGGCTCGCGGCGCGCTGGCGGATCAGCACTTCGCCGCGCTGCGGTTCAGGCGTGGCAATGGTGGTGGCGCGAAAGGCGTCCAGCTTGGCGGCGGTCAGTTCGATGGCTTTCATGGCTCACGCATTCCTGCTTAAGGGGTCAATCGTCAGGATTGAGTGAAGCTATCTGCTGCGCTACAAGCAGATAATCCGGAATTTTTACATTTGAGTCCTGTGCTTTATGCAGCAATCACACGACCCCGCCAGCCTTGCCGAAATGGCCGCCTTTGCGGCCATCACCGAAGCGCGCTCCTTCACCAAGGCAGCGTTGCGCGTCGGGCGCGACTCGACGGTTCTGTCACGCCGCCTGCAATCGCTGGAGCAGCGGCTCGGCGTGCGGCTGCTGCACCGGACCACCCGAAGCGTATCGTTGACGGAGGCGGGAGCGGAGTTCCTGGTACGCGTCCGCGCCATCCTGGCCTCGGTAGACGAAGCCGAGGCTGCTGCTTCCGCGCATGCCAGCGGGACGCCGCGCGGCTTGCTGCGGCTGGCGCTGCCGGGAACCTTTGGGCGTATGTGGATCGGGCCGCTGTTGCCGCACTTTCTAGCGACGTTCCCGGATGTCCGCATCGAGGCCGAGTTCTCCAACCGGTTCGTCGATCTCGTTGCAGAGAACTTCGATGTCGCCGTCCGTCTCGGCGCGCTGGAGGACTCGCGCCTGGTGGCGCGCAAGATCGCGACACGGCGGCGGTTGCTGTGCGCTGCTCCCTCCTACCTCGCCCGCAGGGGCGCGCCGGAAACGCCGGAAGCGCTGACCGAACACGCCTGCCTCGGCTTCTCCGGCTTCCAGACCTTTCCCAACTGGGAGATGACCGACAGTTCGGGCCGCCGCGTTAACGTCGAAGTCTCGGGGCCGATGGTTTGCGACGATGCCGAAGTGCTGGTCGAAGCCGCGGTGCAAGGCCTCGGCCTGATGATGAGCACCGATTGGCTGGTCGGGCGCGAACTCGCCGACGGACGGCTGGTGCCGTTGCTGGAGGACTGGACGCTGGCCGACGAAGGCGCTGTCTATGTCGTCATGCCCTCGGCCAGGGGACAAGCCGCCAAGACACGCGCCTTCGCCGACTGGATCGGTAAGCGCTTCGCGCCGGAGCCGCCCTGGACGTCGAGGCCGGTCTCAAAGGCTTGATCAATGGGGCGCGCCGGGGGCTAAGACGGCATATGCCGCTGTCACCAGGCCTTTTGTCCTGTATGATCTCGTTGAATGTAGCTTGGGAGGGGATCATGCAAAGTGCATTGGCGAAGTTCATGATGGCAGGTTCCGTTCTGGCCGCGCTGCAAGCCGCGCAGCCGGCTTTTGCCGCATCCTGCAACTGGAGCGCCAAGATGGAAGAAGACGAAGGCGGCAGCGTGCTGACGGCTTCGGTGTGCGGCGGACCGAAGGCCGATGCGCATCTGATGCTCGTCTGTTTCGACAAGCCGGTGCTGAGCTACGATCTGGGTGCGGCCGGCCAGCAGCTGGAACCCGGCATCAGCGCTTCCTTCACCTTCAAGGGCGGTGACAAGAGCGTGACCAAAAAGCTCGACCTCGAGGCCATGTATAATTACTTCACGGCTGAGCTGAGCAAAGACGATCCACTGCTCGGCCTGTTGCGCGGCAAGGGCGACGTCACGGTTACGGCCGACAAATATGGCGAGAACAGCTTTCCGCTGACGGGCTCGAGCGCTGCGATCGGTAAGGTGCTGGCGCAGTGCGGCAAAAGTTCGGCCGGCGAAGCGGACTGAAGCTCCCTACTTTCGACCACGCAGCTTGGTCCCGCGCCTCCATCAGGGCAAAGCCAAGCAGGTTCTCGCCGCGCCCGGTTTGCCGTTTCGCTCATCGACGGGGGCACGGGTTTGGAGGCGGCAATATGCGGCCTGAGTTTTCAACGCGAGCTGCGCTTTCCCTCCGGTGTCGCCACCAGCGAGGCGGCGGCGGCATTGGCCGTGGCGATCGCCGCTTCCATCGGATGGCCACGGGCGAGGCCTGCCGCGAAGGCGCCGACGAATTCGTCGCCGGCGCCATGGGTGCTGACGACCTTGACCGGGACGGCCGCCAGTGCGAAGGCCGCGCCGGTCCGGTCGCAATAGGCGACACCTTCGCCGCCGGCGGTGACGATCGCCGAGGGGTAGGCATCGATCAGCCGCCGCGCGGCTTCGGTTGCGCCGGCGAGCGTATCGACGACCGGAACGCCGGCCAAAAATTCCGCTTCGATGGCGTTGACGATGACGATGTCTATCAGCGCGGTCAATTCGGCCGACAGTGTTCGCGCCGGTGCGGCGTTGAGCACGACGCGGCCTCCGGATGCCCTCACCGCGCGCGCGGCAGCGATGTTGGCGGCATCGGGCACTTCGTTCTGCAGCAACAGCACTGCCGTCTGTACCACCACCTCGCCCGCAGCCGCGATGTCATCACTGCCCAGGGTGAGATTGCTGCCGGAGACGATCACCGCACCATAGTCGCCATCGCTGTCGAAGATCGCCACGCTGATGCCGGAGCCTGCGCCTGCCGCCACGCGCACGAAGCGGCGATCAACGCCGGCGCGATCGAGATTGGCCAGCAGCGCCGTGCCGAAATCGTCGTCGCCGACGGCGCCGATCATCGCCGCACGCACGCCGGCGCGTGCCGCCGAGACCGCCTGGTTGCCGCCCTTGCCGCCGCATTTCGGCTGCCAGGCATGGCCGGTCACAGTCTCGCCCTTGCGCGGACGGTCGGGCGCGTCGACCATGATGTCGTAGTGCAGGCTGCCGAAGACGGTGACCAGCGGAACCGTCATGTGCCCCGGTCTTTTCGTTTCGAGGTGACCGCCGACATGGTGCGGCCGAGATTGCGCTCCGCCGCCTGGTAGTCGCGCTGCGCCACCGCCACGAACAAAGCGTCGAGGATGTTGAGTTGCGCGATGCGCGCCGCTGCGTTTTCGCCCATCAGCGGCGAGCCTTGCGCGGTCGAGCACAGCACGATGTCGGCAATCCGGGCCAGCGGCGAGTTGTCGTAGTTGGTGATGGCCAGCGTGCGGGCGCCGCTCTTGCGGGCAAGATGGATGGCGTCGATGACGGCCGACGTGTTGCCGGAATGCGAAAAGCCGACGGCGATGTCGTCGGCGCCGAGCAGCGAGGCCGACATCAGCATCATGTGCGAGTCGTCATAGACAGACGCGCGGATGCCGATGCGCAGGAATTTGTGCGAGACGTCGCGGGCGATCTGGGCGGAGCCGCCGACACCATAGAAATCGCGGTTCCTGGCGCGGTAGAGCAGATCGGCGGCACGGTCGAAATCGTCCATGTCGAGGATCGCGAGCGTCTCCTCCAGCGCCTGGATCGAGGTGCGGAACACTTTCTGCACGATCTCGGCCGAGCTGTCGTCGACCGACAGTTCCTGGTGCATCTCGGCGGTCGGGAGGCGGCTGTATTCATAGACGGCGGTGCGGAAGTCGCGGTAGCCGGAGAAGCCGAGTTTCTTGGCGATCTTGACCACCATCGCCTCCGACACGCCGGCCTCCTCGGCGATCTGCTTGAGCGGAATGGTCTCGTCGAAACCGCGCCGGCCGAAGACGGTTTCCACCACCTTGGCCTCAAGCGGGGTGAGATGCGGCATCATCATGCGGATGCGCGGCCCCACGGCTTTCAGATCGAGATTGCTCAACGTCATCCACGTCCCCTCGTCACGACCCGAGCATGGCTTCCTGGACGATAGCCTGCGACGTCACGGCGTCCTGGCTGTCCATGGCGGCGGACAGGCGGTTATCCTTCTCCAGCCGGTCGACAACGCGCAGCAGGCGCTTGACGGTGGCGATGTTGACTTCGCATTCGCGCACCGGATCGAGCCCGGTCATGTCGGGGAAGGTGTCGAAGTAGATGGCGCCGGCGTAGCCGTCGCGGCGGATCTGGCGCAGCAGTTCGATGGTCTGCAGCGTGTGCACCGCGCCGACCATCAGGCCGTCGTCGCGCTTGGCATAGCCATCGTTGAGATGGACGCCGAGCAGCTTGCTGTGGCGAGCGATCAGCGCCGCGGCGAAGGCCGGCTGTTCGTCGGCATAGAGCACATGGGCGAAATCGAGCGTGACGCCGAGAGTGGGTAGGCCGACCTCGCGGATCGCCAGCAAGGTGGTCGCCGCATCCGGCATCAGCGAGTAGGAGCGCGGTTCGTTAGGCTTGTACTCCAGGCTGATCTGGCAGCCGGGATCATGCGCGGCAACTTCACGAATCCCCTCGATTTCGTGCTGCCAGAGCGTCGCATAGTCAGTTTGAAATGCATAGTCGAAGCCATCCTGGCCCAGCCACAGCGTCATCAGACTGGCGCCGGCCGCGCGCACCGCATCGATACCGGCCTTGGTCAAGTCGATGGCTTCGCGGCGCACCGCCGGGTCCGGATTGGTGAAGGCGCCGAGCTTGAAGGCCGGATTGGAGTAGTAACGCATGGCAAAGCCATTGATGGAAAGCCCGAAATCACCGAGCTTTCGGGCGATTTCAGCCGGCTTTTCACTGACATGGTCGGGGAAATTAAGATCAAGGTCGGTCAGCCCGTCGACCTTGGCCGCGCGGGCTGCCATCTGCAGCATGGACGGCTTGCCGGTAAGATCAGGCCATTCGGCTTGCGGCCGCGAGGCGAAGGAATTCAGGCGGGTGGCGAAGCGACTGTTTGTCATGATGGACCTTTCAGTGATTTACTTCATATAAATACGAATATTTGTAAAGTTCTCATTTGCGAGGCGGTTTGTAGCGCGCAACATCCTGCTTGGCCGAGATCTTCGGCTGCGCCTCTGCATCCATGCCGGGAGTTTCGAATCCCGCAACGGTGCGGATGCTGGTGCAAGCCCTTGCGCCCTGCCTGCCGATTGACCAATCTCGCCGACACTGTCATGAGCCGCGGTTGGGGGATCGCACATGCCAACGCTTTATCAACTGAAACCGGCCTTTCAGGCCAGGCTGCGGCCGCTGGCCGACCGGCTGGCCGATGCCGGCGTCACCGCCAACCAGATCACGCTTCTCGCCGCGGCGCTCTCCATCGCCACCGGCCTGGTGGTCGCGGCCTTTGCCTACCATCCCCTGGTTTTCCTGTTGATGCCGGTGGTGCTGTTCGTGCGCATGGCGCTCAACGCCATTGACGGGATGCTGGCCAGGGAACATGGGCAAGCATCAAAACTCGGCATGTTTCTCAACGAACTCTGCGACGTCGTCTCGGACCTGGCGCTGATCCTGGCCTTTGCCACCTTGTTCCCGGCCTGGGGTGTCGTCGCCTTCGCTATTACCGCCATGCTTGTCGAGTTCGCCGGCGTGCTTGGCGTTGCCGCAGGCAGCGGGCGCAACTATGCCGGGCCGTTCGGCAAGAGCGACCGAGCCCTGGTGCTCGGCGTCATCGGCTTTCTCCTCGCTTGCGGCCTGTGGGTGGCGGGGATCGCGCCATTTGTGTTTCCGATCATGGCTACACTGTCGGGGATAACCGCCATCAACCGGATACGCAGCGGCCTTAGAGCGGGCGGCACCTGATGCCAAAGCGTCAGGCACCCGACCGCCAGAGGGAAACCATGATCCACCAGACCATCGCCGCCCTAGCACCGGCAAGCCTCGAGCGCATCGCGCAGGAGCGCACGTTCAAGAGCCATGACGGCACCGAGATCTTCTACCGCTACTGGCCGGCCGCCGGGTCGGCGCCAAAGGGTGCGATCCTGCTGTTCCATCGCGGCCACGAGCATGGCGGCCGCATGGCGCATCTGGTCGACGAGCTCGCCATGCCCGACCATGCCTTCTACGCCTGGGACGCCCGCGGCAATGGCCGATCGGCCGGCGAGCGCGGCTATGCGCCGTCCTTTGCCGCCCTGGTGCGTGATATCGACTGCCTGGTGCGCGAGATCGGCCGGGATGGTTTTGGCCAGCGCGACATCGCGCTGATCGCGCAGTCCTTCGGCGCCGTGCTGGCTGCTGCCTGGGTGCATGACTATGCGCCCGACATCCGCGCGCTGGTGGTGGCTTCACCGGCCTTTTCGGTCAAGCTCTACGTGCCCTTCGCCAAGGAGGGCATTGCGCTGTGGCAGAAGCTCAAGGGCCGCTTCTTCGTCAATTCCTACGTCAAGGCGAAGTTCCTGACGCATGATGCCGAGCGCATCGCTTCCTTCGACGCCGATCCGCTGATCACGCGACCGATCGCCTCCAACATCCTGGTCGAGCTTTACGACCACGCTGCCCGCATCGTCTCGGACGCGCGCGCCATCACCGCGCCGACGCAGCTCTTGATCTCCGGCAGCGATTGGGTGGTGCGGCATGGACCGCAGCACGAGTTCTTCGTCAATCTCGGCAGCAGCGCCAAGGAGCGGCATGTGCTGCCCGGCTTCTTCCACGACACGCTGGGCGAGCGCGATCGCCAGCAGGCGCTGGACCTGATCCGGCCATTCCTCGAAAAGCAATTTGCCACGCCGGGGAGAACCATCGACTTGCTTCAGGCCGACCGCGCCGGCTACACCCGCGACGAGGCCGAGAGGCTCGCCTCGCCGCTGACGCTGCTGTCGCCCAAGGGTATTTTCTGGGCGATGAGTCGCGCCTCGATCCGCATGGGCGCCTGGCTGTCTTCGGGCATGAAGATCGGCATCGCCACCGGCTTCGATTCCGGCTCGACGCTCGACTATGTCTACGAGAACGATGCGCGCGGCACCGGCTTCATCGGCCGCATGGTCGACCGCACCTTCCTCGACGCCATCGGCTGGCGCGGCATCCGCCAGCGCAAGCTGCATCTGGAAGAGCTGATCGGCAACGCCGCCGCCAGCCTGAAGGCAGCCGGCCGTCCCGTCCACATGCTCGACATCGCCGCCGGTCACGGCCGCTATGTGCTCGATGCCGTCGCCAAATGCACTGAACCACCAGCAAGCGTGCGGCTGCAGGATTATTCCGAGCTCAATGTCGGGTTGGGTTCGAAGCTGATCGCCGAGCGGCGTCTGCCGACCAGCGTCAGCTTCCACCAGGCCGACGCCTTCGATGCCGACATGCTGGCCGGGCAAAAGCCGGCGCCGGACCTCGCCATCGTCTCCGGGCTTTACGAATTGTTCGCCGACAACACGATGATTTCCCGCTCGCTCGGCGGGCTGGCCAGCGCCATGCAGTCCGGCAGCCTGCTCGTCTACACCAACCAGCCATGGCATCCGCAGCTGGAGATGATCGCGCGCAGCCTGACCTCGCATCGCGGCGGCCAGGCCTGGGTGATGCGGCGGCGCACGCAGGGCGAGATGGACCAGTTGGTGACGGCTGCCGGTTTCGAAAAGATCGACCAGCGCATCGACCAATGGGGCATCTTCACCGTCTCGGTCGCACGGCGCGTCTGAGACCATGGCCCTGCCTGTCACTGACCCTGCCCCGGCGCGGGAACCCTATTTGGGCATCGTGCTGAGGGCCGCCCTTTGGCTGGCGCTGCTGGCGCCGTTCTTCTATTCGACCTATGGCTTTGCCAACTGGCTGGCGTCGCGGCGCGACCATGTCGGCAGCATCGTGTTTGCCTGGGAACACGCCATCCCTTTCGTCGCCTGGACGATCGTGCCCTATTGGTCGATCAATCTGTTCTACGGCCTATCGTTGCTGCTCAACACGACCAGGCGCGGTGTCGACCGGCTCGCCGGCCGTTATCTCTCGGCGCAGATCATTGCCGTCGCCTGCTTCATCGCGTTCCCGCTGACGGCGACATTCGTGCGGCCGGAAACCACCGGCCTGCCGGGTTTCCTGTTTGCAGTGCTCGGTGGTTTCGACAAGCCGTTCAACCAGGCGCCATCCCTGCACATCGCACTCCTGGTGATCATCTGGGACCATTGGCGTCACGTTCTGGCACGTCACCGTCTCGGCGGCATTCTCCGCCCCGTCTGGCACGTCTGGTGTTTTCTCATCGGCGCCTCGGTGCTGACGACGTGGCAGCATCATTTCATCGACATTCCGACCGGCGCGCTGCTCGGCCTGTTTGCGCTATGGCTGTTTCCGTTCAAGGGCGAATTGCCTTTCTGGGGTTTTCGTCTGACCGCCGACCCCAAGGCGCGGCGGCTGGCGGGCTACTACGCGCTGGGCGCCGCCCTTGCCTTGGCCGGCGCTGCCGGCGGAGCGTTTGTCTCCGCCGATTTTCTCATCCTGTTGTGGCCGGCATTGGCGCTGGCCATCGTCGCCTTCGCCTATGCCGGGGCCGGCGCCAAAGTGTTCCAGAAGGCGGCCGATGCCAGTGTCTCACTGGCCAGCCGCATCCTGCTCCTGCCCTACCGGCTTGGCGCCCGGATCAATGTGTGGGTATGGACCCGCCAACTGGCGCCGCAAGCGGAGATCACCGACGGTGTTTTCCTCGGCCGGTTTCCGAGTGCCGACGAGGCCAACCGCTTCGGCACAGTGATCGACCTTGCCGGCGAGATGGAACGGCCGCGCGGCGTGACCTGCCGCTGGATCAGCTACGCGATGCTCGACCTCGTGGCGCCGCCTCACGACAGGCTGGAGCGAGCGGTGGCGGCGATCGAGCTGGCGCGCCGGCGCGGCACCGTCCTGGTCTGCTGCGCGCTCGGCTTCCAGCGCAGTGCAGCCGTCGTCGCCGACTGGCTGGTGGTGACGGGGCGCTCGTACACAGCTGCACAGGCGCGCAAGAAACTCGCCGCGTCGGGCAGGCCCGTGCACCTTCAGATCGGGCTGGATGAACCGGGGCTGGAAGAACCGACATGAGTTGGCCGGCATGAGTGGCGACAATTTTCCCGAGAAGGCCGAAATATTCGCCGCCGGGCTGATGGTGCAGGCGGTGTGGCCGATCCTGCTGGTGGTCGCGGCTGTGATGGCAGCGCCGGTCATCGGCCTGGTGGCCGGACCGCAGACGACAGCGCTGTCCGCGGCGGCCTGGCTGGTCGCGGCGGCGAGCGCCGTGGCCACGCTGGCTCTTTCGGCCTTGCTTTTGTTCGATGCGCTGCTGTTCCGGCTGATGGCAAGCCACGCCAGCGAGGCCGCCGGAGGTGCCGCGGTCGACGATGTGCTGGCGCGCATGCGCCTGAAATCCACCACTGCCGGCGGCCGCTCGCTCGACCATCGCATGGCAGGCACGCGCCGCCTGCTGACAAGGCAGCGCATGGCGCTCGCCATGTTTGCTGCGGCATCCCTTTTCGCAGCATTTGTTTGAGCCATGACAAAACTTCACCTGCGCGCCAACACCTTCACCTTGCTGCAGACGGTGACGTCGGTCGGCCTGTCGGCGGCGGCCTGGGTGGTAACCGGCGTCAGACCAATCTGGAACGGCAGCCAGCCGTCGGAGCGGCAGCGCATCTACTTCGCCAACCATGCCAGCCATGGTGATTTCATCCTGCTGTCGGCTTGTCTGAGCGAGAAAGTGCGCGCCCGCACCCATGCGATCGCGGCGGCCGAATATTGGGGCAAGTCGCGGCTGCGCCGCTTCATCGCGCAGGACATGCTGTCGTCCGTGCTCATCCACCGGCAGTGGACCGACGAAACGCAACACCCGATCTCGATCATGCTGTCGGTGCTCGACGACGGCCACTCGCTGATCCTGTTTCCCGAAGGCACTCGCAACACGACGGAGGCGGATCTGCTGCCGTTCCGCTCCGGCCTCTACAATCTGTCGATGGCGCGGCCGGATGTCGAACTCATCCCGTGCTGGATCGAGAACATGTCGCGCGTGCTGCCCAAGGGCCAGTTCCTACCGGTGCCGCTTTTGTGCCGCGTCGTCTTCGGTCCGCCGGTGGCGATCGCGCCCGGCGAAGAACGCCGCACCTTCCTCGAGCGCGCGCGCCAGACGCTGCTGTCGCTCAACCCGCGTCCCGATCGGGACCACTAGCATGACCAGGCAAAGAGACTTCGTATGACACTGCCGCCAATGCATGAAACCGTCATCCTGCTGGCCGGCCTGATCTGCGTGCTGACCATGGCGAGCATCGTTGCCGGTATCCTCTCATGGCGGGCGCCGAAGCCGCTGCCCTCGACGCTCGTCAACTTGAACCAGCGCATCAACGCCTGGTGGGTGATGGTGCTGGCGATCACCGTCGCGTTCTTCTTCGGCCGCACCGGCATGACCATCCTGTTTGCGCTGATCTCGTTTGCCGCGCTGCGCGAGTTCGTGACGCTGACGCACAGCCGGCGCAGCGACCACTGGGTGCTGCTCGGCATGTTCGGCATCATCATTCCCTTCCAGTACTGGCTGGTGTGGACCGCCTGGTACGGGCTCTTCACCATTTTCATCCCCGTCTACTGCTTCCTCTTGATGCCGGCGATCACTGCGCTCAACGGCGACACCGAGCGCTTCCTCGAGCGGGTGTCGGCGCAGCAATGGGCGGTCATGATCTCGGTCTACTGCGTCAGCCATGTGCCGGCGCTGCTGACGCTCAACGTGCCCGGTTTCGAGGGCCGCAACCTCCTGCTCATCGCCTTCCTGATCATCACCGTGCAAGGCAGCGACGTGCTGCAATACATTTTCGGCAAGCTGTTCGGCCGGCATTTTTTGTCGCCGTCCGTTTCGCCATCAAAGACTTGGGAAGGGCTGATCGGCGGGCTGGTGTCATCGAGCCTGCTCGGCGCGCTGCTGTCGTTCCTGACGCCGTT
Organism: Mesorhizobium sp. M0862; assembly: GCF_040319795.1. Lineage (NCBI taxonomy): Bacteria > Pseudomonadati > Pseudomonadota > Alphaproteobacteria > Hyphomicrobiales > Phyllobacteriaceae > Mesorhizobium > Mesorhizobium sp. M0862. The sequence continues at coordinate 11,770 of NZ_JAMYOJ010000005.1, forward strand.
CTCGCCGCTCGCGGCGGCAGGCGTCGCCTTCATCGCCTGCCTGATGGGGTTCCTTGGCGGGCTGGTGGCGTCGGCGATCAAGCGCGACCAGGGCGTCAAGGACTGGGGTCACCTGATCGAGGGTCACGGCGGCATGATGGACCGCGCCGACAGCCTGGTCTTCGCCGCACCGGTGTTCTTCCACATCGTCCGCTATTTCTGGACGTGAGCCAAGCCGTTCAATCGCGGATGGCGCGGCCTGCCTGCTGCAGCAATTCGAAGGCGGCGAAGCGCTTGTCGTGCCAGGGCACGAGGTCGCCACCGGCCGGGCGATAGATGTCGCCGATGCGCGACATGCCGGTCATCGCCGCGATCACATCGGGATATCTTTGCGCCGCCACCGCCGCCAATATGGCCGAGCCGAGCAGCACCGGTTCGGGCGAGGTCGAACCGGCGACGGTCAGCCCCGTCGTGTCGGCCAAAAGCTGACGTACCAGCTCGCTTTGCGCCGCACCGCCGCTGACGACGATAGTGTCGATGGCAATGCCTTTTTTGGCCATCGCCGCCAGGATCTGGCGAACGCCGTAGCCGATGCCCAGCAGGCCGCCGACATAGAGGGCGACCAGACTGTCGAGGGACGTGTCCATGCCAAGCCCGGCGATCAGGGCCTTGGACTCGGGATCGGCGAAGGGCGAGCGGTTGCCGAGGAATTCCGGCACGACATGCAGTCTCCCGGCCAGGTGCGCTACGGCGGACAGGTCGGCGGACTGCTTCGCCGCCTGCTGACCAAGCCAAGCGGTCAGGCCGAGACCTTCCGCCTTGGCTTTTGCGGATGCCTCAGCCGTGGCCGGATGGAAAGCGACGAGGTGGTCGATTGCAGCACCCGCCGCCGATTGCCCGCCTTCATTGAGCCAAAGCCCCGGCACCATCGAGGAAAAATACGGACCCCAGACGCCGGGCACGAAGGCCGGCTCGCTGGTGCTGGCCATGGTGCAGGCCGAAGTGCCGAACACATAGGCCATGCGCGACTGCAAGGTGCCGACCGAGCCCTGCCCGCCAACCGTGCCGACGCCGCCGGCATGGGCATCGATCAGGCCGGCCGCAACCGGCGTTCCCGGCAGCAGGCCGAGATCGGCCGCGGCGGCCTCAGTGAGGCCTTGGGCAAGTGCCGTGCCACCCTCGACGATTTCGGTGCCGATGCGGGCAAAGCCTTCATCGGCGAGCGCGCCGAGGCCGATGGCACGGAAATAGGCATCGTCCCAGCGCCGCTCATGACCGAGATAGGTCCATTTGCAGGTCAGCGTGCAGATCGAGCGCGCCAGGCTGCCGGTTGAGCGCCAGGTCAGATAGTCCGTCAGGTCGAAGAAATGCTCGGCCGCATCGAAGGTGGCGGGCAGGTTCTCGCGCAGCCACAGCAGCTTCGGCGTTTCCATTTCCGGCGAAATGGTGCCGCCGACATAGTCGAGCACGGCGTGCTTGCCGGCATTGATGCGCTGCGCCTGGTCGAGCGCGCGGTGATCCATCCAGACGATGATGTTGCGCTGGCTGTCGCCGGAACTGCCGGCCGGCAACGGCGCGCCATCCTGGCCGACCACGACCAGCGAACAGGTGGCGTCGAAGCCAATGCCGGCAATGTCGCGCCCGGCAAGCCCCGACTCCGTCACCGCCTCGCGCACGCTGGCGCAAACCGCGCGCCAGATGTCCTCGCTCGACTGTTCGGCGATTTCGCCGGGCTCGATGAACAGAGCGATGTCGCGCTTCGCCGAAGCAAGCATGGTGCCCTTGCTGTCGAACACCCCCGCCCTGGCACTGCCAGTGCCGACGTCGATGCCGAGGAAGTGGGACATGGGAAACCTCAGAAGTTAGGCAGTAGGCAGTAGGCAGTAGGCAGTAGGCAGTAGGCAGTAGGCGAGATGGTCAGCAGTGAACGGCCAGTTGCAAGAGCCTCTCCCCATTCCCTACTGCCTAATGCCTACTGCCTCACAAATCATTGCTCTGCGGCAGGATCACCAGGTCCCGGATGGTGACGTTCCGTGGCCTAGTCAGCATGAACAGCACGGCTTCGGCGACCTCGACCGGTTGAATCAGGCCGCCCTTGGCCAGTTCATCCTCAAGCTTGTCCTTCGGCCAGTCGCTGATCAGCGCTGTCACCACCGGCCCCGGCTGCACCGCCCCGACGCGCAGGCCGTGCGGGGCGACCTGGCGGCGCACCGTATGGACGAAGGCCTGCACGGCGTGTTTCGACGCTGTGTAGATCGGCTCCCAGACCACGGGCACCAGTCCGGCGATCGAAGACGTGACGATGATGTCGCCGGTCTTGCGTTCGACCATATGCGGCAGCACGGCGTGGATGGAACGAAAGACCGCATTGATGTTGAGGTTCAGCATGCGGTCCCACACATCGGGGTCGCCTTCGAGCACCGGGCCGCCGACATAGGCGCCGGCATTGGCGTGGAAGATATCGAGCGGGCCGGCCTTGTCCAGGATTTGCGGCATCATCGTCGCGACGCTGGCCGGCTTCATCAGATCGATCACCAGCGGGATCGCGTCGGGACCGAGTTCGGTGCAGACGCTTTTCAGCGCGTCTTCGGCTCGGTCGACGAGCACAACGCGAACGCCGGCGGCAATCAGCGCTCTCGCGCATTCCAGGCCTATGCCCGACGCGGCGCCGGTGATCGCCGCGACCTTTCCACTCAAATCCTGAGCCATTCTATCCTCGTATCGATTGCGGTTGCGTTCAGGCGCGGCCGTGGGAAACCCGCGAGCGGCGTGCCAGGGAGTCGACGATGACCGCAATTGCCAGAACGGCGCCGGTGATCATGTAGCGAAGCGACGATGACAGATCGAGCAAGGTCAGCCCGCTGGCGATCGACTGGATGACGATGATGCCGAGCAGCGCGGAATAGGCGCTGCCACGGCCGCCAAACAGGCTGGTGCCGCCTATGACCGCCGCCGCAATGGCGTTGAGGTTGACGTCGCCGGTGCCGGCCTGCTGGCTGGCCGAGGCCAGTCGCGCCGCCGACAGCACGCCGCCGAGGGCGGCAAACATCGAGCACATGACGAAGGCGCTGAGGTAGATCGAGCGCACCTTGATGCCGGCGCGGCGCGCCGCTTCGCGGTTGCCGCCGACGGCGGTCATCGAGCGGCCCCATTGGGTGCGGGTCAGCGCATAGTTCATCGCCACCACCAGGCCGACGAACAGGCCGAACATCCACGGTATGCCGCGCGCCTGGTTGAGATAGCCGACGATCAGTTCGAGCAGGATGGTCAGGGCGGCGACGCGCACGATGAGGCCGCCGACAGACGGCGCCGACAAATTGACGGCCCGGCGGCGGCTGACGGTGCGCAGGCCGCTGATCAGCATGACGATGCCGGGCAATGCCGCCAGTGCATAGGACAGCCAGTCCGGCATGACCAGCAACTGGCCGAAATTCACCAGGTTCGAGCCATAGGGCAGATTGATCGAGCCGGTGGAGCCCAGAATATACAGCTGCAGGCCGAGCACGGCGAGCAGGCCGGCGAGCGTCGAGACGAAGCTTGGCATGCCGAGCCGGTTGAACAGCAAGGCATAGAGCGCGCCGATGAAACCGCCGACGGCAATTGCGGCGAGGATGGCGAGCGCCACCGGCCAGCCCTGGTTGACCCACAGCGTGCCTACCATGGCCGAGGCAAAGCCGCTGATCGAGCCGACCGACAGGTCGATCTCACCGACCATCAGCACACAGACGATGCCGAGCGCGATGACGCCGACGGTCGAGCAGTCGAACAGGAGATTGACCAGATTGCTCGACGAGACGAAGACCGGATTGAGGGCGGTGAACACGCTCCAGATGATGACCAGGCCGACGATGACCGGCAACGAGCCGAGGTCGCCGGAGCGGACGCGGTCGAAGAAGGCGCTGATGGCGCCACCAACGCCGGCCTGGTGCTTGACGCGCACGTCGCTGCGGTCGAGGGCCGTCGATGAGGAGGTGTCCTGCTTGGGCTCCGCGCTCATGGCCGCTGCTCCTGATTGTTCGCTTGTTCGGCGGCCTTGCGCCGTTCGGCGCGGCGCGACACTGCATTGTTGGCGGCGCCGGTGATGGCGCTGACCAGTTCCTGGTTCGAGGCGTCGGGTTCGAAGACGCCGTTGTTGCGGCCGAGCCTGAGCACCACGATGCGGTCGGCGACGGCGCGCACGTCCTCCATATTGTGACTGATCATCAGCACGCCGAGCCCACGCTCGCGCACCCGGTCGATGAGGTTCAGCACTTCCGCCGTCTGGGCGACGCCAAGAGCGGCGGTCGGCTCGTCGAGCAGGATGACCTTGGGGTCGAGCAGCAGCGAGCGGGCGATCGCCACGGTCTGGCGCTGGCCGCCGGACAGCGAGGCGACCGCCTCGCGGACGCTTGGAATACGCGCCGACAATTCGTTGAGCAGCGTCCAGGCGCGAATTTCCATCGCCACCTCGTCCAGCCGCAGCGGGTTGATCTCCTTGCCGAGAAAGATGTTGGCGACGACGTCGAGGTTTTCGCACAGTGCGAGATCCTGGAAGACGGTGGCGATGCCGAGCGTCAGCGCCGCACTCGGGTCAGGCATGGTCACTTGCTTGCCACGGAAATTGATGGTCCCCGAGCTCGGCTGGTGAACGCCGGCCAGAATCTTGACCAGCGTCGACTTGCCGGCTCCATTGTCGCCGACCAGCGCCACCACCTCGCCGGCATGGACATCGAGATCGATATCGGTGAGCGCCGAAACGGCGCCGAAATTCTTCGAGATGCCGCGCAGGCTGAGCACCAGCTCGCCTGCCGAAACCGGTCCGTCAGAGATGTCAGACATGGTGGCAAACCTTTCCGGATGGGCGGTCAAGAGTGACTGCGGACTTCCGGCCGCCGCAAGGGCGGCCGGAAAGCAGGATCAGGATTCTAGGTCATCTTTTATGCATGTCGTTATCCCAAAACCGCTGCGCGATTTTGGGCGACCTGCATTGTCACTTTGTGATGCCGAGCTTCTTGCAGCCTTCGGCATAGCGGTCGACGCAAAGCTCTTCGGCGGTGTTGATCTTCTTGTCGATGATCTCGGCCTTGAGGTTTTCCTGCGTCACCACCGCCGGCGTGAACAGCTGCGACGGGGTGTCGTAGAGGGTCATTTCGGCCTTCGGCGTCTCGCCCGACAGAAGCTGGACGGCGACGTTGGCGGCAGCCGCCGCAACGATCTCGCTCGGCTTGGAGATGGTGTTGTACTGGTCGCCGGCGATGATCAGCTGCAGGGCGGCGATGGTCGCGTCATTGCCGGTCACCGGCGGCACCGGATCGACTCCGGCGGCCTTGAAGGCGGCGATGGCGCCACCACCGGTGCCGTCATTGGCCGCAACAACGCCGACGATCTGCGTGGAGAAGCGGGTGATCTGGCCGCTTGCCCATTGCTGCGCCTTCGGCGGCGCCCATTCCGGCGTGTCGTATTCGGCAAGGATCTTGTAGCCGCTGTTGTCGAGGCTGGAATGGATGCCCTTCTTGATCAGCCCGGCGGCCGCGTCGGTCGGCGATCCGTTGATCTGCAGCAGGCCGCCGCTGGCGGGGTCGACCTTCAGCGCCTTGAGGTGTTCGACGAGCGAGTCGGCAATGGCCTTGCCGATGCCTTCATTGTTGAACGAGACGTAGAAGTCGGCAGGTGCGGTCGGGATCGGGCGATCATACGCGATGACCTTGACGCCCTGGCTCTGCGCCAGCTTGACCAGCGAGGCGGCGGCAGTCGAGTCGACAGGGTCAAGCACGATCGCCTTGGCGCCTTGCGAGATCACCGAGTTGAACTGCTGCTGCTGGCGCGAGGCGTCGGCATCGGCGTTCTGGTAGATCACCTTGCAGCCGGGGCAGAGTTTTTTCATCTCGGCGACGAAGCCGGGATAGTCGTGCTGCTCGTAGCGCGTCGAGGCCTGGTCGGGCATCAAGAAGGCGACCGTGGCGTCGGTAACCGGGGCGGCAAAGGCAGCGGTGCCGCCAAGAAGAGAAAGAGTGAGCGCGATGGCTCCCGTCGATTTCCAGGCAAATCTGGTCATTTCGATAGCTCCGTTTCAAGGAATGGTTTCATGAAGCCCTGGACACCACATGGCGCCGGGCCTTGACAGCAGTCGGGCTGTTGCGAGGAACAACGGAGCACTTGATCCGTGCTGCGCATCCTCTTGATATCTCTGGATTTCGGGACAAGCGATCTCCAGCACGGGGCGCCTCCAACGCACCCCGCGTTCTTACCTCAGTAAATGTCTAGGCTCCTCCCGGTCCTCCCTGTTAGGCGGCAATCTCCGCGCTGATGTTTTCCGCCAGCAGGGCCCTGAAGCGCGAAGGCGACATGCCTTTCTGGGTCAGGAACTGGCGGTTGAAATTCGAGATGTTGTTGTAGCCGGCGGCATAGCAGATCTCGGTGATCGGCATGTCGGCCTCGCTCATCAGCAGTTGGCAGGCGAGGTTGATGCGCAACCGGTTGACATACTGCACCAGCGCCATGCCGGTATGGCGGCGGAAGCTGCGCGAAAACGCGCTCGGGCTGCGGCCGGCGATCGCCGCCAGATCGCTTTCGCTGAACGGCTCGGTCAGGTTGGCGTTGATATAGGCAAGCGCCTTGTTGACGCCGGCCGACATGAAGCCTGAGGGATCTGGCAGATAGCTGGCGCTGGTGAGCGTCCGCACATCGGCGGCGCGGCTCAGAATATCGACCAGCTCCATGAACAAAGCGATGCGGCGAACGCCTTGCGCTTCGACCAGTTCGGCCAGCACAGGTGCGGTGAGCTTGGCGGTAGCGATGGAGAACAGCGCGCCGCGGCGGCTGAGCTCGAGAATGTTTTCACAACCGGCAAGTTCCGGCAACGCGGCGGTGGCGTCGGCAATGAACTCTTGCGAGAACTGCACGACGCGGCCGCGCAGCGGCACGCTGGCGCCTGCCGGCACGTCGCTGACCCAGTTGTGCGGCAGGTTCGGGCCGGTGAGCACGAGATTGCCGGGCTCGAACTCGCCGATGAAGTCACCGACGAAATAATGGCCCGTGGTGGCGACGACGTGATGGATTTCGTATTCGGGGTGGAAGTGCCAGCGCACCGTGTGGAAGGGGTAGCCGTGGGCCCAGGCCTTGAACGACTCGCCGCGTCTGATCTGGACGACTTCCAAGTCCGGATTCATGTCAGTTCCTCCCGGCGCCGGTCCGGTCATGCGACCAGTTGCAGTGCCATCTCCCGCAGGCCGCGTTTGCCGCTCTCTGCAGTGATCGAAGCTTAGGCGGCAATTCATGCAGCCGCCACCACGGTGTGTCCACCTCACTGATACTTTTTTGACGTTTTTGTGGTCAAGGCGATACGTTTGCGAGTACGCGGGAGAGATCAGGCCCCGCTTGCGAGACGGTGACGACGCAAACGATGTCGCCGGCGGCGAGAGCTGGTCGCTCGATTTCGGCTCCGTCACAGTGACAATATGCAAAGGGAGCGGATCGGCATGACAAGGACGTTCACCTACTCCGGCAGCCCTGCGCATATTGTCTTCGGCAATGGCGCGTCGTCCGAGGTGGGCACCTGGATCGAAAAACTCGGCTGCAATCGCGCGCTGGTGCTGTCGACGCCGCATCGGGCTGCCGACGGCGAGGCGCTTGCCAAATCCCTCGGCGCGCTGGCGGCCGGCACCTTTTCGGGCGCCGCCATGCACACGCCGGTCGAGGTAACCCAAACGGCAATGGCCAAGGCGACCGAGGTCAACGCTGACTGCGTTGTCGCGCTTGGCGGCGGCTCGACCACCGGTCTCGGCAAGGCGATCGCCTGGCGCACCGACCTGCCGCAGATCGTCATCCCGACCACCTATGCCGGCTCGGAGGTGACGCCGATCCTCGGTCAGACCGAGAACGGCGAAAAAACCACAATGCGTGACGCAAGGATCCTGCCGGAAGTGGTGATCTACGATCCAGAGCTGACCGTCGGCCTGCCGATAGCGATGAGCGTCGCGTCAGGACTCAACGCCATGGCGCACGCGGCCGAAGCGCTTTACGCGCAGGATCGCCATCCGATTTCCACCCTGATGGCGAAAGAAGGATTGCACGCCATGACGGCGGCGCTGCCGGTGTTGACCAAGGAGCCTGGAAATATCGATGCACGCGGCGATGCGCTTTACGGCGCCTGGCTGTGCGGTACGGTGCTCGGCGCCGTCGGCATGGCGCTGCATCACAAGATCTGTCATACGCTCGGCGGCTCTTTCGACATGCCGCATGCCGAGACGCATGCGGTGATGTTGCCGCACACGATCGGCTTCAACGCCGTCGCGGTGCCCGACTTGTTGAAGCCGGTCGCCGACTTGTTTGGCGGCAGCGCCGGTAGCGGTCTCCACGATTTCGCCAAGGCGGTCGGCGCGCCCCTTACATTGAAAGAACTCGGCCTCAAGCAGGCCGATCTCGACCGCCCCGCTGAGATTGCGACCAGGAACCCATACTGGAATCCGCGGCCTTTCGACCGCGCCGCAATCCGCGCCCTGTTGCAGGACGCGTGGGAGGGAAGGCGTCCGCAAAACTGACGGCAACAAGCAAGGAACTTACCCGCCGCGAATTCATCAGGATACCGCCACGACCGGTGTGCTCGCGGCGGCCTCGCGGTGCCGGCGATCGCCTGCCCTTTCGCATATAGCCGACAGGCATGAGTGGCTCCGCCTGGTCGGCGCAGGCCGCTCACGCTTTTGTGCGCGTGAAAAACTGCGCGGCTCGAAAAGCCCATTGACATCAGCCGTATTTTCGACGCAAACGTTATATTATTACTGTTATACAGTTACACAGCCCGCCTCTCCGGCGACATACCTTTCAGACTGCAAGGAGACCACGGATGCGTCGCATTCCCTTTCTCGCCGCGCTGCTCGTCGCGGTGCCGCTTTTGACCGGCACGGCTGCCCGCGCCGAAGACAAGCTGACCATCGTGGCGGCCGAGAATTTCTATGGCGACCTTGCCCGCCAGATCGGCGGCAGCAACGTCACCGTCACCAGCATCCTGGCCAATCCCGATGACGATCCGCATCTGTTCGAGACCAGCCCGTCGACGGCGCGCACCATCGCCGACGCCAAGATCGTCATCTACAACGGCGCCGATTACGATCCGTGGATGGACAAGCTGCTGTCGGCCTCGACAGCCAAGGATCGCACGACCATCGTCGCCGCCGACCTGATCGGCAAGAAGTCGGGCGACAATCCGCATCTGTGGTACGGCCCGGCGACGCTGCCGGCCATCGCCAAGGCGCTGAGCGCCGATCTTGCCAAGCGCGATCCGGCCAATGCCGTGCATTATGAGGCGAACCTGAAGGCATTCCAGACCTCGCTCGAGGCCATTGACAAGGAAATCGCCGGCGTCAAGAACACCTATGCCGGCACCGAGGTGACGGCTACCGAGCCGGTCTTCGGCTACATGGCGGAAGCGCTCGGTCTCAAGATGCTGAACTACGATTTCCAGGTGGCCTTGATGAACGATGCGGAGCCGAGCGCCACGCAGGTGGCGGCGTTCGAAAACAGCCTGAAGGACGGCTCGGCCAAGATCCTGTTCTACAATTCGCAGGTGACCGACGAGGCAACGACAAGGCTGCTCGACATCGCCAAGCAGAACAAGGTCACGGTCATCGGCGTCACCGAGACGGAACCGGCGGGCCAGACGATCCAGACCTGGTTCGGCGGCCAGATCGACGCGGTCCAGAAGGCGCTCGCCGCCCGCACGCAATGAACGTGACTGCGAATGAATGTGACTAAATGAACGCAATCGAATTCGACAAGGTCACGCTGACCTATGGGGGACGCCGGGTTTTATCCGACGTCTCCTTTTCGATTCCGCAAGGCGCCTTTGTCGGCCTGCTCGGCGCCAATGGCGCCGGCAAGACGACGATGCTGCGCGCCATTCTCGGCCTGATCAAACCGGCCGGCGGCGCCATTTCGGTGCTTGGCAAATCGCCGACGCGCGGCAACGCCGACATCGGCTATATGCCGCAGGCGCGGCGCGCGCTTGGCGATGTCGGCGTCAGCGGCCTCGACTTCGTGCTGAGTGCCGCCGGCGGGCATCGCTGGGGCTGGCCCGTCGCATCGGCTGCCGAGAAGGAGGCGGCGTGGAAGGCTCTTGAAGAGGTGGGCGCCGGCGACCTTGCGCGGCGGCCGCTGGGCGAGCTTTCCGGTGGCGAGCGCCAGCGCATCCTGATCGCGCAATCCTTGATCGGCAATCCGCAACTGCTGCTGCTCGACGAGCCGCTGATCAGTCTTGATGCAGGCCATCAGCGCGCGATCATCGACCTGGTGCATCAGATCGGCGAGCGGCTCGGCATTGCCGTGCTGTTCTGCTCGCACGAGATCAACCCGCTGCTGCGCGCCGTCGACCGCGTGCTCTATCTCGGCAACGGCAAGGCGGCGATCGGCTCCGTCGACGAGGTCATCAGCGGTCCGGTGCTGTCGAAACTCTACGGCACGCATATCAATGTGGTGCGGGTTGCCGGCCGCATCTTCGTCATGGCCGATGATGTCGAACTGGAGAGCGGGGCGCATGTCCACGATCTTTGACTATGAATTCATGCGCAACGCCTTCTATGCCTGCACCATCGTCGGCATCGTTTCGGGCGCCGTCGGCTATTTCCTCGTGCTCCGGGGCCAGACCTTCGCCGGTCATGCGCTCTCCCATGTCGGCTTTCCCGGCGCCACGGGCGCCGGCCTGATCGGGCTGTCGCCGTTTCTCGGCCTCACGGTGTTTACCGTCGCCGCCGGCATCGGCATCGGCCTGCTTGGCGAGCGCGCGCATCGCGACGTCGCCATCGGCATCGTTTTGACGCTGTCGCTCGGCCTGGGCTTGCTGTTTCTGCATTTCTACACCGCCTTCGCCTCGCAGGCGACCAACGTGCTGTTCGGCAATGTGCTGGGCATCAGCCTGCGCACCGTTATCGTGCTTGCGGTGCTGGCGGTGGCGATCCTCTTAGCTCTTGTGCTGATCGCGCGCCCGCTGCTGTTCGCCAGCCTGCAGCCGGAACTCGCCGAAGCGCGCGGCGTGCCGCTCACTCTTGTCTCGACCCTGTTCATGGTGCTGGTCGCCGTCGCCACGTCCGAGGCGGTGCAGATCGTCGGCGTGCTGCTCGTCTTCGCGCTGATGGTGGCGCCTGCAGCCACTGCGCTCAGGCTTACCAGCGGCGTCGGAGCCGGCGTGCTGGCGTCCATCGCGCTTGCCGTGATCATCGCCTGGATCAGCCTGACGCTAGCCTTCCTGACCGACTGGCCGACGAGCTTCTGGATCACGGCGCTGGGCGCGGCGGCCTATGTCGTCAGCGGCATGGTCCGGCGCCCGTCGGTCCGAGAGACTCAGAGCGCCGACGCCGGCCCCTGAGGCTTGCCCTCCGGCGGGTCGATCGGGCCGGCTGGGGTGCAAAACTGACGTGAGGGAAATACACCCAAAAAAAGTCAGGTCTACAATCCGGCTCCTGAAACGTTTCAGCCGCGAAAGACAAATTCATCCAATCGCCTAGATCGCGACCTCTGCCGCGCCAAAGGTCCGCTCCGGAGCGGCCGGAACACCCGGAAAACCGCCATTTCAAGCGCATTTTGCAGCGGCGAATGGCTTGCGCGAGGCCGGCTGGAAAGCTGGTCGGGAGGCGCAAAAGGGACCTCCCGCGGCCATTGCGGGCGGCGTTGACAGACCGCGGTGCTGCATGCGTATAGCAAGCCATGGGTCACGCCATGGCCGTGGCGGTTGAGACGGGGCTGGGGGGTTTCGTAACAACAGCATTGACGGCCCGGCGCCGGACGGGCGGCATGCACTCTCGAAGTGCGCCGCTCGCTCTTGGCTGACGCGCCGGCGACCCGGCAGCAGTCCTGGCCTGCGTTCTCTCGACCAGGCTCCGCAGAACGCCATCGTCTCAGCTTTTCGATCCGCATCGGTTCGAAGCGAACGAGGTGACGCCCTCTTAACCGATATTCGCTTCGCTACGTCCCCCTCCCCTGCTGGGCGAGGGGGACGCTGGCGATGAACCGCGCCGGCCGAGGTGTATCGGCACCGATCAGGCACTCCTGACGACGCGATCAAGCAAGCTTGACGACGTCGATCAAGTAAGCTTGACGACGAAGTGCTTGGTTACCGGCTCGATGATCTGCCAGGTGCCCTTGAAATCGGCTTCGACCACGAACGCATCGCCCGGACCGACCTCGACCGGCGTGCCGCCATCGGGCGTGATGATGATGCGGCCGGCGATCATGTGCACGAACTCATAGTCGGTGTAGGTGGCGTGATAAGTGCCGGGCGAGGCCCGCCAGGTGCCCGACAGCACCTTGCCGTCGGCGGTGGTGTGCTGCACGGCGGTCTGCATGGTCGGCCGGCCCGCCACAACGATCCAGCCCGGCAAGTCGCCGCCCTCGGCATGCTCGACAGCGCCGAATTTGAAAATGGTGGTGTTGGTCATGGGAGGCTCCGTTTGAATTGCATGGCTGCCGGTTGGATAGCCGATGCGTGTGACGGGGGCAACGCAAGGGCCGACCCCGGATGTCGGAGATTTGGCGAACGGCGCGCGCTAATCTCCCCCCTCGAGGGGGAGATGTCGCCGAAGGCGACAGAGGGGGTCGGTTCGACTGGACGCGGCGCCCTGCACCAGACGGAAGTTGGCGCTTCACGCGAGACGACCCCCTCTGGCCGCTTCGCGGCCATCTCCCCCTCAAGGGGGGAGATCAGCGGCGTCGCCTCCTCCAATGTTGCACTGCGTTAGATTTGTTGCATTGCGATATCGACCCATAGGGCGGAGTCTTGGTCCGACTGTCAACGGTTGTAGCGCCGTGTCCCGTTGGGCGCAAAGCTGCCGCACGTATGATCCCGGCGCGATCGTTACTCGCCGAGGCGGGGTCATGCACCAGCACGAGGTGGCAAATCGTGTCAGCATCGTTCCGGCCCGATATCGAAGGACTGCGTGCCTTGGCGGTGGCAGGCGTGATCGCCTTTCATTTCGGCTTCACCGGCCTGCCCGGCGGCTTCACCGGCGTCGACATCTTCTTCGTCATCTCGGGCTATCTGATCACAAAACACCTGCTTGCCGAAATCACCGAGACCGGGCAGCTCAACCTGTGGCGCTTCTATGCCAGGCGCGCTCGGCGGCTGTTGCCGGCGTCGCTGTTCGTCATCCTCGCCACACTGGTGGCCGGCGCCTTCATCCTGTCGCCGGAGGAACAATCGCTCTATTCCAAAGGCGCCATGTTCGCCTCGGCCTACATGATCAATCTGTGGCTGATCCGCTGGTCGTTCGATTATTTCGCCGCCGATGCGGCCAGCAACCCGTTTGTCCATTTCTGGTCGCTGTCGGTGGAGGAGCAGTTCTATGTCGCCTGGCCGGCGCTGCTTGTGCTCGCGGCATGGCTGCGCCCCGGCAAGCGCGGCGCGATCCTGGTGATCGGCATTGCCGGCCTCGTCTCGTTCGCCGTCTGCGCGTGGCTCACCACGGTCTCGCAGCCCTGGGCCTTCTATTTCTCGCCGCTACGCGCCTGGGAGTTCGCCGCCGGCGGGCTGGCCAGCATGGTGCCGCAACAAGTCTGGCAAAACCGCCCGCGGCTCGCCACGCCGCTGGCGTGGCTCGGCCTGGCGCTGATTGCCAGCGCCTATCTTTCCTTCAGCGACGAAACGCCCTTCCCGGGTTTCCTCGCCCTGGTGCCGGTGGCCGGCACCGTGCTGTTGCTGCTGGCAGGAGCGGCGCACGCGCAGCAGGAGAGCGCCAAGAAAAGCCCCATCAAGGCACTGGCGCTGGCGCCGCTGCAATGGGTCGGCAAACTCTCCTACTCGCTCTATCTCTGGCACTGGCCGGTGATCGTGTATGCCACGATGCTGACGCCGGAACTTTCGCCGCTGCAGCGGCTCGGCTGCTTTGCGCTGACGCTGGCGCTGTCGGGGTTCACCTATCATGTCATCGAAAACCCGATCCGCCGCAATGGCTGGCTGATGGCCAGTGCGGCGCGGGCGCTGGTGCCGGCCGTCCTCCTGACCGGTACCGGCGTCGTCGCCGCTTATGCCAATGCCAGGCTCGCCGTCCACGATCTCGATCCTGCGCAGCGCAGCATTGCCGCCAGCGCCGCGCAGCCTTCCACGGCGCGCGCGGCCGGCTGTATTCTCTCCTTCGAGACAGTGCCGCCGAAGGCCTGCGTGTTCGGCAACAAGGACGCCGGGCGCTCGATTGCGCTCTTCGGCGATTCGCATGCCGACCACTGGTCGACGCCGCTGATCGAGGCGGCGGCCAAGAACAATTATCGCCTCGTCACCTATCTCAAATCGTCCTGCCGTGCCTCGCGGGTGACGACCTGGAACTGGCGGCTGAAGCGCGACTACACCGAATGCGACCAGTGGCGGGAGCAATCGGTCAAGGACATTATCGCGTTGCACCCGCACATGGTGGTGATCTCGGAATTCTCGATCGGCAATGTGATGAAGGAATCACCCGAGGAACTGAAGCACGCCGATTGGAACGAGGAGTGGAAGGCCGGCCTGCGCTGGACGCTGGCGGCATTCAGCCGGGCCGGGATCAAGGTCGCGGTAATCCGGGACGTTCCCTACAATGGAAGCTATGCCGACAAATGCGTGGCGCGGGCGCTGTGGCGCGGGCAGGTGCCTGAAGTCTGCGACACGCCGAGGGACGCGGCGGCGAACGACGACATCGCCGCGGCCGAGCGCGACGTCGTGCGCAGCGTGCCCGGCGCCACCTATGTCGACCTGACCAGCCAGTTCTGCGACGCCCAAACCTGCCACGTTTTCATCAACGGCCAACTCGCCTTCCGCGACCGGCACCACCTGGCGACGCCATTTGCTGAATCACTGGAGCCGGTCTTGGAGAAGGCGGTGTTTTAGGGGGCGGCGAGGTAGGGGGACCTGACGGCTGACCGCTCAGTTGATGGGAGCTATGCCACAAACACATCCTCTCGATGGTGAGCGAGGTAAGCCTGCTGCGGCGGGGTGAAGGTGCTAGTGCGCCAGACGGCGGGGGCTTCGGCAAAGCCGAAACTCTGCATCACCAATTGCTCGAAACCGAGCCGCCGCAAATCAGTCTTGTCGACGCGCTGGGATATGAGGACCTGCCCGCTATCTTCAAAACTGATGAAGCCACGGTCAAAGAGGTGGTCGGCATCAGGCGTGAGGAGCAGCCCGTTCATGCCGTCCAAGCGCTCCTGCGCGGAAGCGCATAGGCGCCAAGGCTTGATGTGGCTTGCAATCAGCAACGAGGGATTGGTGACCCCTGTGAGTCGGCACGAGCGCTCCATGGCTTCGACATTGGAACGAAATTTACCTTGGCCGCGACGAGCTTGAATGACGCTCGTCTTTACAGTGTCCTCGAGTTGGAGGTCATCTCGGATACGGCGCTCAACGACGTCCTCTAAAATTTCATTGACGACTTCGAAAGTGAGACTGTTTGCGCCACCACGCCTCAGAGCTTCGCGGTCGAAAGCTGTACCCGCGACAATGGTGTGAAACACCTCTTGCGATACGCTCGCGAGATAGGCGTTTTGACGGCCTGATCCGGAGTTTGGGTCGATGGGCGAGTATCGGGGAGGCAGAAGCGGACCCAATTCGCCAATTATGTCCGACGGGCGCACCGTCGGCAGGAGCGGCGCCCAATACACCGGGAGAAGCCAACCTTCCTCGTTCCAATTGGCTCCAGTGTTCTTGAACTCCGGTGGTTTCGGTGCTGTGAATGCAAACTCCGCTACCCGACCAATATAGCGCACGGCTTGACCGAAAAAAGACAACACGAGGTCACCAGGTGTCGCCCGACGCATATTTTTGTAGAACTCGCTGCGTGCCCCATTCTTCTGAGTTTTGGGCGACCAGAGATATTGGCCGTCGATCTCTTGGCGGGCGGTCTGACTGTGATTTACCCACCAGAATTGCGACATCGTTTTGGTTTTAATAGTTGCCGTCGGCTGGATAAGCTCTATTCGAGACCTGTCTCGCCTTCAAGCAGGGAGCCGACCTTATTGCCAGGTGCGACAGGCGGCGTAACTGCATCTTTCGGCGAGACACCAAGAAGAGCGTAGGGCGACGATAGTCGCCGCCCCCACCCCGCTTGCAAATCGCCCCCCAAATGCCATCTACATCACAGGCGCACCGCCGGTGCGCGGCATCCACGGAGCATTCACTTGACGCAGCGAAGCGGCAGTGCGGACTTGCCGCTGCATGGCGGGCGGGTTCCGAAATGGCTGGGCGATCGTATGACGCGGCTGGGTGCGGTGTTGTGCGAGGCGATCATCCATCACTATGGCCGCGACGAGCTGTTGCGGCGGCTGGCGCATCCGTTCTGGTTCCAGTCCTTCGGCGCCGTCATGGGCATGGACTGGCACTCCTCGGGCATCACCACCTCGGTCGTCGGCGCGCTGAAGCGCGGGCTAAACCCGATGTCGCGCGAGCTCGGCATCCATGTCTGCGGCGGGCGCGGCGCGCATTCGCGCAAGACGCCGCAGGAACTGACCGCCATCGGCGAGCGTGTCGGCATCGATGGCGCGGCGCTCGCCACCGCTAGCCGCCTGGTCGCCAAGGTGGACAGTGCGGCCGTGCAGGACGGCTTCGACCTCTATCTGCACGGCTTCATCGTCACCGACGACAGCCGCTGGGTGGTGGTGCAGCAAGGCATGAATGGCGACAGCCGCCAGGCGCGGCGCTATCACTGGCTGTCGGAAGGGCTGACCAGCTTCGTCGACCAGCCGCATGCGGCGATCGAGGGCGAGCGGCAGGGCGAGATCGTCAACCTGACCGACCATCGCGCCGCGCCGTCACGTAGCGGCCAGATCGACCTGTTGAAGACCATGAGCCCGGAGCGGATCCTCGACGAGCTTGCCGTGCTGGAGCCGCCGCCGAAATCACCGGCCGCGAAATCATCCGCGCAGCCGATGCTGCCCAATCTGGTGATGCCGGCGCATCATGACGTGCGCGAGAGCGACATCGTCATGCACCGGCTGCACGGCAACATTTCCGCCGCCATCGAAAGCGGGCCGGCCGATTTTCCCGAGCTGCTACTGGTGCCCGGCGTCGGCGCGCGCACGGTGCGGGCGCTGGCCATGGTGGCGGAAGTGGTGCATGGCGCGCCCTGCCGCTTCTCCGATCCGGCGCGCTTCTCACTTGCCCATGGCGGCAAGGACCGGCATCCCTTCCCGGTGCCGCTGAAAGTCTATGACGAGACGATCGCGGTGCTGAAATCGGCCGTCGGCAAGGCCAAGCTCGGCCGCGAGGAAGAGCTTGGCGCGCTGAAGCGGCTGGATGGCGAAGCGCGGCGGCTGGAGCGCTACGTCACCGGGCCGAGCCTTAAGGAGATCGTCGCCGGCGAGTTCGACCAGTCGCACCTGCTTGGCGGGCGCAGTGTGTTTGGGTGGGAGACGGCGGCGGAAAGCGACGACGGTTCAGACAGGGGCCGCCAGTAGCGGCCTGTCCATCATGCAGAGATAGTGCGCGGCCGATAGAAACACGTGCTCGGCTTGTTTTGATAATGCTTGCAAAGACCCATTTCTCAAGTGATGCTCTGCCAGGCGAGGCTCGGCATGAAGACATTCGCATGGACGTCGGTTTTCGTGCTGCTGGCGATTGGCGGCGCGATCGCCCAAACGACGCCTGAGCCTGCCATACTGGCATATACACCGCCGATGCACTTCGTCGTTGTACGCAACAGCACGCCAGGATGCGAGCCGACATGCCCGGAATGGATTTCGGCGGAAGGTCACATCGTGGCCGGCACGCCAGCTTTGCTGAAGGCCTTGCTGAAAAAACTCGGCCCCCGCAAATTGCCTTTGGCGTTGAATTCCCCGGGCGGCGAGACCGATGCGGCGATGGCGCTTGGCCATATGATCCGCGCCAGCGGGCTCGACACGATGGTTGGCAAGACGGAGTTCTCCGAATGCGCGCCAGACACAAAAGCCTGCGGGCCGGGCGACCTCCGCTTCGGCGTCGCCAACCCCGTCGGCGCAGTCTGTTCGTCAGCTTGTACGATGGTTCTTGCGGGCGGCGTACGGCGCCTGGCAGACAGCCGCGCCTTTGTCGGCATTCACCGGATCATGCTGCCGACCGCCAAGAAAATCCACGGCAAGAAGACCATCGTCCTCGTTCCGATACCCAAATGGTATGAACGCAAGGTCGACAGCTATTTCACCGAGATGAAAGCAGGTTCGTGGATCGTATCGGCCATGCAAAAAATACCCGACGACAGCATACGATACCTCGTGACATACGAACTTTTGGACCTGAATCTGATAACCGAAACCGGTCACGGCGACACGCGCACCTCCATCGATATCTGCAAGACCACGCCGCCGGCGGGCAACTGCCGAACGGTCAGGCAATAGGAATAGCGGGCCACGTAGGTCGTCGAAGCGCCTGTTTCTCAACAGCAACCCTTCACTTTACGCGGCACCCTTCAACAGGTCTTCCGGCCGGCCCTCGACGAGCGCAGCAATATAGCTTTCCAGGCTGGTCGTGCCGCGCTCCGGGTTTTCCGGCTGCATCGGCTTGTCCAGCGTGGCCCCGGTCATGCGGGCATAGGACTCGGCCGCCGCTTTGGAGAAGCCGAGTTTTTCGTAGGTTTCTGTCCAGCGCTCCCGCGGCACCGTGACCACGCGCACGTTTTTGCGCAACGCCGCACTGAAGGCTGCGGCGACATCGGCGGCTGAGTAGCGCCGAGGACCCTCGACATAGTGCGTGCCGGTCTTGTCCGCCGGTTCCAGAAGACGCCTCGCCGCGGCCTCGCCGAGATCCTGCGGCGCCACCATCGGCAGCTCGAAATCCGCCGGGAAGAAGGAGGTGATGACGCCATCGCGCCGCGCTGTCTCCAGGGCCTGATCCCAGTTGCTCATGTAATAGGCGGCGCGGTTGATGCTTGCCGGAATGGCCTGGGCCTTCAGCTTCTGCTCGAGGCCGTAAAGGACGGTGAGATCGCCGACACCCTCGCCGGCCTGCGCGCCGTAGGTCGATTCCGCCACCAGCTTTTCGAGGCCGGAGCCCTCCAGTGCCGCCGCAATCGCGGCAACCGTCTTGCGCTCCTCGGCGTCGGTGTCGGTCGATGGATCGGCCGGCGGGTTGAGCAGAAACGCCCGCTTGCCGCGCCGCAAGATTTCACGCAGTGCCTCGACATCGAGCACATCGGCAACCGCAGCCTCCGCGCCCTGTTCAACCAACCATGCGGCCTTCGCCTCGTCGCGCGTCACCACCGTGACATCCTCGCCCTGCCGCAACAGCGCCATTGCCGCCGCCGAGCCGACATGGCCGGTACCTCCAAGAATGACATGCATGGTCTCGTCCTTCCCTTGCTGATTCATGCCGGATTAATGGCTGGGGCGGCGAAGGGTTCAAAAATCGGGGGACGATGCTGACAGGAGGTGACGCTGACTTTCCTCGCAATGCACGGCGCAGGGGTCGTTCGCATCTTGCAAAATTATGGAACGAGGTCGTGCCCAGCGAGTTATATTAGCGCAACCTTGAATAGGAGGCAGCTATGAGAAAGCTCCTGCTTGCTTCGGCTATCGCTATCACTGCGGCGGCGGCGATGATCGCCCCGGCGAATGCCGGCGGGCGCGTCGTGATCGGCATCGGCAACGGCTACTATGACGATGAGTACAATGACAGCTATGGCGACTATTACGATCGCTACGCTCCTCGCCCCTACTACCAGTATGATGCCTACGACAACGGCTTCAGGTACCACAGGTATCACAGGCACCATCGCCATTGCCGTATAGAGTTGGTCAAGCATTGGCGCCATCATCACAGGATCGTCGAGGAAATTCGCGTTTGCGAACGGTGATCCGATAGGGTGAAACCGGTTCGGCCGGCATCTGCCGGCCGGCCGCTTCACTACGCGGCTGCCGGCCTTATCGCGGCTTCCGCATCAGCATCATCCCGTAATCCACGGCCAAAAGGTCGAGCCCGACCTTCAACAGCTTCACCACCACATCTCGTCCCTCGCCGGTGCGTTCGGCGAGCGCCTTCACCGACTGGCCTTCGAGGCAGATTTTGCGAACCACCTCCGCCACTTCCCAGTGGGCCATGGCGGCGATGGCATGGGTGTGGGCGCGGCCGGCGTTGAGCACGCGGTCGGGGATGCCGCCATTGATGCGGCCGCCGTCAATGCGCTCTTCCCACGGCATCGGCCGCAGCCCGTCACGCGAGGCGCGCTCGAAATCGTCGCGAAACCGCTGGCCGGCCTCACGCTGCTGGCGGGTCAGCGAGGTGATGCCGACCAGCGGATCGACATTGCGCACCCGCACGATGCCGCCGGTCGCGGTGTAGCCGTCATTGGAGACCTCGTAGACGCGCCGCGCCTCTTCGGTGCCGACGCTCAGCCGCTTGCGGCCGAAGCGATCGTCCTTCAGCGCGAAATCATGGCCGATCTCGCGGCGGATGCGCACCTGCTCGGCTTCGCCCGCAGGCAATTTCGGCGGTTTGGCTTTCTGCGCGGTTTTTTTGCTCATCGGGGGATCCTTGTGGGATTGGGTTGTTGAGCCGGAAGGTTGAGATCCTTCGCGCCCCCCTCTGCCCTGCCGGGCATCTCCCCCTCAAGGGGGGAGATTGGCAGCTTCGGTCACGTCGCTGACTTGCAACGCCGGCGATTGGCAAATGCGGTGGTGACATCCAATCTCCCCCCTTGAGGGGGAGATGGCCGGCAGGACAGAGGGGGGCGCTGTCCCGCCGGCTTTCGATCATTGGTGGGGTCGTCCGGAGGCGAGGAACGGAGCCCAGCCGCTCACACCACCTCCGCCACAGGCCGGTGGAAGCGCGCCTGGTGGTATTCGCAGTAGCTTTTCAGCGCCCTTGTGCGCAGGCCGCAGCACAGCATCTCGAGCCCCGGCCGGCTGCCGGGAGCATCGTTGTCGGGGTCTTCCTCCAGCGTCAGGTCGAGCGGCGCGGCAGCGGTCGAACAGGCAGTCGATGAAGCGCATGGCGGCGACATGCGGCTGACGCCCGAGCGAGGCAGGGCGCGGCGCCGGCACATTGAAGCGGTAGATTTCGCCGTCCACCACCAGCCGTCCTTCACCCGGGATCGAGGGCGCCGGACGGGCTGGCAACAGAGGCCTGGCCGATGGCTGACGGGTCGGTTTGGCGGCCGGTTTGACCGGCGCGGCCTGCTTCGAAACTCCTACTTCCCTTACGGGCTTGCTTGGCTGCGCCGGCGGATTCCTCTTGGCGGTATTCTCGTTTGCCGCAGTCTTCCCCGTCGCATTCTTCCTCGGTCGGCCGCCGGACCTGCCGCCTCTGGGGTTGGCGAAGCCGATGGTCTTCAACGCGCTGTTGCGGTGGACGATGCCGATGATGGAATTGCGCGAGACCGGACTGCCGCGCAGCGCCGTGAAGCGGACGGCGATCCCTGTGGCCGACAGGCCATCCCTCAGCCAGACGGCGATCTCCTGCAATTCGGTGTCGGTATAGGCAGTCATGTCGGTATCCATTGATTGCGCGCGCAAAGGCCGAGCGCCGGCCCCGAGGGCCCACGGGAAAAAATCAGAGCGGATGGTCGGTGCGGTCAGCCGATACTGGCGGCCGGCAGCGAGCCGGCGAGATGCCGCAAGGCGGCTTCGGCGGCCGCTTTGGTGAGGGCGGAAACCGCCCTGCCCGTCAGCCGGTCGAACAGGATGACGGTGCCATCTTCCGTGCGGATGCAGGAAATACCCTGCCCGCCGGAGACAGCCCTTGGCGCACCGGCGGCGCCATGGGCTGAAGAGGTGGCCGGAGCCGGGAGAGGAGCGGCTCCGGCCGTTCCGGTCGATCGGGGGGACGACGGTTCGACCGGATCCGGGGCAGAAGCCCCGGTTTGCGTCCGGACCGGGGAGGAGGACAGCCCGGACGATGGGAGAAAGCTGAGGATGTCTGCGGAAACGCTTGCGATTTGTTCGATCATGCGCTAAGCGTACGATATGTACGAAACGTACGCAAGCGAAATCGTACATATTGGACGATAAATTTCAGGCAATTTGTACGATGCAGGAACCGAGGCACAGATTGCAGCAGGCGCGGGCGGAGGCGGGCTATGCCTCGCCGAGCGACGCTGCGCGGGCATTGCGCGACATCAACAAGAACACGCTGATCAGTCACGAGAACGGTAACCGGCCGCTGTCGCGCAAGGCGGCGGAGAAATACGGCCGCCTGTTCGGCGTCGATCCCGGCTGGCTCTTGTTCAACGGCGACGGCGGCAGCCTTTCGGGTGGCCATTTCGGCTTTGACGAGTCGGGCCGGCAGATCCCGATGCCGTCGCTGGCCACCGTCGACGTGCCCATCGTCTCATGGATCAGCGCCGGCGAACTCGGCAGCCAGGACATGGTGGTCAATCTCAGCGACTATCCGACCATCCCCACCACCGATCTGGAGCAGGGCCAATGGATTGCGCTACGCGTCGACGGCCCGTCGATGAACAAGATCTCGCCACCGGATTCGATCATCTTCGTCAACCTCAGGGACAAGCGGCTGGTGACCAATGGCTGCTACGTCATTTCGGACGAATCCGGCCAGGCCACCTACAAGCGTTACCGCCCCAACGAGAACCCGCCCTTCCAGCCGGCCTCCTACATGGACATCCCGCCGCCGGCGCTCGAAGGCGCCATCACCATCATCGGCCGGGTGAAGCGCTCGATGATCGATATGTGAGGGAGAAGGCGGTGAGGCGCAATCTCCCCCCTCGAGGGGGAGATGGCCGGCAGGCCAGAGGGGGTCGCACGCGTAAGGCGCTGACGTCCTCTGTCCGCGATAGGAAGTCGCGTCAGGACGTACCGACCCCCTCTGTCGCCTTCGGCGACATCTCCCGAGGGGGGAGATTACGCGCCCAAAAACTCGTTCGTAAAATACCCCCCGAAATCCGGCCGCTCTTTCAGCCCCTTGCCATCGGCGTCAAGCAGAATGCCGGCCCTGAAGAGGTAGGTTCCGATCGCCTCGATCTTGGCCTTGTCGATGGTGCCGATGACGCCGGCCTGGCTTCTGAGGAAGTGCCCGTCGACGAGCATCTTCAGCGAAGCGTGGATCAGCGCCGGGTCGGTCAGCGCGTCCTTGTTGGACGCGATCAGCAGGTCGCCAGCCTCTTGCGCATGATCGACCGCAAACTGATAGCCACGGCGCGTCGCCTCGAGAAAGGATGACGCCGCCTTTGGATTTGCCTGGAGATAGGCATCACTGGAGGCGATCAAGGTGGTGTGCTCGTCGGGCACGCCGTAGTCGGCGTAGCGGAAGCCGCGCTGCCTGACGCCTTTCAACTCGGCAGCGACGCCTTCCCAGGTCGAGACCTCCAGCGTGAAGTCGACCGAGCCGTTGGCCAGCGCCTCATAGGCCGAGGTGCCTAATGTCACCGTCTCGAAAACGCCCTTGCCGCCATCGTGGCGGATGATGGTCGAGATCAGCGTGTTTTCCCAGGCGCTGCCGAAGCCGCCATAGGTCAGACCGTCGAGATTCCTGGGACTCTTGATCTCGCCGCGATCCGCGTTGAAGACCAACCGGCCGGTCTCCTGCTGGACCACGGCGTAGACCGCCTTGAGATCGGCGCCGGCAGCCCGCTGGGTGAACAGGCCGACGCCGGCAATGCCGAAATCGGCGATGCGGTTGGCGACCAGCGTGCCGGCGCCAGTATCGCCATAGGGCAGGATCTCAACATCGAGCCCGGCCTCGTGGTAGAACCCTTTGTCGCGGGCAACGAACAGGCCGACATGGTTGGTGTTGACCGTCCAGTCGAGCGCGACGGTGATTTTTTGCGCAGCCGCATGAGCGCGCGAGGCCAGCGGCAATCCGGCGGCCAGCGTCAGCAGCAAAGCCTGCCGGCGTGTGAATTCGGTCATGAAAAACTCCTTTGAGCGGTCTGCGGAAACAAGCCCCGGTCAGTCCCGGGATTGAGCAGCGTGTCGAGGATGTCGGCTTCGAGCGCGGCGGCCTGGCGCGCGGCATCGCTGCCGGTGGTGCGCGGGCGCGGCAGCGGCACGGCAATCTCGCCGATGATGCGGGCCGGCCGCGCCGACATCAGATAGATTCGATCGGAGAGGTAGACGGCTTCGCGCACGTCATGGGTGATCAGCAGCGCGGTCCAGCGGTGGCGCTGCCACATGCCTTCCAGCCAGCGCTGCATACCCGCGCGGGTCAGTGCATCCAGCGCGCCAAAGGGCTCGTCGAGCAGCAGCATGTCGCGCTGCTGCACCACGGTGCGCAAAAGGGCGGCGCGCTGGCGCATGCCGCCGGAAAGCTCGGCCGGCCAGGCGCGCTCGAAACCGGCAAGGCCGAACTCAGCGAACAATGGCGCAACGGACGCGCGCGCCTCGCGGCGCTTCATGCCCTGCACCTCCAGCCCCAGCGTCACATTGTCGATGACGCGTCGCCACGGCATCAGCGCGTCGCGCTGCGGCATGAAGGCGAAGGGGCTGCCCTGCAATGGCGCGCCGTCGAAGCGCATGTCGCCCTCACCTTTCAGCGCGCCGGTCAGCAACTGGAACAGCGTCGACTTGCCGGCGCCGGAAGGGCCGAGGATGGAGACGAACTCGCCGGCCGCGACATGAAGCGAAATGCCGGCGAGCACCTCAAGCGCGCCGAAGTTCTTCCTGATGTCCCGGAGTTCGAGCCGCGTCATTGACGGTTCTCTTCTGCAGCTTCAACCTTGCCGTCGCGGCTTTCGCTCCCTGCATTCTCCCAAGGCATGGCGAAGCGCTGGACGAGCACCGCAATGGCGAACAAGACAAGCGTGAGCGCGGCGCTGACGGCGACCGCGGCGAGCACCAGATCGGGCCGAAAGTTGTTCTTGGCATTGAGCATGTAGATGCCCAGCCCCTTCGCCGCCCCCGCATATTCGGCGAAGATCGCGCCGACGACGGCGTAGGTGATGGAGATGCGCAGCCCGGCGAAGAAATAGGGCAGCGCCGAAGGCAGGCGCGCCAGCCAGAAGATGCGCCAGCGCCCTGCCCCCATGGTGGCGAGCATCTGCGAAATCGCCTTGCTGGTCGCGGCAAAACCCTCGACCAGCGCCACCATCATCGGGAAGAAGGTAACGAGCGCCACAAGCAGGATTTTTGGCATCAGCCCGAAGCCGAACCACAGCACGATGAGCGGCGCGATCGCGACCAGCGGCAAGGTCTGGCTGACGATCAGCAGCGGAAACAGCGCGCGGCGCAGCGGGGCCAAGAAATCGACCAGCGCCGAAAGCACGAAGGCAGCGACCAACGAGCAGGCGAAGCCGGCTGATGTGGCGCGGATGGTAGGCAGCGTGTTGTCGGCCAGGGCGGCGCGATGCTCCCAGGCCTGCTGCAGCACGCGCGACGGCGCCGGCAGCACGGTGGGGGCGACACCGCCGTAGCGGGCGTAGAGCTCCCAGGCCGCGAGGAGCAGGGCGAAGGCGAAGGCGGCGGGGATGGTCTTGGCGATGCCGGCGGCTAATCTCCCCCCTCGAGGGGGAGATGTCGCCGAAGGCGACAGAGGGGGTCGTCTCGCATAGAGCGCCCACGCCTTGCCGATGCGAAAAGGACGTCGGCGCTCCACGCGCTGGGACCCCCTCTGGCCTGCCAGCCATCTCCCGCTCGAGGGGGGAGATTCGTGGGCATCGCGGTCTTCGCCAATCGCCAATGGCTCCCCTCCTCTTTGTGCTGAGGGGTCAGAGGCATCTCCTCCACGCAATGGGTCAGATAAACCAGCCACGGCAATATCCTCAAGGAACGACGCTTGAGCCGCGGCTCAGACGGCGCTCGGGCTGTTCGCCGAGATCGTGATGTCGAGGGTGACGTGGCCGGCGCCGGGGCCGAAGCGGCAGAAGGCCTCGTTGAGCGTGGCAAACACGGCACCGGCATCGCCACGCAATTTGGTGCAGAAGTTCTTTGAGCGCTCAAAGACGCCGGACTGTTTCAGGAAATCGATGCAGCCGTAGATCTCGTCCATATGGTCGCCCGTGCCCATAACGTAGAGCGAGAACTGCGCCGCCACCGGCTGGCCGGTCGACGGCGTGGCCTGGACAGCGCGGATCGCGGCGATCTTGCGCTCGTCCAGCGGAATGGCGGGGCCGCCGGTCTCGTCGGAGCGGCAGATCGGATCGTCGGGCTCACCCGGACAGCCGCGCGAGACCGCCGCCGAAAGCACGCAGTGCTTGCCGCTTTTGGCCGCCGCCACGAACAGGTCGCGCATAGCGGGAAACAGCACCTCGGGCGGCCCGACCGTAAGGGTCGAGATGTCATCGGTTTCGATCCGCAGCCGGTCGCGCCACGGATCGAGCGCGCCGAGCGCGCCGAGGATGACGCCGACGAAATCGTCGGTCATGGGATAAAGGGAAATCTGTGCGCCTGAAAACATCGCCCGCCTCGCTCCGCTGGTATTATCCAGATCAGCTTTAGGGTCCGAAGGCTTGCCGCCCTCATCTCAGCCCCGACGATACGGAGCACCCCTGTGGATGGGCGGGTTAAAGCATTGTTCGAGACATTGGGGAAGCCGTTTGTTGAGGCACTGCGGCAAAGTGTTTTAGGCCAGACGTGCCGGGCGCCTGGGCGTTAACAGACGACTCGTCAGTTCGTTGCGTTATAAGGTTTCCACGAACTTCTTATAACTGCGTTGGAATTCAAGCTGATAAACGTAATTATAAGAAAACGGCAGAGACTCCGCGCAGCCCTTACGGTTTCTGGATCTCCTTATCCGCGACCCCATCCGGACTGTGCTCCTGCATCGCTCGGGCTTGCCTGTGCTGGTCCCCTCGCCCCAGCGCCACGCCATCCACAAGCTGATCGTCGCCTCGCGACGCGGGCCGAGCGCTGGCGCCAAGCGGGAGAAGGATCTCCATCAAGCGCGCCTGCTGACCCAAGTGCTCGAAGCCACGCGTCGCCAGGACGACCTTGCCTTCGCCTTCATGGAAGCGTGGGAGAGGGGCGAAAACTGGCGCGAGACGATCCGGGGCGGCTTGAACCTGTTCGACGCCGCCACGAGGGAAACAGTCAACACCATCCTGGGGAAATCCCTCCGCGAAATTGGTGCGACTCCTGAAGGATTCACGATGCGGGATTAGCTGAAGCGACCGCTGCTATATTCATTTCCATCGTCCCAACTGTACGAATTGGCTTGACGCTTATTCGTACATAAAGTACGATATCTCTTTTCTCAGAGAGGAATGTCCTTGAGCACAGCGAACCATGTTGCCTTCGCCGATCTCTCTCGTCCTTTGCAGTCATCTCCGTCGTTGCCGCCGCCTTTATTGCCGCCCCCTTTGTTGCCCTTGTCATTCGATCAGTGCCAACGCCTCGCCGGGGCCTGGCGAATGGCCAGCCAGGACATCGCCGACGACATCCGCTTCATCCGCCAATATCTGAAAGTCGTTGCCGAGAAGGACGAGAGGCTGTCGACCGGCACCCTTGTTCACAGCCGCGCCTATGTCGAGGCCTGCGCCGGCTGGCTGCCACAGACTGTAACGCGCTATCTGCGCCACCTGCGCCAGATCACCGAATGCGAACTGGCTATGACAGCTGCCGGGATTCGCTTTGCGCTGTCGAGTTATGCCTGGGAGGCATGAGGGGCGGCTGTCGCCAAACACAAGGAATTGCGCTGCCCGTCGCAGGCGCAATTCGTCAGGTTGAGAGGCTCGGGCGCGCCTGAACGGCGGGCGCCAAGGATGGCCCGGCCAGCGAATTCCGGCCTTGCTTTATTTCGACTGGCCTTATTTCTGGCCTTATTTCGATTTGGCTTTGCCGGACTTTGCGGCGGCAGGCTTCGCGGCCTTTGGCTTGGCGGCTGCCTTGGCGGGCTTGGCGTCAGCTTTCTTCGCCGCCTTTTTGGGCTTGGCGACCGCGCCATCAAATTCAGCCGTGGCCTGCTCCCAGTGTTCCTGATGCGCGCCTTCAGGCCGGCCGGCCTTTTCCCAGATCTCGTGCGCGCGCTGGCGAATGCGGTCCTGTTTGTCGTCCGTCACTTAAGCCTCCGTGGTTGGGTCCGGTCGGTTGGTCCAGATTCCACGAAAACATTAGCCGAAAATTCGGCCGGCGTCTTGAGTGACGAGACATCTCAGCGCGGGTCGGAAATCACCGCAACGCCGAGCAGCGCCGCCTTCTTGACGATCAGCCCCGCGAGGTCGGCATCCGAACGATCGGTGCCGGTGCGCTCCCGCAGGAGCGCGATCGCTTCCTTCATCGATAACAGCGCCGTGTTGCGCTCGGCCAGCAACTTGTCGCAACACGCCGCAACATTGGCGGAGTTCGGGGTCTCGACATGCGGCAACATGGCAATTCTCCTTCATCATGTTCATCATTCGGCCCTGCCGCCCTTTTAGGAAGAACGACAGGGCCGTATCACCGATGAATGGTTAGGTTGTCGAGCGTTACTCGACCACCTCGACAATCCTGCGCGTGCTGGGGTCGACCAACACGGTATGGTTGTCGACGACGGCGTATCTGTACTGAACGTCGGGAACCTCCTGCAGCTCGACAGTGTCAGGCAAGGCAGTGCCGACATTCAATTCGACGCCGAGCAGATTGACCGAGGCAAGCGGATGTTTCTTTACGTATTGGTGCACGACCGTGCGCTGTTCCGGGGTGATGATCACCTGCTGCTGTGCCGGCTGCGTGACGATGACCTCGTCGGCGGCGGCAATGCCGATACCAGCGATCATGGCGAGCCCGGCGACGGCGGGAATAAGGATGGTTTTCATCTTCGTCTCCTGTCGTTGTTGGCGAGCTCCGCCGTGTTCCCGCATAAGGCGAAAACAGCGCAGATCGAGGTGGCGGGCTCCTGGAGGCAAACGCAGCCGGTACGGTCTTGTTCCGCAAGCGGAGACTAAATTGATCGGCTTCCGGTCATGCCAGCAGAACCCGCACCCGCAAGATTCGCATTGAAGCACAATCCCTCAGGAGACCTTCGACATGGATGATGCACGGCTCCAATTCCGGTGGCGATTGCGGCCGGCGCCGGCATTGATCCGGTGACCGCGTCGCCCGGCCAAGACCGGAACCGACCGCCTTCGTGCCACGCCGTGAAGTTTCAAGCAAAGGTCATTGCTTCGGCGGCTGCGCAGGCACCTCGCCAGGCTTGATCACCGGCGTCTTGCCCTGATCCGGCGGCGGCTGCGTCATACCCTGGTCACCACTGGGCGGCGGCTGCAGCACGCCGCCGCAGGGACCGAGCGTGCTGGTCGATTCGCCGCCGCCATTGGCGACCGGCGGCTTCTGACCATCGTCCTGAGGCTGCGCCTGGCAAGGCGCGGCAGGGCCGTGCTGGTCGCCATTGTCCTGCGCAGCCGCCGGGTCGGCCAGCGCCAGGAGCAGCACGCATGGGATGAGGGGGAAAGTCTTCATGGTCCAGCTCCTCTGGATTCATCTCCTTGGCAAAGCAGACTAGTCCTTGGCAAAGCAGACTGGCGGCAATTGGTTCCACGGAGATGGAGTGGTTGCCGGAACCTGACAGCCGGAAGTGAGTTCCACCTTCTCGACGCAAAGCCGCCCGGAGGAGGCAATCATGGAAGAACGAAACAGAAAACCCAATGACGAGGTCGAGGCGCCACCGAGCAAAAACGATGCCCGCGACAGGATCGCCAATGACGAGGTGGAAGCGCCGACGCCGCGCCGGCAGGATTGGGATGCGCTGCGTGGCGCAACGGTCCTGCCCGACGGAGCAGATGAGGAAAGCCTGCCGGACACCACCGGTGTCGAGAAGGAAGGCGAATTGCCCGAGGAGGATGACGACAACCCCTACCAGGACAGTGACGATGCCTTGCCCGACGACGCCGAGGAAGCCGCCATTGGTCACGACCTGGCGAGGCGCGGCGGCCCGTTCGACGACGTGTAAGGCAGCGACCGCGGACTTTCGAGAGGTTTCCCGGGACGTCCACGCCGTCACCAGTTGGACCAAGGATGAGCTGAAGGCGATGCCGGAGCATCGCGATTTTTCGAAGGATCCGGCTGGCCGGATCCTTCGTTAAGCCGCCTTGGCGGTTTGGCTTAGCCCTTGTGGTCAAGGGCTGGACGGCGACAATCTCGGCACCTTCGACAGCCGAGAAGCAGCCGAGAAGCACGAACGCGAAGCCCAATATTTCAAGCGCCGTCGAGGCCGCTCGCCTGAAATCTTCAAAGTGCGCAAGAAATCCCCGCCGCGGGCGGTGCAGACACGCTCCGGCATCGCGGCGCTGCGAACCGGGCCATCGACCGCCGGCACTTGGGTGCCGACGGGCTCTGACCTTCAATTCGACCCGGGATCGCCGAGCGCCTCGGTGACGAAGGACGCCGCGATCAGGTCGTCGGCGTCGAGGCGTAGGGAGCCTTCGACACCTCCCATGATGGCTGCGACCTTCTGGAAGGTCTGCATCTCGTGTTCAGTAACGCTGGCGTCTCGCATCCTGGCTTTCAGATCGGCGATGCGTCGGCCCAGGGAGGCCGACGTTCCGATTTCTCTGTTCGACATGGTGTCCTGCTCCTCCCCCAACCCATGCTGTGGACGTACTCAAGGCTGCCTATATATAAGGCAGCGCGAATACAGTCGCCGCAACGCGCGATATCTGGGAAGGTTCCGGCGCCAAATAGTCACGAAATAATACGTGGTGGGACTCGGGTATGTTAAGCGCCGACGCGGAGATAGACACCGCAGCAAGCGGCTGCGGCAATCGGCCTGGCCAACCCGTGTCGCGGGTCGCGAACGCGGGTCGGACTTTGATCGCCGCGCGCGAACAGTCAGCGAGAGGCCGGAACCACGCCGGACACCGAGCGCGTTTCGGGCGAAAACACCACGAAAGCAAAAACCAGAACGGCAGCGGCGATAATGAGCGAGCCGCCGGCGACGATCGGTTCAAGCGCCGGGTTTCCCTGCAGCATCACGTACAGCGCCGGCAGCATGATCACCAAGCCGAGAGTGTAGAGCCCGTAGTGGATCATGGCGACGCGACGCGCCGCCTTTTGCGGATTGAGCGCGTAGTAGCCGCCGAAGATGGCGCTCGTCACCCAACCGAGCAGATTGATATGCGCGTGCGCCGGAAAAGCGGCGTGGTCGCCCGAGATCGCCATCTGCAGGCCGGCCGCAATCCCCAACATCAGGAACAAGATGGCAGTTTTGAAAAAGAGTTCCGAAATCCTCGGCATGTCATTTCTCCCCCTATGCGGTCTGCGACCGCTTGCGTCCTGGAGAATACACCCACGCGCAGAAATTTTCCACGCCGCGCTTATGGGCCATGCCTGCACAGCTTTTTGCACGCTGTTCGACTTTTCTGGCTGCCACAACCCGGCGCCGCCCCGCTACGGCGTCAGCAAGATGTCGGCGCCCGCTCGCTCGTCGAACACCACCGCGCAGCCGCGCCCCAGCGCCACTGCCGACAGCGCGTTGGCCACCGTCTCGTCCGGCGATACGAAATCACCGGTCAGCACTCGCAACTCCTCCACCGCCCTGGCCATTGACACGCAGTGCCCGGCAACGCGATCGCTCGTGCAGGCGTCAATGACGCTGACGAGGTCGATCATCTCGAACTGGCCCATACCGGCCTCCACAAAAACAGCGTCCCGTCGCGGATATGAACGCCGAGGCGAGAGACAATGTTCCGCAGGTCCGATGCCCAGGCGGAGCACTCGACAGCCCGACCTGGAACGGGCCGGCCGACGACAACCGCTTCGCTTGACAATAGGCCCTGTTTGTTCTCTATTTGTTCGGCAAAAACGCCTCTCACAACAGACGCGGCTAATGCTGCAACGCCGCAAAGGGAACGGTCGGGATGGAGCCCACCATCCTGCATGCGGATCTCGACGCCTTCTACGCCTCGGTCGAGCAGTTGCTCGACCCGGCGCTCAGGGGCAAGCCGATCGCCGTCGGCGGCGGCGTCGTGCTTGCCGCCTCCTACGAAGCCAGGGTTTTCGGCGTGCGCGGCGGCATGCCCGGACGAAGTGCGCGCGAGCTTTGCCCCGGACTGATTTTCGTCGGCGGCCATTTCGCCGACTATCAGCGGCTGGGCGACGCCGCCATCAAGGTGCTCGACGATTTCACGCCGCTGGTCGAGCGGATTTCCATCGATGAAGCCTTTGCCGACGTCGCCGGCTGCACGCATCTGTTCGGGCCGCCGGCCGAGATCGCCGCCACGGTGCGTCGGCGCGTCCGGGCAGAGCTCGGCCTGCCGATCTCGATCGGCGTGGCGCGCACCAAGCATCTGGCCAAGATCGCCTCGCAGGTGGCCAAGCCCGACGGGCTGGTGGTGGTCGATCCGGACACCGAACTTGCCTTCCTGCATGATCTGCCGGTCGGGCTGATGTGGGGCGTCGGCCCGGCGACCAGAGCGCGGCTGGCCGAGATCGGCATCGAGACCATCGGCCAGTTGGCAAAAACGCATAGCGGGGCGCTGCGAAGGTTGCTCGGGCCCGCCGCCGGCGAAAAGCTGGCGTCGCTGGCATGGAACCGCGACCCGCGAAAGCTCGAAACCCACAGGCCGTCGCATTCCGCCGGCGCGCAGTCGGCGCTTGGCAGACGGCCGGCCGAGGCGCGTATCTTCGGACCCGTCCTGCTGCATCTGGCAGACCGGGTCGCCAGCCGGCTCAGGGCGAAATCACGGCCCGGGCGCACGGTGACGGTGCGCGTGCGTTTCGCCGATCTGCACGCTGTCACACGCTCGCTGACGCTCGATCAGCCGATTTCGGCAACCGCGATGCTGGCCGAAATCGCCGGGGAGCTGGTGCGCGGCGTGCTGGCCGCCAACCCTCGGGAGAAGACCATCTCGCTGCTGGCGATCTCGGTGTCGCAGCTAGAAGAAAGTGCCGAGCTGCAGCTGGAGCTGCCGCTCGGCCTTGCCGATGAAAAGCAGCGGCCCGGCAGCAGGCAAGGCCTAGCGCGCTTTGGCGCCGACCGCGCCATCGACAAGATCCGCCAGCGCTTTGGCAGAGAGGCTGTCGGCTATGGCGCCGTGGCGCTGGAAGCCCGGCGCTCGGTTCCCGATGCCTTCCGCGAACTGGCGGAAAAGGAGCTTTGAGGACCGCCGCGACGGCCAGGCCAATGCTTACGCGGCACCCGAAGATAGCGCTGCATTTCCGGTCTGCCTGAGCAGGCCGACCAGCCAGGCCAGACCCGCCGCAGTTTCGGACATTTTTCGCACCGCAACCCGGCCACGCCATGCACGCCCAAGAACAACGCTTTGTCGATGAAGGTGGACTTGCAGTTAGTGCATCGGGACCAAGAAAACCCGGGACGGGACAACGGCGCCGCGAAGGTTGACAGTGCCGATCCGTCTGGCATTATCGCGTAAGCTTGGAGGATTCACTATGAAGAAAACCTATTCGAAGCCTGTTCTGGTCAAAAAAGGCAAGCTTTCGCAGGTTACGGCGCTCGCCAATGGAGCGGGTTCCGGCCCGATCGAGTGAAGTCGTTGAGTCGGACTGTCGCCTGATCTGGCGGCCTCGCCTGACACTGGAGATGCGGCATGAAGAAGACCTATTCGAAGCCGGTGCTGGTCAAGAAAAGCAAGCTCTCGCAGGTTACAGCCGATAATGGTAACGGCTCCGGGCCGGTCGCCGTCTAGCAGCCGATTATCCGACGCCTCGTGCCGTCTGGCCGGGAACGGGGCTTTGGGTGCCCGACGTGGAGAGTGGAAAATGAGGAAGACCTATTCCAAGCCAGTGCTGGTAAAAAAGGGCAAGCTCTCGCAGATCACCGCGAACGGCGCTTCTGCTCCTATTCCGGGCTAAACTCGTTCCCCGGTAGATCGAGATCCTCCTGGCAGAGTCGGGCGGCTTGATCGTTTCCGGAGCATGATCTCCCGCAGGCGGCGGGACCGTTCAGCGCACAACCACCAGATCGTCGAGCACTAGCTGCCAATAGTGGCTCGTGGAGAGGCGTACGCGCGTCACCGCCGCCAGCATCGGCGCATAGTGGACGGGCGCCAGTGCCGACAGGACGATCGTGTCGCTGGCGATCAGCCGGTCGCCAAGCCAGCTCTCGACCAGTGCGGTTTCGCCTTCGGACTTCAACCATGCCGCTGTCAGCATCACGGAATGGAACCCGAACGGTTTGTCGCTCGAGAATTCGGCCGGGTGTCCGCTGCTCGTATAGCAGACATGGTCTCCCGAGATATTGCCGTTGACGTAGCCTTCGCTGCCTTCGGTATGATCGCGCGCCAGTGCGTTCAGGTTGAACCAGGTCAACCCGGCATAACCGGACGGCACCTTGCGCAGGCCGCGCGTCGTGACATCGTCGAAACCGATGGCCTGCAAGGACGCGGCGCTGTCGACAGCCGCGTTCTCGGGCGACAGCAGGCCGAGCTCGGTCGGGTAGGCGGACAAGGCCAGTCGTCGTTCCATGCCATCGCCGGTGACTTCGATCGCGTCGGCGTCATCGGGCAGATCGAGACGGAAGTCAGCCCCAGCACTTAGCGGATGCACCGCCACCTCTTGCCCTTTCGCCATCACCGAGATGCTCGCCGAAGCACCGTCCGCTACGCGGCCGCTGAGCCGGCGTATCGCAAACAGGCCGACCGGCTGCAGCATTGCTTCCGAGGCCAGCCCGGTGGGCGAGCCCGGCAGCGGCCGGAGGTGCTGCGACTGGACCTCGTTGGCGCTGCTGGAGCGCCAGCCGGGCGGAACCGACACGGTGAAGCGGTAGCTGCCCGGCACATGGATGGGCGCGGCCCGACGTTTCGCCGACGCCAGGAAATTGGCAAAGCCGCCGCGGTTGCTCCGCGCCGCGGCGACGAAGCGGCCGTCGCCATCATGCAGTCTGACCATGATGCCGGCCATCGGGCGGTCGCCGAGCCCGTAGCGGCCGTCGCGATCGGCATCGAAATAGACAAAGGACGAATGATTGAGCTTGCCGTGGTTGCCCGACCAGTCCCGGCGCACGGCGTAGTCGTTGGCCGGATCTTCACGAAGCCGGGCTCTGAGACGAGACCGCGCCAGCCGCCAGGCGAGAGCCGCAACGACAGCGGCGAACCCGACAAGGAGTATTGCCTTGATCACGGACGGCTCAAGCAATGCTGTCGGCCCTGCTCATCTGGATCTCCTGCACATACATCGATCCATATATCGATGCTGCAGGCGCTTGAGCAACCGGACACGGGACCGGCGGACATGGCGTCGGCCTCATATACCCATCTCGGGCAACTATTCCGGCGACGGCACCGGCGGCTTGGTGGTCAGCGCGGCGCCGAAGGCGGCGACGACCACGGCGGCGACGCCCGCGCACTGCAGCGGGCTCAGGGTCTCGTGCAGGAACAGGAAGCCGGCCAGCGCGCCCAGCGCCGGCTCCAGACAGGTCAGCGTGCCGTAGAGCCTGGCCGGCATCCGGGTCAGCGCCACCATCTCCAGCCAGAACGGCAAGGCGCTGGAGAACAGCCCGACCAGCAGCGCGCTGACCAGGATCGCGGGTGCGATCAGGCCGGTACCCGCCTCGGCTAGGCCGAACGGCAGGGCGAGAGCAGCGGCAATGACCAGCCCGTAAGCCGTGGTCTGGCTGCCAAGCTCGGCGCCCGCCTTTTGCGCAAAGACGATGTAGAGCGCCCAGCAGCCGCCGGCGGCCAGCGCCAGCATCACGCCGATCGGGTCGAGTGCACTGCCGGAGTGGATGAAGGGCGACAACAGCAATATGCCGGCAACGGCCAGCACCACCCAGACGAAGTCGGTGGCGCGCCGCGACGACAGCGTCGCCACGAGCAGCGGGCCGCAGAATTCGAGCGCCACCGCGACGCCGAGCGGAATTCTGGCGAGCGCTGCGTAAAACAAAAGGTTCAGCGCCGCGAGGTTGACGCCGTAGGCGATGAGCCAGGGCAGCACGGCGCGCGACGGCCGCACCCGCCACGGCCTCAGCACCGCCGCCAGCATCAGCGCCCCCACGACCAGCCGCAGCGCCGTGGTGCCATTGGCGCCGATCAGTGGAAACAGGCCCTTGGCGAAGGTGGCGCCGATCTGGATCGACACCATGGCGCCAAGCAACGCGCCGATCGGCAAGCCCTTCGCTTCAGCTGCGGCAATCTGCGTCGACGTCAATTCCAGTCCCTCCGCGCGGTGCGCCGCAGCGTTGGCCCGAGATATGGATAATAGGCCTGGCTGTCGTGTGGCACGGGCAGACTGTTGATGGGGCAAGACGTGGAAGGCGAACGCCGACGCATTTCCTCTCCCCCGTCGATCGGGGGAGAGGTGGGGCGCGCAGCGCGACCGGGGGGGGGGGGGCCGGGCCAGACAAACCCCCGAGTGGGTGGGTGGCGGGGGAGGCGGCCGGGGGGTTTGTGGGGGGCGTGCCCCCCAACCGGGGCGGGGGGGCCGACCGTCCATCACATCCGCCCGATTGCCTGCTTGCCGGAGGCGGCGACCGTGGGTTTCATGAGCGCCTTCCCCCACTCCGTCGCCGCTTCGCGGCGCCACCTCTCCCCTCCGGAGGGAGAGGAAAAGAGGCTAGCTCGCCAGCCGATACACCAGGCTCACACGTCCATCCGAAAGCGCCTCGGCCTTGCGCAGTTCCAGTCCGTGCCGGGCGTGCACCGTGCCGAACAGCGCCTTGCCGTCGCCGGCGAGCAGCGGGTAGACGATGAGCCGCATTTCATCCACTAGCCCCGCCTCGATCAGGCTGGCGGTGAGGCGGGCGCCGCCCATGAGGTAGATGTCCTTGCCGGGCTCGCGCTTCAGCGCCGCGATGTCGTCGAGGCTGCGCAGCAAGCGCGTGGAGGCCCAGGCTGCCGTCGTCATGGTGTTCGACAACACATAGTGCGGGGTTTTCGCGGCAAAGCGCGCCCATTCGAGTTCGGCCGGGTCGACCAGTCTGCCGGTCATCGGCAATGGCTGGTCCGGCTCGTTCTGTTGGATCGCGCTCCAGTAGCGCTCATAACCGGCATACATGACGCCGCCGAGCAGGCAGGCGTCGATCTCAGGCATCAGGCCGTATTCCTCCGACCAGTTGTCGACCCAGTCGGCGAAGCCTTCGGGGCCTTCGATCTTGCCGTCGATGGAGATCTTCATTCCGGTGATCAATTTACGCATGACTTCCTCCTTCGGGCTTGCGGGATGCAAGCACGTTGCCTGGTTTCACTTCCGATGACGCGCCGCGGTATCTGGCGAAGGCGCGTGTTTCGCCGGCCCTTGCGCCGGCATCCGGCGCAAGGGATCGATGGTGCCCGGTTGGACCGGGCGATGCGTTAGGTCAGGTCAGGCCGGCAGGCGCCGGTCGTATTCCGCCACGATACGGCTAAAGCTGTCCCAGAACGGTTCGGGCTTCTCGGCCGCCACGCGGGCAACCAGGAGGTCGAGATGCACGTGCCAGCCTGCGGCATGCATCATCAGGCTCGAGCGGTCCGGCAGGCGGCGGTGGACCAGGGTGAGCAGAACGTCGTCGCCGCGCTGCGCCAATTCGAAGGTGACATTGCCGCTGCCGTTCCAGGTGATGGTGAGCTTGCGCGGCGGATCGCACTCGACGATCTGGTTGTGCATCCGCTGCTCGCCGCCACTGAAGCTGGCCGGCCTGTCGCCGGGCGGATCGGTCAGTTCGTCGTTGCGCCAGACCAGCTCGAAGGAAGAGCCTTCCTCCATCTCCATGTCGCCGGCCGCCAGCCATTTGCGGCGCAGATCGCTCTGCGTCAGATATTCCCAGACGCGCTCCCTGGTTCCGGGCAAAAGCCGTTCGATCCTCAAAGTGGCCGGCTGGATCAGCTGGGCGTAGCCGTCGAAGCTGTTCATCTGGTTCATCGGTCGTCTCCCTTGGAAGGTGTTGGCCTGGGTGATTCCGGCTTCGATGGTTCTGGATTTGCCGGTGCCGGCGTTGTCTGCGCTGCCGGCGTTTTGCGCCCCGCCTCCTCGCGCAAAAGCTGTTCGAGCACATCGAGGCGGCTGTTCCAGAAACGCGCGTATTGGCCGAGCCACTGATAGGCGGTGGCCAGCGGGCGGGCCTCGAGGCGGCAGACATGGGTGCGCCCGCGCACTTCGCGCCGGATCAGCCCGGCATGCTCCAGCGCCTTGATGTGCTTGGAGGCTGCGGCCAGCGACATGGCAAAGGGCTGCGCCAACTCGCTCACCGTACGCTCGCCGCCGGCGAGGTGGTTAAGCATGTTCCGGCGCGTGGCGTCGCCAAGGGCGTGAAAAACCTGGTCCATCTGGGGCGTCTCTAATTCAACCATGTAGTTGAATATAGAGGCGAGATTTTAGATAGTCAACTAGTTGGTTGAATGTTTTTTGGGGAGAGGCGCTGGCCCCCTACCTCCCCCTTGTGGGGAGGTCGGACCGTAGGTCCGGGCGGGGGTGCTTGGCGCAGGCGAGCGCGAGGAGCGCAATCTCCCCCCTCGTGGGGGAGATGTCCGGCAGGACAGAGGGGGGCGCGAAGGATCGCTACCTCTCAGCGAATCCAGATCTTCGGCAAAGCCGTTGCTACATGTAATTGACAGGCCAGCGGGACAGTGCCCCCCTCTGGCCTGCCGGCCATCTCCCCCACAAGGGGGGAGATCAGCAGCTTCAATCTCACCCAGCCATGGCCAGCGGCACTGCGCTCTTGTTGGGGATCTGGATGTCGATCTCCAGCGTCGACATGGTCTCGCCGCGGTCCATCGAGACTTGCAGATAATCCTGGTCGATCTGCACATGCTTGGCGATCACCGCCATGATCTCTTCGCGCAGGATGGAGACGAGATCGGGCTGGCTGCGGTTGCGGCGCTCATAGGCGAGAAGCACTTGCAGCCGTTCGCGCGCCACCGGCGCGCTGGTGCGCCGCTTGAAGATGTCGAGCAGGTTCATGCCGCCCTCCTTCCCAAAAGACGATCGAGGAAGCCCTTGCGCTCGAAGGGCACGATGACCGGCAGCTGTTCGCCCTCGAGCCGCTTGGCCGCGTCGATGTAAGCCTTGGCAGCGGCATTGAGCGGCTCCGACAGCGTCACCGGCGAACCGAGGTTGGAGGCGCGCAGCACATCCTGGCTTTCCGGAATGATGCCGAGCAGCGGCACCGACAGTATCTCCAG
Source organism: Mesorhizobium sp. M0862 (assembly GCF_040319795.1). NCBI lineage: Bacteria > Pseudomonadati > Pseudomonadota > Alphaproteobacteria > Hyphomicrobiales > Phyllobacteriaceae > Mesorhizobium > Mesorhizobium sp. M0862. Next base: position 50,559 of record NZ_JAMYOJ010000005.1, read on the forward strand.
CACATCGTCGATGGACAGCATTTCACCGCGCGCGGCGCGTCCCGCATCGTAGCGCGTGACCAGCACATGCTTGGCGATCTGCTCGCCCTCCTCGGCGCGCAAGGTGCGGGAATCGAGCAGGCCGATGATGCGGTCGGAATCGCGCACCGACGACACTTCCGGATTGGTGACGATGACCGCCTCGTCGGCAAAGCGCATGGCGAGTTGCGCGCCGCGCTCGATGCCGGCCGGGCTGTCGCAGAAGACATAGTCGAACACCGAGCGCAGCTTGCCGATGACCTCGGCCACGCCCTCCTCGGTCAGCGCATCCTTGTCGCGCGTCTGCGAGGCCGGCAGCAGGAACAAAGTCTCGACCCGCTTGTCGCGGATCAGCGCCTGCGACAGCTTTGCCGAGCCCTGGATGACGTTGACGAGGTCGAACACCACGCGCCGCTCGGCGCCCATGATCAAATCGAGGTTTCGCAGGCCGACATCGAAATCCACCAGCGCCACCTTCTTGCCGGTCTTGGCGACCGCCGCCCCCAGAGCCGCGGTCGAGGTCGTCTTGCCGACGCCCCCCTTGCCCGAGGTGACCACCACTACCTTGCCCATCAATAAAGCCTCCATTGTTGTTCGTTATGTCGTTGTCGGGCGAGACGCATTAGCTGAAAGGGGCGATGCGCAGCATGCCGTTGTCGAGAAATGCCTGCACAGGCTTGCCCCGGACTGACGGGTCCATCTCCTCGGCGGTGCAATACCAGCCATCCACCGAGAGAAGTTCGGCTTCGTTCCTGCGGCAGAAGACACGCGCCGCCGTGTTGCCTTGAGCGCCTGCCGAAGCGCGGCCGCGCAGCGTGCCATAGACGTGGATCGAGCCGGTGGCGACGATCTCGGAGCCGGAGGCGACGGAGCCCAGCACGATGACGTCGCCATGCGGATGGAAGATCAGCTGGCCCGAACGGATCGGCGAGCGGATCATCAACGTGCCGGCGTCCGGGGCCTTGGTGTCTCGAGGCTGCGTCTTGGCATCGCTCGCCGGTTTCAGATCGCCCGTCTTCAAATCGCCCGCCTTCAAATCGCCGGCCTCTGTCTTGATGTCACCGGCCGCCTTCGTATCGCCTGCCGGCGTGGCGTCCTCCGCCCTGCCCGCCTTGCGGCTCGGCTGCAGCAGCCCATCGGTGGTCGCCTCCTTGGCGCCGACCAGCACCGGCGGCAGGTGCGCGCCAAGCTCGGTGCCGCCGTCGAGCTCGATGGCATAGATGCGAATGCCGCGCTGGCCGAGTAGATCGACCAGCGCTTCGATGGCCACGACATCGGGCTTGAGCACGTTCAGGTCGAGCACCACCGGGCGCCCGGCAAAATAGCCCGGCGAGTTGCCGACCCAGCGATCGAGGCTCTCCAGCCAAACATCCAAAGGCGCCTCCGGCGTCAGCGTGAACGCGACGAAGGAGCGGGCGCGAAAGCGAATGGATTTGGCCTCGAGGGGAGCGGCAAAGGTCACGGCGGGCGATTCCTTACTGAGAGGTAAACGCTAGCCGTGGTATGGTTAATGAAAGGTTAATGAACTGAATAACCGCATGGCAGATCGGACGCCAATTGGCGACACAGACCGCGACATTCACGAAACTAAGCGCGATTGCTAAGGAACAACGCTGGCGTTGCAAGGGCTATCTAAAGTATCACCACTGGGTGAAATCTGGGGCTTGGCGAGATGAAGTTCTTTCGTGTGGCGTTGGCGGCAATCACCGCCGCGGCAATCTACCTGCCGTCCGCGGCAAGCGGCGGCGAGATCGCTTGCGCAACCACCTACGCCGGCCGGCGAATCACCCTCGTTGTCCCCAACGCTGCCGGCGGCGGCTATGATACCTATGCCCGTGCATTTGCGCCGGCCCTTGCCAGCACGACCGAGCTCGATGTCAGGGTCGTGAATATGCCCGCGGCAGGCGGATTTGCGGCGCTAAAGCGTGTAACCAATGCGCCATCCGACGAACTGGTCCTTATGATTGAAAGCGTCTCCGACATAATTTCGCAAGGTGACATTCCGGCTGGCGTCGACAACTGGATGAATCGGCTAAATCCGATAGGACTGATTCACATCGATCCCGAAGCGTGGATCGTTCGGAACGATGTCGATTTGCAAAGCGCCAAACATCTGGTCGCGTCGGTTTCGTCGCTTGAAGCCGGCATCCTGCCGATAGTGCTCACCGCGCACCTCCTCGATATCAAGGTCGACGTGGTCTCGGGCTATGAAGGCAGCGGCGCACTCATGTCCGCGCTCCTGCGTGGCGAAGGCGATATGACATCCAATTCATTGACGACAGGCTTGCGCTCGACCGCCGCAGGCGAAGCCAAAGTCGGTCTGGTTCTCACGGAGGGACCTGACCCGAACGCGCCAGGCGTGGCTTTCCTGGCGGGTGAAGGAGGGTTGGTGTGGCAGCGCAGCCAAGGCCTTTCCAAGGAGAAGCAGGAAGAACGATTGCGGTTGGCCATCGCCGTCGCGAAAGCTTCGGCGACAGCGCGGGGATTTTTTGCCCCTGCCGACATGGAGCAGAAATCGCTAGGTTGTCTTCGTGACGCCGTCTCCGCCGCGGTCAAGAGCGATGGGTTCAAGGTGGCGCTTGAAGCTCAGAAACGTCCAATCGAGCCGCGCGACGCTGACCAGACCGTCATCGTGATCAACGATATGCTCAGTGCCTTCCATGAGGCGGAAGCGTATCTGAAAAAACACCCGGAACTCGAGCGGGATGCGCGAGCAACGCGCTGATGACCGGATATTGGGCTGCCCTCGGCACTGGACTGGGCAATGTATTCTCCTGGCCGAACATACTGATCCCGGTGCTTGGCACCTTGGTTGCCATGGCTACGTCCTTTCTTCCAGGGATTGGCGGCGCCAGCCTTGCAACCCTTCTGCTGGTCGCAACCGTGCATTGGGATCCGGTATCGGTGTTGTTGCTGTTTGGCGCCCTTACCGGCGGCGCGACCTTCATGGGATCTATAACGGCTATCCTCTTCAACATACCGGGCAATGCGCCAAGCGCGGCAACCCTGCTCGACGGCCATCCGATGTCCAGGGCCGGCCTGCCTCGCACCGCGATAGCCGCCGCGGCAACGGCCTCGGCCGTCGGATCGTTTTTTGGCGTCCTCGTCCTCATAGCGCTCATGCCGATCATTCGGCCGTTCATCCTGCAATTCGGACCGTTTGAATACGTGCTGCTCGGCGTGTGGGGCCTGTCGACGATCATTGCGGTTCCAAGCGCGTCCCGTCTGAAAGCGCTGGCGATGGCGCTGCTGGGGCTTTTGGTCGGTCTTGTCGGAACTGATCCGACCTATGGCCAACCACGCTGGACGTTTGGGAGCATCGCTCTCTTCGACGGCGTCGACATGGTCGCGCTGCTGCTTGGCTTTTTCACCGTTTCTGAAATCATCTCGTGGCGAAAAAGATTGCAGCTTGAAAAAGCGGCTGGCCTGGAAAACGCGAACGACTCGATCTGGACCGGTATGCTTGCTGTCTTTCGTCATTGGGGACTAACAATGCGATCGTCGGCCATCGGCGTGTTGGTCGGCATCATTCCAGGTGTTGGAGGAACGGTCGCCAGCTTCGTTGCCTACGGGCAGGCGATCCAGACAACCCCCAAGGACCAGCGCTCAAGGTTCGGATCTGGTGACATCAGGGGCATCATTGCGCCGGAAGCGGCCGTCGATTCGAAGGACGGAGGCTCGCTTCTGCCGACCGTTGCCTTCGGCCTTCCCGGCAGCGAGGGCGGCTTGATCCTGCTGACAGTCCTGACGGTACACGGCATCGTTCCGGGCATACCGATGCTGACGACCGGCTTGCCCCTGACGTTCACGTTGATTACCGCGCTGCTGGTGTCGAACCTGCTGACGTCCGCAGTGGGATTGGCGTTGACACCATATTTTGCGCGCCTGACTGCTCTCAGGATCGACCGCATCGCGCTCCCGATCATTGTCGTCAGCTTCGTGACGATCGTGCAGCTAAACGGGCTGCTGATCGATCTGTACGTAGCCGTCGCTTTCGGGCTGGCCGGCTACATGCTGAAGCGCCTCGACTGGCCGCAAATTCCTTTTGTCATATCATTCGTCCTGGGCGGCTTCATCGAGCGAAACCTGGCGCTCAGTGTGGAGTTGGCCCGTGTCGGCAGGCTGAACCCTCTACAACGGCCGGCGTCGTTGACGATCATGGTCATAATCGCGCTTTCCCTCGCATGGATCGTGCGCGGTGGTGTTTTGCCGCCGCGACGTGTCAAGCCAAAGCGTGCCGATGCCGCAGTCGCATGGCTGTTGACCGGTGGATGCGCTGTGCTGGCAGCGATATCGCTCCAAGGGCAGCCAGGCTATTCGATCTTCGCGCAGGCCGTGGCCTGGTGTTGTCTGTTTGCGATGCTCGCGGTCGCCCTTGTGCAAACGATCTCGCTTGTTGGCCACGAGAAACAGGGAGGCGAACGGACCTATACGATCCCGGAAAGCCATCGTGTGCCGTTGATGATGATGCTCCTGTTGCCGGTCGCTGTCTGGCTGGCGGGCGTCCCGGCGGCGCTGTCCCTGTTTACCCTGGTATGGATTGCAGCCGGTCAGAAGCTGACCTTGAAGTCGGCGACACTGGCATCTTGCACCTCGGTTGCGGTCGCAGTGGCGACCTGGTTTTATCTCGATCGGATAGCCGCTATCGACCTTCCCGCTTCTGCGATGTCGCACTTATTCTAGTGGTCGGGCTACATCCTGACGGCGACGATTTCGTATCTTGGAATTGTCTGGACGCTGTCGGCAGCGGCAAGCGGGGAAACGCTTTTCCCGGTATGATGCTGCTCCGAGCCGACAATCGTCAGGTTGGATTGCTTCAGCATATCCGCAAGGTCTGAATATGTAGTGCGATCTTCATGCAGCGGTTCACCCCAGAGCGCTTCGACGGCCGTCTTCAGCTCCGCCACGGCAGCGGCAGGAAAATGCGCCGCGACGGCGGCCTTCTCGATGGTCGAAAGCCTGCGGCCGATTTCAGCGCTGCCGCGAGGCCCCCTCGGCTGGTCTTTTTCCGATAGCAACCTCTGGGAGAGAAGCAGGCGTCCGCCAGGCTTGAGACTACGCGCCCAACTGTCGACCACCTGCTGGCGTGCGCTGCGGTCGAAGAAATTAAGAACGCTATGGGCGACAACTGCCTGCACCGGCGCACAGTCGCAACCGCGAATGTCGGCGCGGTGGGTCTCGAGCGCAAAACCGGCGGAGCGGGCAAACAGCCTGTTCTGTTCGACCGTCGTTTCACAGCGATCGATCAGCACAAATTCGGGCTCGATGCCGACCGGCCTCGTTTGGCCCAGAACCATTGCCGCCAGGCCGGTGTCGGCCGCGCCCGACAGGAGAATCCGACAGCGTCCCTCCTGGGCCACGGCAGCCAATTCACGTCCAAAGAACCCCCCGCCGGCCGGCTTGGCACCTTTCGATTCCAGCAGGCGGATCATGCTCCACGTGCGATGGTAGGGCATACACCCATGGCTCGGGTCACACAGCACCTCAGCCCAATCAAACGAAAAACGGGCAAGTTGCGTGAGTGGTTCGTCGGTGTAAATCGAGAGCCGTTGTCCTGCCGGTGGGCTTTCTCGCGGGCCGTTCATTGCGATTGCATCTTCCTTCGCCGGGCCATTCTTGTTCTCCAAAGCCATCTCACCGGCCATATCCAGCGGCCCGACTGAATGAATTGGTAAGATCCGGCTGAAGGCAGGAAGTCGATTCTCCCGGTGCCGGAACTGTCGATTGCCTCGAATGCAACTTTCAACGCCGCGATAATGTGGCCACGTCGTTCCTCACGGGCGGCTGCGCCACCTTTGAACTTCGGAAAAGTCGGATTGGGGTTGACCTCGAATATCACCAATGCGCCGTCTCGCAACGTGTAGTCCACGCGGCCGAACTGGATATGGCCCGTATTGCAGGCGCGAAGCAGGTCCTCAGCGTGCGGATTGTCCTTTACGAAGGCGAGTTCCTCGCGCATGAAATCCGGGTCGGTGCTGCTTGCCGATGACTTAACGTTCCAGTCGACGGACCTAAGTATGTGCTGGGACACAATCGCGTCCCCAATGCGGAATGCGCCATACTTTCGATAGTAGCCGTTCGAATCGCGATCGGCTTCAAAGGAGACGGCGATGCGCCGCTTCATCGGCTTGGCGTTGCCCTGGAGCACGGCGATCGCCTCTTCAAGTTGGCGTGGGTTTTCCAGAAGCTTGGTTTCCGGCCCCCAAAAGCCATCTTCCATCCGGATAAAAACAGGGTAACGGGTTGGTCGCTCATCCTGCTCCAGACGCGATACTTCGACCGGGTTGATTCCTCTAATACGAAGCCGGCGGAGCAGGGCGAACCGCTCCAGGACAGTCGCGGGATGGTTTAGAATTCGAGCATCAGGGTCGGCGCGCTTTGCGGCTTCGGCAATATCCGCCGCCGCCATCATTTCCATGCCATTCAGATACTCAAAATCAGTAAAAACCAAGGTACCCGCGGGAAAGTTTAGTCGGCGGAAGACTGACTGATAGGTTTCCATGCGCAAAAGCGGCAACAAGTGCCCTGCCGACGAAATCAGCCGCCGCATCGGCGTCTGATTCAACTCGTGCACCAACACTGTGATCATCGTTGCTCGCCACCCCGTCTCGACGTCGTATAGAGAAAGTGGCGAGAGTGTCTACAGGCACGCTGGTGCCGCGAAGTGGTTGGCACTTCGTATCGCGGCATCTGGGCTGCTTCGCCGGCATCGGCACCGTCCGCTTACGGATGTTGCTATGGCCAGCACGGATCAATTTAGGCGCAAAGCTGTCAGAGAATGACGGCCTCTGTCGCGACTGCCAAAGTGATAAGTGTCAACAAGACACTCTGAAAGATCGTCCTAGGCCTCTGATCAGGACGTCGCCCGCCTCTTTCCCTCAATCCCCCGCGCCGCCTGCTCAACCGCCGCCCTGTCCGCGCCCAGCCTGTCGATCAGCTCCTGTGCCTCGTCGCCCGATATGCCGGTGCGCACGGCGAGTTCCTCGACGGTCAGCACGTCGGTGCTGGCGATCTCGCGCGGCAGGGCGTCGTCGGCGGTCAGCGGCAGAGCGGCTTCGCGGTCGATTTCGGCCTCGGCCCGGTGCCAGTGGTGCTCGGGGTCGCCAGTGCCTTCGCGCTCCCAGATCTGGTAGGCGCGCTGCTGTATCTTATGATGGCGGTCGTCTTCCATGGTGGTTCCTCCCCTGGGCTTTGAGGACGATCCGAACGACCCCAGAAATCGCGCGGTCGCAATCGTTCGCGGCGCCCTTCGCGCTGGCTATTCGCATTGCCGTCTCGGCCCGCCGGAATATGGCTGGTAGCTGTTGTCTTCCGGACGGTAGGAGCGATAGCGGCTGAAGCAGGAGGCGACATGGTCCGGTTCGCCGCCGGCAGCCGCGTAGGCGCCCGCGCCCACGACATAGCTTGCCTCCGTGGCACGCGCCTCAGGGGCTCGCGGCGCGGCGCGCTCGGCGCCGAGATAGGGCGAGACGCAGGTGCGCTGCTGTCCGCTATAGGACGTGTAGCTGTTGTCATCAGGGTTGTAGGAGCGGTAGCGGCTGACGCACCAGGCGAGATGCGGCGGCGGCAGCTCGACCGGCGCGATAGCGCCGGTGACGGCGGGATCGGACTGCTGCTTGTCCTGCTCCGGTTCCATGACGGCGATGTCCGCAGGCGCGGGCTGCTCGGCCGGCAGACGTTCAAAGTCCTGCGCCCCCTTGTTGACCGGAAGCGCTTTCCGGGTCCACAGCTCCGCCACGCTGACGGTGGGTCTTGCCTCGCGCGGGGGCTTGGCGGCAAGCAGCCAAGTGGCAAAGGCCAGCCCGCTGCTGAACACCGCCAGGGTCAGCACGAAGCCGCCGACCAATCCGAGAACGGCTTTCATTCGACACTCCTTCTGTCCCTGCTGATAGAATGCGGGACATCAGCGCTTGTTCCAGAGATGTGAGCGCGACGGACTAAGGTCTGACCGACCTTGCGCGCCCGGATTCGTCGAGCCGGCCAGAGCGCCGCCGCCTACTCCGCCGCCTCGGCATAATCCACGGGCACATAGTTGAGGATCGGCCCAAGCCAGCGCTCGGCATCGGCCAGCGGCATGGCTTTGCGGCGGGCATAGTCCTCGACCTGGTCGCGCTCGACTTTGGCGACGCCGAAATAATAGCTTTCGGGATGGGCGAGATAGATGCCGGACACCGAGGAGCCCGGCCACATCGCATAGCTCTCGGTCAGGCTGACGCCGGCATTGCGCTCGCCGTCGAGCAGCCGGAACAAGGTCGCCTTCTCGGTATGATCGGGCTGCGCGGGATAGCCGGGCGCCGGGCGGATGCCGCGATAAGGCTCGCCGACCAGTTCGTCGGGCGCCAGCGTCTCGTCTGATGCATAGCCCCAGAATTCCTTGCGCACCTTCTCGTGCATGCGCTCGGCGAACGCTTCGGCGAAACGATCGGCCAGCGCCTTGACCATGATCGAGGAATAATCGTCATTGGCGCGTTCGAAGCGTTCGGCGATCGCCACCTCCTCGATCCCCGCGGTGACGATGAAGCCGCCGATATAGTCCGGCTTGCCGCTGTCGGTCGGTGCGACGAAATCCGACAGCGCGACATTGGCCTTGCTGTCGCGCTTGATCAGCTGCTGGCGCAGCGTGAAGAAAGTGGCAAGCTCCTGCGAGCGCGCCTCATCCCTGAACAGCCTGATGTCGTCGCCGACGGCGTTGGACGGCCAGAAGCCGATGACGCCGCGCGGCGCGAACCATTTTTCCGCGATGATTTTTGTCAGCATCGCCTGCGCATCCTCGAAAAGCTGGCGTGCCGCCGGTCCCTGCTTCTCGTCGTCGAGGATCTTGGGGTAACGCCCCTTCAGCTCCCAGGTCTGGAAGAACGGGGTCCAGTCGATGTAGCGCGCGAGCTCCGTCAGGTCCCAGTTGCCGAAAACCTTGACGCCGGTGAAGGACGGCTTCGGCGGCTCATAGGTCGACCAGTCGACCTTGTGCGCATTGGCCCTGGCCTTGGCCAGCGGCAGCCGCTGCTTGTCGGCCTCGGAGCGGGCATGCGCGTCGGCGACCTTTTTGTACTCGGCCCGCACGGTGTCGACATAGTCGGCCTTGCTGTCGTTGGACAGCAGCGCCGAGACCACGCCGACCGCCCGGCTGGCGTCATTGACATAGACCGTCTGTCCCTTGGAATAGCGCGGGTGGATCTTCACCGCCGTGTGCACGCGGCTGGTGGTCGCGCCGCCGATCAGCAGCGGAATGTCAAACCCTTCGCGCTCCATCTCGGCGGCCATGTGCACCATCTCGTCCAGCGACGGGGTGATCAGGCCGGACAGGCCGATGATGTCGACATTTTGCTCTCGAGCCGTCTGCAGGATCTTCGCCGCCGGCACCATGACGCCGAGATCGATGATCTCGTAATTGTTGCAGGCCAGAACGACGCCGACGATGTTCTTGCCGATGTCGTGGACATCGCCCTTTACAGTCGCCATCAGGATTTTGCCGGCCGTCTGGCGCTCGCCATTGTCGATCCCATTGGCGGCGTTGGCCAGTTTTTCGGCCTCCATGTGCGGCAGCAATCCGGCCACGGCCTGCTTCATCACGCGCGCCGACTTCACCACTTGCGGCAGAAACATCTTTCCCGCGCCGAACAGATCGCCGACGACATTCATGCCGGCCATCAGCGGGCCTTCGATGACATGCAGCGGCCGCTCGGATGCGAGGCGCGCTTCCTCGGTGTCGGCGTCGATGAATTCGGTGATGCCGTTGACCAGCGCATGCGAAATCCGCCGCTCGACCGTCCAGTCGCGCCAGGCGAGATCGCGCTCCCTGGCTTCCTTGCCGGCGGTGCCCTTGAAGCGCTCGGCGATCTCCAGCATGCGTTCGGTGGCGGTGCCGCCGGCCCTGGGCGCGCGGTTGAGCACGACGTCCTCGCAAGCCTCGCGCAGTCCCGGTTCGATCGTGTCGTAGACGGCAAGCTGGCCGGCATTGACGATGCCCATATCCATGCCGCGCTGGATGGCATGGTAGAGGAACACGGCGTGCATCGCCTCGCGCACCGGCTCGTTGCCGCGAAACGAGAAGGACAGGTTCGAGACGCCGCCCGAGATATGCACATGCGGCAGCGTGGCGGTGATCTCGCCGGTGGCCTCGATGAAGTCGACGCCGTAATTGTCGTGCTCCTCGATGCCGGTGGCGACCGCGAAGACGTTGGGGTCGAAGACGATGTCTTCGGGCGGGAAACCGGCCTGTTCGGTGAGCAGCTTGTAGGCGCGGGTGCAGATCTCGACTTTGCGCGCCCTGGTGTCGGCCTGGCCGGTCTCGTCGAAGGCCATGACGACCACCGCCGCGCCGTAGGCGCGCACCAGCTTCGCATTATGCAGAAAGGCTTCCTCGCCTTCCTTCATCGAGATGGAGTTGACCAGCGGCTTGCCCTGCACGCATTTCAGCCCGGCCTCGATGATCTCCCATTTCGAGGAGTCGACCATCACCGGAACACGGGCGATGTCGGGTTCGGCGGCGATCAAATTGAGGTACTCGACCATCGCCTTTTTCGAATCGATCAGGCCTTCATCCATGTTGATGTCGATGATCTGTGCGCCATTGGCGACCTGGTCGCGCGCCACGTCGAGCGCCGGGACATAGTCGCCCGCCGTGATCAGCTTTCGGAACTTGGCCGAGCCGGTGACGTTGGTGCGTTCGCCGACATTGACGAAGGGAATCTCATCGGTCAGCGTGAACGGCTCCAGCCCGGACAGGCGCATCTTGCGCTCGATCTCGGGGATGGCGCGTGGCGGATATTTCTTGACAGCCTCGGCGATGGCGCGGATGTGGTCCGGCGTCGAGCCACAGCAGCCGCCGACGACGTTGACGAGCCCTTCCCGCGCAAAATCCTCGATCTGCGCGGCCATGAAGTCCGGGCTCTCGTCATAGCGGCCGAATTCATTGGGCAGGCCGGCATTCGGATAGGCGCAGACGAAGGTGTCGGCGGCGCCTGAAATTTCGGCCAGATGCGCGCGCATCGCATTGGCGCCGAGCGCGCAGTTGAGGCCGATGGTGAACGGGTTGGCATGGCGCACCGAATGCCAGAAGGCGGTCGGCGTCTGGCCCGACAGCGTGCGGCCGGAGAGATCGGTGATGGTGCCGGAAATCATCACCGGCAGGCGCACGCCCTTTTCGAGAAAAATCTCGTTGCAGGCGAAGATCGCCGCCTTGGCGTTCAGCGTGTCGAAGATGGTTTCAATGAGAATGATGTCGGCGCCGCCGTCGATCAGGCCGCGCAGCTGCTCGCCATAGGCCAGGCGCAGATCGTCGAAGGTGACGGCGCGGTAGCCTGGATTGTTGACGTCGGGCGACATCGAGGCGGTGCGGTTGGTCGGCCCGACCGTGCCGGCGACGAAACGGCGTTTGCCGTCCTCCTGCTGTGCTCTCACCGCTGCCCGACGCACCAGCCGCGCACCGTCGCGGTTCAGCGCGTAGACGGCATCCTCCATGCCGTAATCGGCCTGGGCGATCGAGGTCGAGGAGAAGGTGTTGGTCTCGAGGATATCGGCGCCAGAGATGGCGTATTGATAATGTATTTCCTCGATCGCCTTCGGCTGCGTCAGGATCAAGAGGTCGTTGTTGCCCTGCTGATGGCAGGCGCAGCCCGCGAAAGCCTCGCCGCGGAAATGCTCTTCGTCGAAGCCGAGACCCTGGATCTGCGTGCCCATGGCGCCGTCGAGGATGAGGATGCGCTCGCGTGCCGCTGCCGTCAGCGCCGCAAGCACTTCGGACCCATCGGGCTTTGCCGCGACGGGGCCGAACAATGCGTCCAGCGATGCAGAATTCTGCGACATTTTTTATCCTTGAGGCGACAACCATCACATAAGGATATCTTTATGTCAACATACGGAATGCAGGCGAACGCGTAGTGGCGAGAGTTTGGTGCGATGGTCATCCCGATCGACAATGTGACGGCGGCGCTCATCGTCGCCGCTGCGCCGTGCCTACACCACCACGTCCCGATATACCCTCACCTCGCCATCCTGGCCGCGGATGCGCCAATCCTGCCCGTCCCGTCCCTCGACATGGCATGGCCCGAGCGGCACCTTGCCGCCGCCTTCCGGCAGGTCCAGCACATAGATCGGATTGCAGATGCCCGACAGGCGGGCGCGCAGCGCGCCGGCCAGCGCCTGTCCCTGCGCAATCGTGGTGCGCCTGTGCGCCATGCCGCGCGCGAGGTCGCCATGGTGCAGGTAATAGGGTTTGACGCCGAGCCGGTACATCAGTTCGCGGCAGAGTTCCTCCAGCACCTCGACCGTGTCGTTGACGCCCTTGAGCAGGACACTCTGGTTGAGCAGCACGAAGCCTGCCTGGCGCATGACGCGGCAGGCCAATTCGGTGGCCGGCGTGATCTCCCGCGCATGGTTGAAATGGGTGACGATTGTGACCATCAGCCGGCCCTGCAACGCGCCAACCAGCCCCGGCGTGATGCGCGCGGGCAGCACGACAGGCACGCGTGTGTGGATACGCAGCAGCCTGACATGCGCGATCGTCTCGATACGGGCGCGGATTTCGGCCAGCGCCTTGTCCGGCAGCGACAGCGGATCGCCGCCGGTCAGGATCACTTCGCGGATTTCGGTATGGGCTTCGATATAGGCAAAGGCGTCTTCGAGCGCCTCGCGCGTGTAGCCGCGGCCGATCGAGGTCAGAGACTCCTTGCGGAAGCAGAAGCGGCAATAGACCGCGCATTGGTAGGTCGCAAACAACAGCACGCGGTCGGCGTGGCGGTGCGTCAGTCGCGGCACCGGACTGAAGGCATGGTCGGCGATCGGATCGTCGAGCTCGCCTTCCATTTCCGTCAGCTCATCCGGCGATGGAATGACCTGGGCGCGGATCGGATCGGCGGGATCGTTCCAGTCGATCAGGTCGAGATAGGTTTTGGGGGCACGCACCTTGTGGTGTACGGCCGCCTCCTGCGCCGCCGCGCGCTCGGCGGGTGACAGCGGCAGCGAGGCGAGATCGCGGACGTGGCGCACGCCCGCGCGGATGTCGTTTTGCCAGGCGGTGTCGGCGTCGCGTCCTTCGTCGGCTGTGGCCGAGTCATCGAAAATTGAGTCTGGGATCATTGGGGCCTCGGGGCAATTCTGGCGGTGCTATCGGCCGGATGGACGGTTCGGTCAACAGCAGTGGCTCGGCGCGGATTGTCGCTGTGCTGCGATCCTTCGCATACCCCGACTATCGCCGTAATCGACCAGCGCAGCAATTTCAGGCAATCTGACCGATAAGGCGCTCCAAGGGGAGATGGGCGCCGCCTAAGGAGGACTGCCATGAGCAAAATGCCGCGCTATGAGGATGCCGTTCAGCGCTTTCGCATCGAAGATGAGATCGCGCGGTTGTATGGCAACCCTGGAACCGGCATCAATGCCTATGTCGAATGCTGCGGCCGCTACACCGGAGAAGACCGGCTGGCGCTGCGCGCGATCTCGGCCGGCGGCGAGCTTCGCGAATTCAGCTTCGACGATCTCGCCGACATGTCGGGGCGCGCCGCCAATGTGCTCAAGGCCGCCGGCGTCGGTGCCGGCGATGTCGTCGCCGGCATGCTGCCGCGCGTCCCCGAACTGGTGGCGCTGATCCTCGGGACGTGGCGGATCGGCGCGGTCTACCAGCCGCTGTTCACCGCCTTCGGTCCGAAAGCCATCGAGCACCGCCTCGGCTATAGCGGCGCCAGGATCGTGGTGACCAACCCGGCCAATCGCGGCAAGCTCGACGAGGTCGAGACATCAGCGCAAATCGCCACCATTCTTGGCAATGGCGGTGTGCTGCCTGCAGGCGACATCGATTTCCGCGCCGCGCTTGCCGCCGCCTCGCCCGAGTGCCAGCCGGTGATGCGCAAGGGCGACGACTTGTTCATGATGATGTCGACGTCGGGAACGACCGGCCTGCCCAAGGGCGTCCCGGTGCCGCTCCGCGCCCTGCTCGCCTTCGGCGCCTATATGCGCGACGCGATCGGCTTGCTGCCCGACGACATCTTCTGGAATATCGCCGATCCCGGCTGGGCCTACGGCCTCTATTACGCCATCACCGGCCCGTTGCAGCTCGGCATCGCCACGACCTTCCATGAAGGCGCCTTCAACGCCAAGAGCACTTACGACATCATCGAGCGGCTCGGCGTCACCAGCCTTGCCGGCTCGCCGACCGCCTATCGCCTGCTGATGGCGGAAGGCGCGGAAGCTGCGGCCCGCGTCAAAGGCAGACTGCGCGTGGTGAGCAGCGCCGGCGAGCCGCTCAACCCGGAAGTCATCCGCTGGTTCGACGCAAATCTCGCCGCGCCCATTCACGACCATTACGGCCAGACCGAGAACGGCATGATGGTCAACAACCATCATGGGCTCTCGCATGTCGTTCGCGCGGGCTCGGCCGGCTTCGCCATGCCCGGATATCGCATGGTGGTACTGGACGAGGCCGGCAACGAGCTCGGCCCCAACCAGCCCGGCATCCTCGCCGTAGATATCGCGAAGTCGCCGCTGCGCTGGTTTGACGGCTATCACCAGGCGCAAACGCCGGCGATCACGGGCGGCTACTACCGCACCGGCGACACGGTGGAGTACGAGCCGGACGGTTCGGTCTCCTTCATCGGCCGCGCCGACGATGTCATCACTTCGGCCGGCTATCGCATCGGCCCGTTCGACGTCGAAAGCGCGCTGATCGAGCATCCGGCGGTCAACGAGGCGGCTGTCGTCGGCGTGCCCGATCCGCAGCGCACCGAGATCGTCAAGGCCTTCGTCGTCCTGGCGCCGGCTTACAAGGGCAATTCGGAGCTCGCCGAAGAGCTGGCCCAGCACGTCAAGAAACGGCTGTCGGCGCACGCCTACCCGCGCGAGGTCGAGTTCATCACGGAACTGCCGAAGACCCCGAGCGGCAAGATCCAGCGCTTCCTGCTGAGGAAGGCGGAGGTGGAGAAGCGCAAGGCGTGATTAGGCGCCAATCTCCCCCCTCGAGGGGGAGATGTCGCCGAAGGCGACAGAGGGGGTCGTTGCGCGTGAAGCGCTAACGTCGTCTCGCGCTGCAAAAGGAGTCAGCGCTTCAAGCGCAACGACGCCTCTGGCCTGCCGGCCATCTCCTTCCTCAAGGGGGCAGCTCCAACGCCGTCTTTTTTCAGCCCAATGTTGTCATGTATCCTTGGAATCGAACGTAGAGCAGGGTTTATATCATGCGGTGGGTCTGGACGTTTCTGTTTGCGCTGGTGAGCAGCGTGGCTTTCACGGCCTCGCCGGAGGACGACTATGTGGCCGCGCGTGACAAGGCGATTGCTGATATCGCGGCGCTGAACAGTGCGAACGCGGCAATCGAGACCATCGACGCTGAGAACGAGAAGGCGCTGGGCGACCTCCAGCAGCGTCTTGCCGGCATTATCGGGCCGCTGGCGGTCAAGGACTTTCCGCCAACCGGCACAATCAATATCGAAAGCCTCAGCGACTCCGATATCGGCTATGGCATGCTCGATGGGCTGCGATACACCAAGGGCGACGACGGCCCCAGCCTGGTGGCAACGACGCGAGGGCTGCTGGAGCGCTGGCTCCAGTCCAGAACCGCCGAGACCGACGAAAGTTTCAAACTGCCCGCCGGCATCGATGAGGCGCTTAAGCTGGATGCCTTCTATACCCAGGCGATCAACAGCGACGCCGCCTTCGAGGGAACGCTCGACTTTCCATTGAAGAAACCCGAAGGCGCCGACATCGCCTTCGCACGGCTCGGCGGCTGGACGCAGGACGTCGGGCCGATCTATGAGCAGGAAGTCATCGTTACGCTCGTCAAAGGCAACAGCGTGAGAATTATCGCAGCGCCGGCAGCCCCTGCCGTTCCGAAGATCGCCGCCTGCGACGCCGTGTGGGCTGCTGCGGACGCCGCCGCGCAGAAATTCCAGGAGGCCTACCAGGCATCGGACCTGAAGGACGAAAAAGCGTTCGAGTCCTCCAACGCCGCCTGGGACAAGGGCGACAGCGACTACCGGGCCTGCATGGCGCAGCGCCTGCCGGCTGACCCGGCTTTCCCGGCGCTGCTCGCCCAGGCGCAGGCGCTGGCCGATCAAATGGCTGGGAAGTAAGCCTCCCGCAAGGGCCCGCGCGGCAAGATCAGGCGGCTTGTTGCAATCTGAGGCGAATATGACTTCGCCGCTGGGTTGCAGAACGCTGCAACCTGGCGTCCTACTTTCGGACACTCATTCAGATTTCGGCTGGACCCTGGCAGCCAAAAGCTTACCGTTTGTTCTCGGATTCGTCTCGAAGCTCAAACTTAAGCTTTAGCTACTATGGTCGACCGAAGGACTACTGTCCTGGAAAGGTCTTCGGATCGAGTTGGCAGGTGCAATGCTCAATTCCGGCCGGTTGAAACGGGCCGTTTTTTCTTCCGCCAACTTGCCGGCGGCGATTGCCTTTGTCGTGCTTCTCGTCTGCGCCCTGGTTGCCGACCAGAGGAACAGAGAGGTCTCCGATCAGCTGGCGCGCGCCGACGTCCTGGCCAAGGTCAACATCATACGCGCCAAGCTCGAAGGCAACATAGGCGGCAATCTCCAGCTGGTTCAGGGTCTCGTTTCGACAATCGTTACCGAGCCCTATATGGGCCAGCAAAGATTTGCGGCACTCGCCCGTAATCTGTTCGAGCAAAAATCGCAGTTGCGCGATATTGCCGGCGCCCCCGACCTCGTCATCGCGCTGATGTATCCGCTGGAAGGCAATGAAAAAGCCATCGGGCTGGACTACCGCAAGAGCGATACGCAACGCATGGCCGCGCTTCGCGCCCGTGACCAGCGCGCGCTGGTGCTCGCCGGGCCGGTCAAACTGGCGCAAGGCGGACGTGGCTTCATCGGCCGTATCCCGGTCTTCGTGCCGACGGCGGGTGGCAGCGACCGTTTCTGGGGTATCGTCTCGGCCGTGATCGATGTCGATCGGCTCTACGCTGCCAGCGGACTGACCGACCCTGATCTGGATATCGATGTGGCGCTTATCGGCAAGGATGCGCTCGGCGGCGGCGGGGAACTGTTCTTCGGCGGCGATAATGTCGTGTCCGGCAATCCGGTGATGGCAGAGGTGCAATTGCCTTCAGGCTCCTGGCAAATTTCAGCCATACCGAAGGGCGGCTGGCCGACCGCTCCGAAAAATGAGTGGCTGTTGCGTCTGCTCATGGCGCTTGCCGGCGCGCTGGTGGTGCTGCCGATCCTCGTGGCAGGACGTCTTTTCGGTGAGCGGCAGAAAAGTGACGCCGAGTTGAGGCGCCTGTCCCGGCGGCTGGAGCTGGCGTTGGAAGCCTCTGCTATAGGCGTGTGGGAGCACGATACCGTCAGCAACGAACTCGTATGGGACGACCGCATCAACGAAATCTATGGCAAACCCGGCGGCGGCAAGACCCGTAGCTATGACGACTGGGCGCTGGCGATCCATCCCCAAGACTTCGAACGGGCTAAAGCAGATTTCGATTCGGCTGTTGCAACACAAGGCCCCTACTCTTCGCAGTATCGGCTCCTGCGGCCGGACGGCACCATTCGCCATGTGCGCACCCGCGCCAGTTTCTTCCGGGACATCGACGGCACGCCAAAAATGATCGGCGCCGAATGGGATGTGACAGGCGACGTGCTGCTCAACGAGAATCTCGTGCGTGAACGTCGCCTTTCAGAATCGAAAAATGCCGAACTGAACCTGGCCAAAGCCCGCATCGAGCATGTCGCGATGCATGATTCGCTGACCGGTCTGCCCAACCGTCGGTATCTGGACGAGATGCTTGCCGAAAACCGCGAAGCCGACGGCCGTGCGGCGTTGCTGCATCTCGACCTTGACCGGTTCAAGCAGATCAACGACACGCTCGGCCATGCAGCGGGCGATGCATTGCTGGTGCATGCTTCGAAAGTCATCAAGGCCAGCGTCGGCAGTGCCGATTTCGTTGCGCGCATCGGCGGCGACGAGTTTGTCGTGCTGAGCCATGGACGCGACGACAAGGAACTCGCCGCGCTGGCCGACCACATTATCGATGCGATGCGCCAGCCGGTCGACTATCTGGGTCACCAGTGCCGGTTCGGCGTCAGCATCGGCATTGCGGCCAATAGCGGCGTCGATGCAAGGCAGTTGCTTGTCAATGCCGATCTGGCGCTGTACCGGGCGAAAGGCCGCGGCCGCAACCGCTACGAGTTTTTCAACGAAGAGCTGCAGAGCGAGATCGTGCGGACCAAGCAGACCGCCGACGAGATTCTGGGCGGGCTCGAGCGGAACGAATTCATCGTCTACTATCAGCCGCAGTTCGACGCCAAGACGCTGGAGATCGTCGGCGTCGAGGCGCTGTCGCGTTGGGATCATCCGCAACGCGGCATGCTGACCCCCGACGCCTACATCAAGGTGGCTGAAGAACTTAATGTCGTGGCGCTTATCGACCGCACCGTCCTGGAGCAGGCGCTCGATAATTTTGAGCGTTGGTCGCGCAGCCACCTCAACATCCCGCGCGTCTCGGTCAACGTTTCCGCACGGCGCCTGGAAGACAGGGACCTGATCAAGGGTTTGCGCAAGCTTCCGATCAAGGAAGGGACCGTGTCGTTCGAACTGGTGGAGTCGATTTTCCTCGACGAAAACGACGAGCTGGTCAGCTGGAACATCGAACACATCAAGGGGCTCGGCATCGACGTCGAGATCGACGATTTCGGCACCGGGCATGCCTCGATCGTCTCGCTGTTGAAGTTGCGGCCCCGTCGCCTCAAGATCGACCGCCAGCTGGTCACCCCCATCACCAGCTCAACCGCACAGCGGCAGCTTGTGTCGTCCATCATCGACATCGGCAAGTCGCTCGGGATCGAAGTGATCGCCGAGGGCGTCGAGACGATGGAGCACGCGCGCATCCTGAAAGAGCTTGGCTGCGACATCCTGCAAGGCTTCCTGTTCGGCTACCCGATGGATGCCAAAGCCTTCAAGGCCTTCGCGCAGTCGCGCAAATGGCTGGCGGCGAGCTGACAAATCCTGGCTTTGCTGGACGCAAATGCGGACGCAGGACCTGCGTCAGGTCCGCAGCCCCGGCGCCTCGTGCCCGGTCCTCTCCACATATTCGGTATAGCCGCCGCCATAGGTGTGGATGCCTTCTGGCGTCAGTTCCAGCACGCGGTTGGAGAGTGCGGCCAGGAAATGGCGGTCGTGCGAGACGAACAGCATGGTGCCTTCGTATTGCGACAGCGCCGTGATCAGCATCTCCTTGGTCGCGATGTCGAGGTGGTTGGTCGGCTCGTCGAGCACCAGAAGATTGGGCGGATCGAACAGCATCAGCGCCATCACCAGGCGCGCCTTTTCGCCGCCTGACAGAACCCGGCATTTCTTCTCGATCTCGTCGCCGGAAAAGCCGAAGCAGCCGGCGAGTGCCCTGAGCGGCGCCTGGCCGGCTTGCGGAAACGCGTCCTCCAGCGTCTGGAACACGGTGCGTTCGCCCTCCAACACCTCCATGGCGTGCTGGGCGAAATAGCCCATTTTCACACTCGGCCCCCGAGCAACTGTGCCGGCATCCGGGTCAGACGCGCCGGCCACCAGCTTCAGCAGTGTCGACTTGCCGGCGCCGTTGACGCCCATGATGCACCAGCGCTCGCGGCGGCGGACCTGGAAGTCCAGCCCCTCATAGATCGAGCGGCTGCCATAGCCCTTGTGGACGTTCTTCAGCGTCACGACATCCTCGCCGCAGCGCGGCGCCGGCTGAAAATCGAAATTCACGATCTGACGGCGCTTGGGCGGCTCGACACGATCGATCTTGTCGAGCTTCTTCACCCGGCTCTGCACCTGGGCGGCGTGTGACGCCCGCGCCTTGAAGCGCTCGATGAAAGCGATCTCCTTGGCCAGCATGGCCTGCTGGCGCTCGAACTGCGCCTGCTGCTGCTTGTCGGCGATCGCCCGCTGCTGCTGGTAGAATTCGTAATTGCCGGAATAGGCGGTGAGCGAACCGGCGTCGATCTCGACCACCTTGTTGACGATGCGGTTCATGAACTCGCGGTCGTGCGAGGTCATCAGCAGCGCGCCCTCATAACCTTTCAGGAACTGCTCCAGCCAGATCAGGCTTTCGAGATCGAGATGGTTGGACGGTTCGTCGAGCAGCATGACGTCGGGCCGCATCAACAGGATGCGGGCCAGCGCCACGCGCATCTTCCAGCCGCCGGACAGCTTGCCGACATCGCCATCCATCATTTCCTGGCTGAAGCCCAGGCCGTCCAGCACTTCGCGGGCGCGGCCATCGAGCGCATAGCCGTCGAGCTCTTCGAAACGATGCTGCGCCTCACCGTACTTCTCGATGACCTCCTCCATCCGGTCGGCCTGTTCGGGGTCGGCCATGGCCGCCTCGAGTTCGGCCATTTCGGCCGCCACGTCGCTGACCGGCCCGGCGCCGTTCATCACTTCGGCCACAGCACTATGGCCCGCCATGTCGCCGACATCCTGGCTGAAATAGCCGATGGTGACGCCGCGATCGACCTGCACCTGGCCCTCGTCGGGCTGCTCCTGGCCGGTGATCATGCGAAACAGCGTCGTCTTGCCGGCGCCGTTCGGCCCGACAAGGCCGACCTTCTCGCCCTTCTGTAGCGAGGCCGAGGCCTCGATGAAGACAAGCTGGCGGCCGTTCTGCTTGCTGATGCTTTCAAGACGGATCATGAGGCGGTCCGGGGGAGTTGGTGCAAAGTTGAGGGATTTGCCCGGGGCCATACGCGAATGAGCGCAAGGAGGAAAGAGGCAGAAGCGCCACAGATGGTGGCGAGGACCCGTCATCGCGCCCGAAACAAAAATCCAGCGATTGTCGAAAACCGCCCTCGCGGAACGACATTGGCACGGCGGCCTGCATGGCCCCCAAACAGCGACACCAACAGGCAGGAATATGACGATGGCCAAGATGCTCGTGATCTACAAAACCCCGGCTGATCCGGAGGCGTTCGACCGGCACTATTTCGAGGTTCATGTGCCGCTGGCCAAGAAGCTTCCCGGACTGCGGCGCTACGACATCAGCAGGCGGCCCATCATCAAGCGCTCGGCGGGCGAGATTCCGTATCTGGTCGGGACACTCTATTTCGACAGCCTCGCCGATATGCAGAGCGCATTTGCCACCGAAATCGGCATTGCCTGCGCCGCTGACCGGCGTATACTCGCCCCAGGAGACGATGACTTGACGATGCTCCTGTTCGACGTCGACCAAGTGTGAATCTTAGCCGATCTCGGAGTGGAACGAAGGAGCCGCGCCGAAGCGGACGACGTTACTTCGCGTCGTGGAAGATGATTCCCACCGTATGCCGCCGTCCCGAGCGCAGGCGGCTGACGCCGTGCCGGAGATTGACGCGGTAGTGCCCTTTCGTACCTTGCACCGGGCGATTGTGGACAGCAAAGATCACTGCATCGCCCCGGGTCAGCGGCACCACTTCGGCACGGCTTTGCATGCGCGGGCGCTGCTCGGTCAGCACGAATTCGCCGCCGGTGAAATCCTCGCCCGGCTGCGACAACAGGATCGCGACCTGCAGGGGAAAAGCGAGGTCGCCATAGAGATCCTGGTGGAGGCAGTTGAAGTCGCCGGGGCCATATTGGAGGAGAAGCGGCGTCGGCCGCGTTTGGCCGCCTTCGTGGCAAAGCTGGAGGAAGGCGGCGTGGTCATCGGGATAGCGCCGTGCCGCGCCCATGCGATCGTTCCAGTCGTTCGCGACGCCGGCCAGCCTGGGATAGAGCGCGGTGCGCAGGCCACCGACCAGATCCGGCAGCGGATAGCGGAAATAGCGGTACTCGCCCTTGCCGAAGCCATGGCGGGCCATCACCACATGGCTGCGGAAATGGTCCTCATGCGGATAGAGACCGGCGATCTCGGCGCACTCCTCGGGTGCAAGCAGCGCCGGCATGACGGCGCTGCCGTGGCTGTTCAGTTCGCCGATCAGAGCACTCCAGTCCTGCGCTGCGACGCGCGCTTCGGCCGAATGGGCTGCGCGTTTGGTGCTTATCGAATGGATGGTCATCGATGCCTCCTTTGATGTGATCAAAGTGGGGCGAACGGCGGGCGTGAACCACCCGATTCCTGCGGAGGTGAAGCGCGATCTTCCCCTTCGCCCCCTGTGGTAGAAGGGAAAACGCGCTTCACCGCTTGCGATACACCTCCAGCTCCGGGTCGAGATCAACGCGCACCGCATTCGTGAACAAGCAGGTCGCCACCATGACGCCGGCGAAGGCGACGAGGTTGACCAGCAGTGTGTCGTCGTAGCGAGCCTTGATTGCCGCCCAGACATCGTCGGGAACGGCGTTGGTATCGGCAGCGACTGCCTTGCCGAATTCGATCAGCAGTGTCTCGTCGGCGCTGGGCTCGATCGCCTCGGGATCAAGACCGCTGTCGATCAGCGCGCGGCGGAAGAAGGTAAGCGGAATCTCGGCGCGGCATCTCTCGGAGACCGCCAGCGACAACAGCCAGATGGCGCGGTCGTCGAGCGTGGGCTTCAAGAGATCGCGCAGGGTGAACCATTCGGCATAGATGCGGTGGGCTGCCGGTGAATGCAGCAGGATGCGCTTCATGTTGGTCATGCGCCCGCGCAGGCCAAGTTCCCTGTCGTGCTCGGCGCGGATGTCTTGCGATGTCGAGGCGTAGTCGATCGGCGGGATCATGGCCATGGAACGGTCCTTGGTTGGTGGCAGCGAGGCATTCTGCGACACCCTCACCCAAGCGTCGTATGCAATTGCGGCACGGCGCGCAGCGTGTTGGACACCGTGCAGGTCGCTTCGGCGTCCTCGACGATCCGCTGCTTGGTCGCAGCGTCGAGATCGCCTGAGATGTCGAGCCTGATATTGAGCCTTTCGACGCGCGACGGCTCGTCCTTGGCCTTCTCGCCGCTGACCTCGGCGCGCACCTCGCCAAGCGCGGCGGCAACCCCGAGGCGGGAGGCGGCGATGCGCGCGCTCAGCACCATGCAGGCGGCGAGCGAGGCGTAGAGCAGGTCGAGCGGATTGAAGCCCGGCGCGCTGACGCCGGTGACGACATCGACTGCACCGCCGGTCGGAGTGGTGATGGAAGGCAAGCCGCCGGGCTGCAGCGTCGCCGTCGCGCCGGTGACGCGGGTCCTGACCTTCAACTCAGCCATCGCAAATCCTTCTGGCCGGCAGTCCGGCAAAGGGGTAAGGATCGCCCGTGGCGTGTCCTGTCCCGCTATATGGTATGTCCTGGGCCGATACCGCAACCTCCGCAGAAGCGGCACCCTGTCAGCAATCTTCACCACGCCCGTTCCCTCTCCGCCCTGCCCTGCGGTAGGCTCGCGCGATCCGCAACAGGATCGCGAGAGCCATGATCGTCCAGGCCTGCATCAATGGCGCGCGCGCCGCCGATTTTCACCCCACACTGCCGCTCGACTCCGACGCTATGGCGCGCGACGGGGCGGCTTCGATTGCCGCGGGCGCAGCTGAGCTGCATGTCCATGCCCGCAGCGCGGACCGCCGCGAGAGCCTTGCGCCGGCAGCGATGGATCCGACCATCGCAGGGCTGCGCCGTGCCTGCCCCGGTACGCTGATCGGCGTCTCCACCGGCGCCTGGATCGAGAATGACGATACAAGCACGCTGGTCGCCATCGCCGGCTGGCGCGAATTGCCGGACTATGCCTCGGTCAATCTCAGCGAGGCGGCCGCGCCTATCGTCATGGAGAGCCTGCGGCAGCGCGGCATCGGCATCGAGGCGGGTCTGGCGTCGGTCGCCGACGCCGAGCGGCTGGTCGGCCTCGACCATGGCGGGCGCGTGCTGCGCGTGCTGATCGAGATTTCCGAGCAGACGCTAGACGAGGCTTTTGCGGTCGCCGGCGGCATCGAACAGGTCCTGGAGCGCGCCGGCATTCGCCGTGCCATCCTGCTGCATGGCGAGAACGCGACGGTGTGGCCGTTCGTGCGCCGTGCCGCGGATCGCGACTGGTCGACGCGCGTCGGGCTGGAGGATGGGAAGCATCTGCCGGATGGCACGGTTGCGGCCGGCAATGCCGCGCTGACGGCGGCAGCCGTGGCGATGTTCCAGTCCATTCGATCAGCGTAGCAACAAACTGACCTCTTGCTGTTATTATAAATATCTCGTAGGCTATTTTCATATCAGGAAGAAATTCCACCACATTTTTCTCCTTTATGAAAGCCTTGCCTTTTGCGTGAGCATCTCGATCAAACCGATCGACGGCTGGTAAAGCTGTTGTCGCAGGATGCCCAGCCCGGCATCAACCGGCTCGCCGAGACGATGGCGATCTCGGTGCCGACGGTGCGCTCAAGGTTGCGCAATCTGCTCGACCGCAACCTCTTGAAGATCGTCGGGCTGCTCAATCTGACCGAACGCCCCGAGTTGATCTCGGCCATTGTCGGCATCAACGCTCAGGGACGTGGCCGCGCCCGGGAACTGGCGCAGCGCATTGCCGAACTGCCTTTCGTCAACTCGGCCTCGGTGGTTACCGGGCGCTTCGACATCATCGTCGACGTGACCGTCGCCGGCGATGTCGCCGACCTCTACCGCATCACCAGCGAGCTGATTCCGGGCGCCGGCATTCCCGGGGAAGTCGTGCGCAGCGAAACCTTCGTCGTCATGGCTTCATGCAACAAATGGGTCAGCCTTCCCGAAGGCTGCTGGTCGGAAGAAACACCGTCACGCAAGGAGCCGGCATGAGAATAGCTGTTCTCGGCGGCCTCGGCCTGCAGGGACGGGCGGCCATCGCCGATCTCGTCGCCAGCGCCGGTGTCGAGGAAGTCGTCTGCGTCGATACGTCGGCTGACGGCCCTGCCCGGCTTGCCGGGCTGACCGACCTTTCCCGCGTGCGTTTCGTCATGCCCGAGGGCGCGATCGGTCCGGCGCTTGCCACCGTGCTGGCGGATGTCGACGCCGCCATCGATCTGCTGCCGCAGCCATTGATGCGCGAGGCGGTGCAGGCCGCGATCGCAACGCGCACGCCGCTGGTCACCACCAACTACGGCAAGGCGATTGCCGATCTGGCGCCGGAGGCTGCACAGGCCGGCGTTTCGATCATGACCGAATGCGGGCTCGACCCCGGCATCGACCTCGTGCTCTATGCGCGCGCCGCAAAGCAGTTCTCTACGATTTCTTCGATCGATTCCTATTGCGGCGGCATCCCCGAACCGAAGGCGATGGCCAAGCCGCTCTGCTACAAGGTAAGCTGGAATTTCGACATGGTTCTGGTCAGCCAGAACCGCGACAGCGTGATGATCGAGTATGGCAAGCGCGTCGAAGTGCCGGCCGGCCGACAGCACGACAATGCCTTCATCCACGAGATCGAGGTCGCGGGCCTCGGCCGGCTGGAAGCTTTCCCCAATGGCGACGCTCTGCACTATGTCGAGATGCTGGCAGCCGCCAAGGGATTGCAACGCTCGGGCCGCTATACGCTGCGCTGGCCGGGATGGTCGGCGTTCTGGGCGCCGCTGAAGGAACTCGGCTTCCTCTCCGAAGACAAGGTGCCCGGCACCGGCGCCAGCCCACGCGAATTTCTCGGCCGTCTGCTCGGCCCGCAACTGCAATATGGCGCCGACGAGAAGGACCTTTGCGTGATGCGCAATGTCTTTTCCGGTCTCGAAGGCGGCCGCGCCAAAACGGTGACGTCGGACCTGATCATCGAACGCGACCTGGCATCAGGCCTGTTCGGCATGAGCCTTGGCGTCGGCTATCCCGCCAGCATCGTGGCGCAGATGCTGGCGCGGCGCGAGATCGCCACACCAGGGCTTTTGAACCCGCTGCTGCATGTGCCGGACGGGCCGTTCTTCGACGAGCTGGCCAGGCGTGGCATCAAGGTTGCCGAGACGGTGGCCTGGGACTGAGGATTTTCGAACGGTGGCTGCCGCCGGAAAACGGTGCCGCCGCTCAAAAAACACCCAAAAGGGTGGAATAACAAAGTGGAACAACAACGATAACAGGAGGAATGCCAAATGAAGATTGCCAGACTTTTCATCGCCGGACTTGCGCTTGCGGGCCTGACCGCTGCTGCCAGTGCCGGAACGCTCGACGAGATCACCAAGCGCGGCGAACTGCGCGTCGCGGTACAGACGCAAGGACCTCCCTTCTCGCTGGTCGGCGCGGCCGGCGAGCGCACCGGCAGTTCGGTCGAACTCGCCGAACTGATGGCCAAGGAAATGGGCGTCAAGATCACCTTCCTCGACTATGATTGGGACGGGCTGATCCCGGCGCTGCTTTCGGGCAAGGCCGACCTGCTCGTCGCCGACATGACGCCGACGCTGGCGCGCGGCATGAAGGTCGCCTTCACCACACCTTACATGTATACGGGCAGCACCGTCTTCACCAAGGCCGACAGCAAGTTCAAGACAACCGAGGACTGCAAGGCCAAGGGCACCAAGATCGCCGTGCTGTTAGGCGCCACCGGCGAAAAGGAAGCCAAGAACGCCTTCCCGGATGCCGACATCAAGAGCTACAAGGGCGGCGGCCCGCTGCTGCTCGACGCAGTCAACAACGGCCAGGCCGATTGCGGCGTCAACGACGTCTCGGCGGTCAAGGGTCAGTCGACAGCCTATCCCGCCGGCACCTTCACCATCATGCCGGACCTGTTGTCGAAGGAGCCGCTTGCCTTCGCCACCCGCTACGACGAGCCGGACCTGTTGATCTGGATGAACCTGTTCCTCAACCAGGTCAGCATCGACGGCCGCCTGCAGAAGAACCTCGACTACTGGGTCAATTCCGACGCCTGGAAGAAGGATCACTAAGCAGAGGTAAGCAGGGAGTAGTGAGTAGGAAGTAGTGAATGGTGAATGGTGAATGGTGAATGGTGAATGGCCATTCCGGACGCCCTTCACTGCTCACCACTCACTACTCACTACTGCCCATTCACCATTCACAATTCACCGCCATGCTCGAAAATTTCAGCTTCCGCACCATCGTCGAATATCTGCCGCTGTTCGGGCAGGGTCTGATCACGACCGTGTGGCTGTCGGCGCTGTCTTTTGCGGGCGCGCTGGCCGTCGGCATCGTGCTCGCCGCCATGAACCTGCAGCGCGGCCAGCTGTTTCGCGTGCTGGCCAAGGGCTATATCGATGCCGTGCGCGCCACGCCGTTGCTGGCGCAGCTCTACTTCCTCTATTTCGGCCTGCCGCGTCTCGGCTTCGTCCTGCCCGAGCTCGTCGTCGGCATCATCGCTTTGTCGCTGAACAGCGGCGCCTATGTCGCGGAAATCATCCGCGCCGGCATCCTGTCGATCCCGCGCGGCCAGGTCGAGGCCGGGGTTGCCTCGGGAATGACCTATGTCCAGCGCATGCGCCTGGTCATCCTGCCGCAAGCCTTCAAGGTGACGATCCCGCCGCTGCTCGGCCAGGCGATCGTGCTGGTCAAGGATTCCGCGCTTTTGTCGCTGATCTCGGTTTCCGAACTGACGCGCGCCGGCCAGTTGCTGGCGTCCGACCGCTTCATGCCGGCGGAAGGCTTTCTCACCATCGCCGCTTTCTATCTGCTGCTCTATTACTGCCTCAAAGGACTGGCGGGGCTGTCCAGTCGCTGGCTCGGTCTGCAACCGGCAAGGAGCAGCACATGATCTGGCAACAGCTGCAAAGCCTGGCCGGCAGCTACCCCCTCGCCTTGCGCGGCCTTGGCATGACCGTGATGCTGTCGGCGATCAGCCTGGTGCTGGGCACGCTGCTTGGCTTCGGCCTCGGCATATTGCGCACCGGCGGCAACCGGCTGATCTCGAGCGTGATCGGGGCCTGGGTCGACCTGATCCGCGGCACGCCGTTCCTGGTGCAGATCTTTCTGATCTTCTTCATCCTGCCGGAATTCGGCATCGAGCTCGATGCCTTCACCGCCGGCATCATCGCGCTCACCAACCTCGCCGCGTGCTTCATCTGCGAGATCGTCGCCGCCGGCATCCGCTCGGTGCCGACCGGCCAGGTTGAGGCAGCTCTGGCGTCTGGCCTGTCGCGCTGGCAACGCATGCGCCAGGTGGTGCTGCCGCAGGCGATGCGCATCGTGCTGCCGCCGCTGGTCGGGCAATATGTACTCTTGATCAAGGATTCCTCCGTCGTCTCGGCGATCGGGCTGACCGACCTCACCCGCGTCGGCTGGCTTGTGGTGCAGCGTGTGCCCAACGGCCTGCTGGTCTTCTTCCTGGTCGGCGTCGGCTATTTCGTCGTCTGCTATCCGCTGATCATGCTCGCCCGCCGGTTGGAGCGACGCATGGGCGCGGCGCATGGCGAGGTGCAGCTGTGACATCGAACCCAAAGGGCTGACCGCCATGACCAATCCAAGCCCGACCAAGACAAACCTGACCGAAACGGGCATGATCGACTTTCGCGGCGTCAACAAATGGTTCGGCTCGCTCAATGTGCTGAAGGACATCACGCTCAGCGTCGAGCCGCGCGAAGTGGTCGTCGTCTGCGGCCCAAGTGGTTCGGGCAAGTCGACGCTGATCCGCTGCATCAACGGCCTGGAAGCGATCAAGGATGGCGACCTCGTCGTCGACGGCCAGCGCCTCGGCGACCCCGCCACCAACATGACGAAGCTGCGCACCGAGATCGGCTTCGTCTTCCAGTCGTTCAACCTCTACCCGCACAAGACGGCGCTGGAAAACGTCACGCTGGCGCCGATCCATGTGCGCAAGATCCCCCGCGCCGAGGCCGAGCAGGCCGGGCGCGACTTGCTGGCCAAGGTCGGCCTCGCCGACAAGGTCAACGCCTACCCGTCACAGCTGTCCGGCGGCCAGCAGCAGCGTGTGGCCATCGCGCGCTGCCTCGGCATGCGCCCCAAGATCATGCTGTTTGACGAACCGACCTCGGCGCTCGATCCCGAGATGATTTCCGAAGTGCTCGACGTCATGGTCGCGGTGGCCGAGGAAGGCATGACCATGATGGTGGTAACGCACGAAATGGGCTTTGCCCGCAAGGTGGCGCAGCGCGTGGTGTTCATGGACGCCGGCGCCATCGTCGAAAGCGGCACGCCGGAGGCGTTTTTCTCCGACCCGAAGACCGACCGCAGCCGGGCTTTTCTAAGCAAGATTCTAAGGCATTAGAGTTTAGCCAAAGCCGGTCGTCCGAAAGGCCGCGGGGCAGGAACTGTCGACGCACAGCGCCAAACAACGAGCCGCCGGTAGAGTGGATCGGCTACGTTTAGGTCTCCGCTACGCCTCTGGGAACTTCCACGTGCCGTCCATAACCTCCGCGCGTGGTCGATAGAGCCGTACCATCCAGTTCCAGCCGGGCCACCATCGGCTGTACGGTCAAGCCACCGGCGCCGCGCCGCGCCGCTCGAGCGCGGTCCTGCGGATGATTTCCGCGATTTCCGGGCTGCTGCTGCACAGCATCTGGAAATCCGCCGCGTGCAGCGACAGGAATGAGACAGAAGTCGCGGCAGTGACGGTCGCCATACGCGGTTCGCCGCTGATCAGCGCCATCTCGCCGAAGAAGGCGCCAGGGCCAAGCTCCACCGGGTTGGGCGTCGCGACGCTGACGCGGCCCTCCACGACGAAGAACATCCGATCACCGGTCTCGCCACTGCGGCAGATCACGGCGCCCGCCGGCACCGTGCGAGGCCTTAACGCGCGCACGATCTCGACCAGCGTGGCCGGGCCAAGCTTCTGAAACAACGGAACGCCGGCAATCAATTGCCAATTGCGGACGAAATCCTCGCGACGGACTTCTTGATAAAAGCCGGAGGCAAGAATGCCGGCCCAGAGCCCGAAGATGCCGATGCCACACATCATGACAGCCCCGGCAAGGACGCGGCCGGCGAAGCTTTGCGGAATGTCGTCGCCATAGCCGGTAGTGGACAGCGTGACCACCGCCCACCACATTGTCTCGGGGATGCTGCCGAACTTTTCCGGTTGGACGTCGCGCTCGATGACATAGGCCGCGAGTGCGACACCGAACAGAACCAGGCCGAAGACCGTGGTGACGCCGACCAGGTTGCGCGCTTCGTTGGCCAGAACCCTGCCAAGCAGCGGGAAGAAGGTCGAGTCGCGCAGCGGCTTCAGCAGCCAGACAGCACAGTAGAGGCTCCGGTCGGGCGTGCCGTCGAGCAGAAATGCGGCGACTGGAACCAAAACCGCGAGCACATCGATCGCGATTGCCGGCGTCCTGTCCCTGAGGTCTCCCGCCCAGCGCTTGAGCAGGGTCTCGGCCATCTGCAGAAGATAGGCGGCCCAAATGACAGCAAGCACGGCAGCCAGAGCCAGTCTGCTTCGTCCGGACATGTTCGGCATCGTGAGCGCAGCCACCGCCAGAAGCCCAGGCGCAGCGAGCACCGCATTTAGCGGTGCGTAGATTCTCAGAAAAGGCAGTACCGACATTCTATCCCACCAGCGGCCACTGTGCTCCAGAATAGAGGCCTTCCGGGCAAGCGCAAAGGGTGTTTGCGATCGCAAGATCAGGTCACGCCAATGGCTTTCGGGCGCCGCTATCGGCGCTCCACGGTCGCACCGCAGGCGACGGATCAGCTCGGGAGCCGCCACATTCGCACGCGACCCGCACCGCGCAATTCCGTTTCCTCGAGTGGGTCGCAAGCAAATTTCGGTCCAAGCAGTTGGCAAGTTGCATCGGAAATACGGATTTCATCGGGCTCCGCGGACGTTTGAATACGTGAGGCGAGATTAACGGTCTCACCCCACAGGTCATAGGCGAACCGCCTCTTGCCTATGACGCCGGCGACGATCGGTCCTGAGTGAATTCCAATTCTCAGCCTTATCGGCTCTCCTGCGAAGCGTTCCCGCTTGACCGCCTTGCGCAGCTCAATCGCATAGCGCGTGAGGGCCTTTGCATGATCGGATCGCGCCGTGGGCAGGCCGGCGACCACCATCACACAATCGCCAATTGTTTTGATCTTTTCGCAGCCGTATCGCTCAGAGAGCCGATCCGCCGCCTTGAAGAAGTAGTTTAATATAGCGAGCGTCGTCACCGCTCCGACGCTGCGCGCTCGTTCCGTAAAACCGACGATGTCGGCAAAAAGCACACTCACCTCTGCGTGGTTGTCGGCAATTTTCTTTTGCGCTTTCAATCGCTCCGCGATCGAGGCCGGGAGAATGTTGAGGAGCAGGTTTTCGGCGCGCTGATATTCACGCGCCAATCCCTCCTGGCTCTTCCTCAACGCCTCGTTCGTCGATTGCAATTTTTCGTTGAGTTGACGCTCCCTCTCTTGCAGGAGCGTCATTTCATAGGCCTTCTGTTGAAGCCGCTGCCTGTTGTCTCGTTCGGCAGTGGCGTCCAGAAAAAGCAGCCACACGAACGCATTGTCAGCAAAAAAATGGAGGTCGGCGACACGCCCGCCGGGCAGTTCAACCATGTCCATGCGAAACGGAAGCTCCGGGCAAGGCAGCAAACCCTCCATGAATTCAAGCTGCTCGGCAACAGGCTTGCCGATGCGAAGTGATGACAGCCCGTAATGTTCAACATTACCGCCCTTGGCAGCTATGCAAAGCTCAGGGTCGATTTTCAGATAAGCGACAGCGTGCCCGTCGAAGAAGAAATTGAAAAACCAATTTCTGACTTCTTTTGGCAATTCATGCATGGTCTATTTGGTGACCATCAAGGCAAGTTGACGAAAGGCGTCATCTACCTGCTCGCCCGAAAGCGCACTTGTTAGATAGATTTGCCATCCACGTTGCCTCAACTCGTTGATCTCACCATCCGATATCGCCCACCGATCGGCCAGATCGGACTTGTTGAACAGCAATACGAACGGCATGGCGCCGAATTCGGCCTCGACCCGTTCGCGCAGCGTGAGTGCCACGGCAAGAGTAGCGGCGCGGGTTCCATCGACGACAAGCACGAGCCCGGTTGCACCGCGAACATAGCTGACGCGGAATGAGCCGATATCGTCTTCGCCGGCCAAATCCCACAAAATCAGATCCACGGTTTTGTCCGGGAGCGCGACGCTCTTCTTGTCGATTTTCACTCCAACGGTGGTCAAGTAGGTTTCTGAGAAGATGCTCTGCACAAACCTGCGGACCAGACTCGTCTTTCCGACAGCGAAACCGCCCAGCATGCAGATCTTTTTTTGCAACATGTTGGGCTCCGCTAGTCCAGGTTTACGGTAATCGAAACCCGGCGATTGGTGGAGCTACCGGTTAGACTGTTTTCAGGTACAGCCGGCTCAAAAGTGCCCGCGCCCCGAACCAGCAGCAATTCGGGAGCGACGCCCCGCTTGTTGAGAAGCGCACGAACTGTCTCGGCGCGGGCGGCGCTGATCGACGCGTTGGCCGTCTCACGGCCTGTGGTGTCCGAATGCCCGGTCAACATGAACCGCGCCGTTACGCCGGAATTGCGGGCACTCTGGGCGAATTCCTTTATTTGATCCGCCAACCTGTCGAGAACCGGCGTCTGCTCCGGTCCCGGCACAACCTTGCCGGAAGAGAAGAAAATATCGGTCGTCTGGATGGCCTGCCTCAAATGATTAAGTTCTGCAAGGTTCAGTTCACGCAGCTGCGAGACATCCAGAACCACGCCGTCCGCCGAAAGTTGTTCAGCGGCGGCCCGTGCCCGGTTGATCCAGCCGGCAGGAGCCTCACCCACGGCCACGATGCGACCCTGGATGATCGAGAGCTGAACGGTTTTCGGCGGGGACAGCGCCGCGGTCAGCCGCTTCACCACAAACTTCGGATCAAGGCTCTGATAGAATTGCCACTGTGCATGAACGCGGGCAGGATCAACGTCCGTTCCGGACAGCAGGGCTTGCGGGTCGGCGGCAAGCGGGTCTCTCAAGCCGGAAATGTAGAAATGTCCGCCCCTCGCGCTTTGTTGGGCGACGATGATTCCCGGTTGGGCCTCAAGTCGCGACACATAATACTGCCAGTGCTCCGCCGCGCGCGCTTCGGGGCTCACGTCACGAACCTTGGAGATGTCGAATTCGGGTCCGCCTGCCGAAAGCTGCCGGGCCGCCGCGCGCGCGCGATCGATCCAGGTGTCGGGAGCCTCGCCCTCGGCAACGATGCGATCATCGACAATCGAAAGTCGTACTGTATCCGGCGGATACAGCGACGCCGTCAGCCGCTTCAACACGAACTCCGGCTCAAGACTCTGATAGAATTGCCACTGCGCATGAACCCGGGCGGGATCGACCTCTGTTCCCGACAACAGCGATTGCGGATCGGCGCCAAGCGGGTCTCGCAGGCCGGCGATATAGAATTGGCCGTCGCGTATCTTTTGGTCTGCAACGATGATGCCCGGCTGGGTCTCCAGTCGCGACACATAGGCGTGCCAGCGCTCCGCCTCGCGCACTTGGGGACTTACGTCACGAACCCCCGAGATATCGAAGACCGGCCCGCCTGCCGAAAGCTGCTGGGCCGCCGCGCGCGCCCGGCTGATCCAGGTGTCGGGAGCCTCACCCTCGGCGACGATGCGGCCATCGACAATCGAAAGTCGCACTGAATCCGGCGGAGCCAGCGACGCCGTCAGCCGCTTCAGCACGAACTCCGGCTCAAGGCTCTGATAAAATTGCCATTGCGAATGAACCCCGGCCGGATCGACTCCCGTGCCTGACAACAGCGACTGCGGGTCGACGGCAAGCGGGTCCCTCAGGCCGGCAATATAGAACTGGCCATCGCGTACCTGCTGTTCGGCAACGATGATGCCCGGCTGGGCCTCCACTCGCGACACGTAAGCCTGCCAGCGCGACACGTAAGCCTGCCAGCGCTGCGCTGATTGCCAGGAAAGAAAGTACCAACCGCCTGCCAGACTCAAGAGCAACAGGGCAACGGCTGCCACCAGCCACGGAAATCCGTCGTTTGATTCCTCCTGCTTCAGCTCGACGCAGGTCTGCAACTGCGCCTCTACGCTGGCCAGCTGCGAACCGTCGCCGTCAAACTGCTCTAAGGCCTGGGAGCTTTCCTCATGGATGCGAAGCAACACATCGCGAACGATTTCATGCAATTCCTCCGGCGGATTTCCCCGGATCACCGAAACCAGGGTCGCAAACGGTCCAACTTCCGACCAGAGACGAAGCTCGCCGAAACGGATTGTGTCCAGGCCGCTCTGCTCTTTCTCGTTAAATGAGTCTTTTACAAAATCCTGAATCGCACTGAGCATCGAAGAAATGAGCTGAGGATCTTCGCTCGTTGCATTGTCGGCCGTTACATGCGCTATCAAAAGGCCGGAATTCCGATGAATGAGAAACGCATGTTCCACACGGTATACAAGGGAATGCTTCAGAACAACTGCCGAGAAGCTTGCCCCTGTTCTCCAGGCTTCAAGTCTCCACTTGAGCCCGTGCCAGGTGAATATGTGCCTTAGAGTTTCATTCAGCGACTGAAAGGTCTGGTCGATCTTTTCGCCGATCGACTTGCGAATTGCCGGCAGAAACACCGGGTACAATATGTCCGTCAGCGTGCGCGGGCTCTTCTGGATCGACCGTTGCACAGCCCGTTCGACAGCTGGCGCAAGCGCCTCGCCGAGTTGCGCGTAAGGCGCTCGTCCGGCAGCACTGGGAAGAACGTCGCCCACGGCCGCCGCAAGCTGCTCGGGTTCGTCGAGCAGATGCGTAACGCGTGAAAGCTCCGAGATTTCGCGGCTGACCAGCAACTGCCGCAGCGTTTCCATGCGCGGATCGGCGGTGGGAACCGCCTCGAACTGCGCACGGTAGTCCGGATCAACGTTCCGGGCAATTTCGATCAAAAGACGAGCCAGAGCCTCGCGATCAATCTCTGTATCGTTCGAGGCTGTTCTTTGCGGAAGGTTGAATGGGTCGACGGTGGACGTCAAGGTCCCATCAACTCACTTTCCAGCTGCGGTCCGAGTTGCTCTTGCTCCCGACGGGATCCTGATTGAGACATTTTGCAACCTCGACAAACAGGCCAGCCAAAAGATTTCGGTCGGTCTTGACGTTGCTGAGGTCGGCAAACATCTTCTCGATCAGCATCTGAACGCCTTCATTCTTCTGCTTGATTTCCTCACGCAGCAAATGATCGTTTCGATTTATCCGGTCCGAAACGTCGCGCTCGAGCGCGCTCAACTGATCCGACAACGTGCGCACCTGCTTTTCAAGAGCCTGGTTTTGCTCGCGAAGATTCCGGTCGATCTCCTTGTCGGCATCGGCTCGTGAATCTTTTTCGCTCCGCAATTGCCCTGCAAGCGAATCGATCTGCTTCTTTGCATTCGACTCGTACATTTCGAGATTGCGCTTGGCCTCGGACTCGACATCCTTGAAGCGCTGCAACACCCGTTCTTCAAGCTTGGAAAAACGGCGGTCATAGTCCTGCATCTGGTTGCCGAACAGCAGGTCACGGATCTTGTCGACACCGACGGCGTCGCCGGCGGTTCCGTTTTCGCGGGCCTGAACTCCCATGAAGTTCAGCCCGTTTCCTTCTGTGTTACCTATCAGATTTACGTCCGCCTTCTTTTCTGAAGAAGCGGAATTCGAAGATTCCTTAGCCATCCATATACCCCCATTGAACACATGCCGTCAGGTAAGCATGTCAGCAATCGGGCCGCAAGCCGGATTCGTCTTGACTTATGCCTATTCATGGGGCAGCCGAGCGCGATGGCTAACGGCCCGGCAATGGCAATCAGGGGCGATGCCCTCTTGAAGGCGCGGAGCGTGCGGACGGTTCCGGGTATCCAAAAAGCGGCCTTCAGTCGAACGTCGCCAGCGGCTCGGCGTTGATCTCGACCCACTCACAGCGACGGCTTTCGTGGTAAAAAGACTGGAAGGGCGGCGGGAACGACGGGTCGGCGAAGGCGCCGACGGGAATGGCGATCACACCGGGCTGCGTGTCGATGCGATAGTGGACGGCGGCGCCGCACTCCGGGCAGAAATTGTAGATGACGCGGCCGCCCTCGTCGCCGGTGCGCGTGAACTGCTTCGCCCGCCCCTCGATCGATACATCAGCTTGCGCAAACCGGACATTGTAGCTGAAGGCGCTGCCGGTGCGGCGCTTGCAGTCGAGGCAATGACAGACCGAGATGCGCACCGGCTCGCCCGAACAGACGGCTGAAAGCTGGCCGCAGAGACATTGCGCGCGGCGCGTGACCATTGTTTCTTCCTCCCTTCACATCACTGCGTATCGGCGCTGGCCCTCAGTTCCGTCCGCTTCTGTTCCGAAACCATGGCTAGATCCAGCACCTTCTGCAGTTCGGCGGCATGGTGGAATGAAGGCTCGGCCTGCACGCCGCTGCGAACCGCATCGACGAAGCGCTGGTAATTGGTCGGCACCGTGCCGGCGTCGAGCACCTGCCATTTGGCGTTCTCGATATCCTCGCCGACACACGCCTTCAGTTCCGAACCCTCGAGATTGTGCACGACTTCGATGCCGCCCTTGTCGCCATAGATGCGCAGGCGCAATTCGTTGATGTGGCCGGTCGCCCAGCGGCTGGCGTGAACGACGCCAAAGGCGCTGTTGGAGAAATCCAGCGTCATGGCGAAGCTGTCATTGGCGTCGAGGTCGTATTCGCCGATGCGGTTGCCTGGCGCCTTGTCGAAGGTGCGCAGCCGGCAAAACACGTGGTCGATGTCGAGTGCGGCCCCATAGCTGGCGAAATCGAGGATGTGGATGCCGACATCGCCGAGCACGCCGTTGGAGCCGTGGTCACGCGACAGCCGCCACAGCCATTTCGGGTCGGTGCGCCAGTCGCCCCAGAATTTCGACACCAGCCAGCTCTGCAGATAGGAGGACTCGACGTGGCGGACGGTGCCGATCTCGCCGGCCAGCACCATCTGTCGCGCCTTCTGCAAGGCAGCGACATTGCGATAGGTGAGGTTGACCATGTTGACGATGCCGGCGGCCTCAGCCGCTTTGGCCATCTCGCTTGCCTTGCCGAAGTCTTCGGCCAGCGGCTTTTCGCACAGTACCGGCTTGCCGGCCGCGATCAGCGCCATGGTGGTCGGGTGGTGAATGCGGTCGGGCGTGACGTTGGCGACCGCATCGAACTCGCCCCACGCCAGCGCGTCTTCCAGCGATGTGAATCGCTTCGGTATCTTGAACCCGTCGGCGAATTCGCCCACGCGCTTTTCATCGACGTCGACAGCACCGACGATCTCGACGCCGTCGATGCCGCCGAAACGGCGGGCATGCTCCTGCGCCATCCAGCCGGTACCCAGTATCAAAAGCCGCATTCTCTGCACTCCGAGCGAATTGGTTCGATTCAATCATATGGCGCAGATACGGTCTAGGAAACCCATGCGGAAAGCCGCTACGCCTTTTTTCCTGGATTTTGCTTTAGCGGAAGCCGGCCTCGCCCGAAGCGTGCAGCTTGCCGCCGCGCTCGACGATCGGCTCCAGCGCCTTTTCGACCGGCACGTTCGGCGCCTCAAGGATCGCCGACTTGGTGCCCTGCGGATTGTGCGCCCACTTAACCGCATTGCGCAGCACCTTGTGCACATTGGCGTCGTGATAGGTCGGATAGGTCTCGTGGCCCGGGCGGAAGTAGAAGACATTGCCGGCGCCGCGGCGATAGGTCAGCCCAGAACGGAACACCTCGCCGCCCTGGAACCAGGAGATGAAGACGGTCTCCAGCGGTTCGGGCACGGCGAACTGCTCGCCATACATTTCTTCATTCTCGAGCTCGAAATATTCGCCGACGCCTTCGGCGATCGGATGGCTGGGACTGGTCGCCCAGAGCCGCTCGCGCTCACCCGCCTCGCGCCATTTCAGCGTGCAGGGCGTGCCCATCAGCCGCTTGAAGATTTTCGAGAAATGGCCGGAATGGAGAACGATCAGCCCCATGCCTTCAAAGACCCGGCGGGCGACGCGCTCGACGATCTCGTCGGCAACGGCGCCATGGTCCTTGTGGCCCCACCAGACCAGCACGTCGGTCTCGGCCAAGCGCGCCTCGGGCAGGCCATGCTCGGGCTGTTCGAGCGTGGCGGTCGAGGCGGAGATCGCCTCGTCGGCATTCAGCGCCTTGGCGATGGTCGTGTGCATGCCCTCGGGATAGAGGGCTGCGACCACCTCATTGGTCCGCTCATGGATGTTCTCGCCCCAAACGACAGCGCGTATTGTCATGATGTCCTCGTGGTGAAGCCGACCCGCAGCGGTCACTCATAGTCTGCCTTGGGGTCAAAGGGGAATAGGCAGTGGGGAATAGGCAATAGGGGCAGAAAAACAAGGAACAGGCGATGGACGCTCCTGGGCCCTATGCCTACTGCCTACTGCCTTACGCTCCCCGGCCTTCCTGAGCGACCCGCGTCAGCGGCTTGGTCAGGCGCGGCACGACGACGAGGCGCTTGATCTTGCCCTTCTTGTAGGCGGCAAGGAAGCGGGCGTAGTCCTTGAAGACGACGCAGCCATTGGATTCCGCACGGCCGCCGCGCAGCATGTAGGTGTGGGCGAGCAGGCCGTCGCGGCCGTATTTATTGCCGCCGCTGACGGGAGTGAGACGGAGCGCCTCGACGCCATGGAAGCGGGATTCGCGCAGTCGCAGATCATAGGTGTTGGGCGGCGTCGGGCCGACATTCTTCTTGTGCACGAAGCGCGGCTGGTCGACCATTGAACCCAGCCCCGAATGGGCCTCCAGCCGCGAGCCGTCCGGCATATAGACGGTCTTGGCCGAGATATCGTAGACGGCGACGCCGCCGCCCATTCCGGGCGTGGCGAACAGATCCTTGAAGGCGCGACCGACACCGCCCGCCGGGACGTCCGGCTTGGCATAGGCCAGCATCTCGCCGGCCTGTGTCTTCGACCGTTTGCCAGGCTTGATCCGGCTTGATTGGATGCTCTGGCTGTCTGGCACGCCAGGCAGTGCGGCGACCTCCGAAGTACTGCGTGGCGAGCGCGGCGACGAATTGCCCGGCGACTGGGGTGCGGGGCTCTCGGGCGTCCTGTCGGTCTGTGGCTTGGCTGCCCTGGGCTTGCTGGCTTGCCGAGCCTCGGCAGGCTGAGCGGTTTCGGCGCGTGGACGCCAACCGGGCAACGCAATGTTGTCGGGCAGATCGTCCTGCGGCGGCAGCGAAGCGACCTGAACCTCGGCCTGCTCAGGATCCTGCCCTCCGGCGATTGATTCAACGGCCGGCGGCGGGGCCAGCATGTCAGCGTCTTCCGGCAAGCTGTTGGCCAGCGCCAGCGCCAGGCGCGATGAGCGTTCGATCTCAGCCACTTCCGGCCCAAAGCGTTCCGAGGCCGGGCCATGCTGATCGGGCAGCCGGACTTCGGCGAAACGGGCAGCGACCGGAAGGCTGGCAAGCATGAAGGGCGCATTCGAGGCCTTGGCGAAGGCGGCAGCCAGCTTTTGCGGCGACAGCTCTGCCTTGGCCACCACGCCGTCGAAGCGCATGCCGCGCGAAGTGGCGAGAGCGACGCTGGTGTTTGGCGCAATGTTTGAGGCGACACTGCTCGGGGCCACAGCGTGCGTGGCCGGCTTCAGCCGCGCCATCTTGCCGTCATTCGCGAAGTTCGCGGCGGCATGCGCGCAGCCGGCGTCGCATTGGCTGAGCAGCGAGGCCTGTGATTTTTGCGCCGAAAGCCGCGGCGCCCACGAATTGGCGAGGCTGCGGCGCGAATCGGCAAGTGCTGCGTTCGGCAGAAGCAGACTGTGCGGAAGGCTGTTGGAGGCTGCGGTGAGGGAGGTACCGAGCGAATAGAGGCCGGCCATGGTTGCCACCGACCACAGCGCCAAGGCCGCGCCGACAACCGGCACCACCACCCAGCGCTGGCCGGATCTCTTCGAAGTCAAACCCCGTTCAGGAGTATCGCCCCGGTCTTTCAAACGCAAAAACGCCATACAACCACTCTCAATCGGCATGCAGGCTTGCGACCCTCGCATCCGTGACATCCACAGTTCGCTGGTGCCCCCTGCACCTTTCGCGTCTGTTGCCGATTGAATCAAAAGATGGACAAAGTTGGTTAACCAATCCCTCCATCAGCCACCGATTATGCGGCGCCTGATACGAAAAAAAGAGCACTCCATGGTCTGCGCCACGGTAGAATGCTCTCCCTCACCCCCGCCTTGCTGCCCGTTTTTGCGATCCAAGTCAAGGAACGCTGCGTCAGCTTGCTGCAAGCCTGTGCTGATTGCCCGCTGATCGGCCTTCTCAATCAGTTGACCTTCCGGTGGCTGGAAGGTCTATCTGCTCAGAGACGGAGACCTCCGGCGACGGAAATTTACCGATGAGAACCGGCATCACGACCGAAGAATCCG
Source organism: Mesorhizobium sp. M0862 (assembly GCF_040319795.1). NCBI lineage: Bacteria > Pseudomonadati > Pseudomonadota > Alphaproteobacteria > Hyphomicrobiales > Phyllobacteriaceae > Mesorhizobium > Mesorhizobium sp. M0862. Next base: position 90,570 of record NZ_JAMYOJ010000005.1, read on the forward strand.
ACTGCAGGTCGAACCCCTGCTGCGGCTGGCTGAGCACGGATGGATGGGGCAAGGACATCGCGCCGTGAGATGGACTGTGAAAGCGGCGCTGCTGTGGCTGGTCTGTGCCCTTACGATGGGCGCCTCCGTCGGCAGCGGACCGATCGTCACGGCCCGCCAGGCGTCGATGAAGGAGATGGCGGCGGCTGCGAAAACCATTGCCGGCATGTTCGACCGCAGGCAAGCCTATGACGCGGCAGCCTTCAAGGCGGCAGCGGACACGCTGCGCGCGCGCACCGGCCCTGCCCTGATTGCCGAATTTCCGAGCGGCTCGCTTGGACCGCCTTCGCAGGCCAGGCTGGAGATCGATCAGTCACGGGCCGAATTCGAGGCCCTGGCAAATCATATCGGAACGCTGGCCGACGCTCTGGCCGCCAAGGCCGAAAGCGCGCCGGCCGTCATCACCGATGACATGCGCATGGGCACCGGCCTGGCGATGGGCGGCGGCAGCCTGCTCGGCAAGCGGCCGAGCGCCGTTGAAGTCGATCCTACCAAACTGCCGGCGGAGCATATCCTGCATCTCATCCTGCAGGATTGCTCGACCTGTCATTCGAAATTCCGGCAAAAGGTACAGTGAAGCGACATTATCCGGCGGAGCATTTCTTGCTGGCCTGCGCCACAGTCACTTTGCATACAAGTAAATTCGTTTGTGCTAATATATCGCCGGTCGTGCATATCCATGCATGACGAGCATCGGGAGGATGCAATGAAAACCATGAATCGCAGGTCTGCAATTGCCCTCGGTCTGACGACCGCCGCGGTAGCGCCTTTGTTCACCTTGGCGGCATCGGCAAAAATCAAGAAATACGGCCCGAAAGAGGGCAAGGAGATTGCGCCCGGTGTCAGGGTGGTGGAGGTCGGCACCGGCAATGCAGACATTCCCGCCTACAAGAGCATCGCAATCATCGACGTTGTGTTTCAGCCCGGAGCACATGCTCCTCAAACCGTGATGGACAACGACATGGTGTGCACCATTACCTCAGGTGCATTCACGATCAAGAAAGCGGACAAGGAATTCAAGCTCAAGACGGGTGATATGTACACCTGCTCCAAGGGCAAGACCGATGAAGCGACGAATACAAGCAAGGAGGTCGGCGTGCATCGCATCGCCATATTGATACCCGCATAGCAGATGGAATTCCGGCCGGACCACGCCGTCGCGAGTCCGGCCGGCCAGACGAGGCGATCTCGTTCCGTCGTCAGCGCGGCCATCTCACGCCACACTCCCTGATCGCCGGGCGGGCGGGAACGGCGCGGATGCGGTCTTCGGCGCTATGGCTTTGTTGGGCATTATCTTTTGGGGAAGCTGGCTTGGTTTTAAAACCATCGGCTAGGTCGAATGGCTGATCAATCAGCGCATCCACGTGGCCATACGGAGATCGAAACCCGCAGGAGTTTTGCCGGCCACCAGGCGGTGTTCGAGGCGATCGAGCGCCACGAGCCGGAGCAGCCGGCCAGGCGATGCGCGCCGGCGGGCTGCCTTCAATCATACAGCGCGATCCGGTCGTCGGTAACCAGGACGACCGAATTTCGGCCTTCAGCGGCTGGTTGCGCTCAGGGGGCGGGCTTCGACGGGTTTGAAGCGACCAGCGATCCGAGTTTGCCGGCTTTGGCCAGACTCGGCTTTTCGTAAGTTTTCTTCACAGAATCCCTCCTCTAATGGCATCAATTTCCTCTGCCAGGCCTGTTTTGTCAAATCTGGCAGCAGTCCGTCACAGGTCCCGGCGGCAATTCGTGCCGTTACGCCGGCTCGCGCTTCAGCGCCTGCGCCATGCAGTGAATGCCGCCGCCGGTCTTGGAAATCTCGCTCATGTCGACGGCAGCAACCTCGAAGCCGCGCGCTTTGAGTTGGCCGATCAGCGACTGGCTCGACGTCGGCGCGATCACCCTGTCCTTGCCGAGCGACATGAAGTTGCAGCCGAGCGCCATCGTGTCCTGGAAGGGCACGTCGATGATCTCGTGGCCCTTGCCCTTCAGCCAGTCGACAATGCCGGGCTCGGTGCAGGCGAGGCACACCGCGGTGAGCTTTTCAGCGATCGGCACCACCATCAGGTCGATATGGACATAGTATTCGTCGATGAAGGCGAGGCGCGTTTCCCAGCCTTCCTTTTCGAACCAGTCCTGCACCTGGCGGGCGCCCTCTTCCTGCGTGCGGGCGCCGCCGCAGCCGATCAGCACCACGCCCTCCTCGATGACGTTGAAGTCGCCGCCTTCGAAGGTGCCAGCCGTGACCATGTCGTAGATGGGGATGCCGAGCTTTTCATAGGTGCGGATGGCGGCATAGTTCTCGCCGCGCCGCCACCAATTGGCCATGGCGGTGATGAAGGCGCCGTAGGGCGTCATGACGCTGGAGTCTCTGGAATAAACCTGCATCGGCAGCTCCGGCGTCGGCTCGTGCCAGTGGATGTTGACGCCGAAATGTTCATAGGCGGCGACGAGGTCCTTGTGCTGCGCCTGCGCGATCTGGACGTTGCAGGGCGCCTCGCGCAGATGCTTGCGCGACAGCGAACTGGTCGAGAGGTGGCGCAGGAAATTCGGCGAGCCGACCAGAACGTCGGTCAAGACGTCGGTCTCGTTGGCGAAACCCCATGATGTCAGCGGCTTGGTGCCGCCGGCGGGGTTGCGGCGTTGCAGCGAGAACGGCTCGGCGACGATGCGGTCATGGACGGTCATAAGGTTCTCCTCGATTATGCAGCTTGATTGGGTTGGCTGCTCGGAATCCACCAATCGCGCCCCCGCGCGGTGGTGACATATTCCGGCCAGCGGAAATTGATCGGCGGGTCATAGTCGCAAAGCGGCGCGATCCAGTTGGAGCCACCAATGCCGCCGCCGGTGCGGGTGACGAATTCGTCCATGGCTGCATCACGCGCGGACTTGTCCTCGAGCAGGCGGAGGGCTGCAAGCGCAACCGTCTTGGCGGCGCAAATGACCATCGGGTCAATGGTGGCCGAGATACCGCCCAGCGCGTTCATCGCCCAGGATGGATAGGCATGGCCATTCGCCGAGCGCAGCGCCGGGCGAGCGACATAGAAGCGTGCGGTCGGCGTGTGCCACGACATGTCGGTGTAGTCGTCGGAGGTCGAGTTGATCTGCGACGGAGGCAAATCGCGGCGCAGGATTGCCTCGGCCTCTTGCGGCGCAACCAGCCGCTCCATCTCGTCGATGAAAGGGTTGTCGGTCGCGGTGCCGCCGGCATTGACCTGGACCTCGCGACCGATCGCTTTCGCCGCCTCGTCCCAGCTCGGAGCGCCAACGGTGGACAGCGCCTCATAGGCAATCCCCGCCATGGCGTGATTGGCGAGGCCCGGCCTCGACTTCGACACCCAATGGCGCTCATAGCGACAACCGCTGATCGCCGCGGCCGCGGCCGCATTACGGTCGAGCACCGCGGTGACCTGCTCTGCCATGGCAATGGTCGGCACGCGGATCATGTACTGGATCTCGGCCAGCCCCGCCGGCAGATTGTCGGCGGTCGCCTGCCCGGCGGTGAGGATCGCCTCGCTGATCGACCAGCCGCCCTGGTGAGGCAGCATGGAATCGCGCAGCGCCTTGGAGGTCATGTACATCGTCATCAGCGCGTCATTGGCGCCGGGCGCCCGCACCGCCGAATGCGCCTGCGGGATCGGCGCGCCATCGCTTGCGCGAACCCAGTTTTCGGGTTCGTCGCAGACAAAACGGTAGATCATCGCATAGGCGGCGCCGCAATGCGTGTCCCAGCGCGCCGTGTTGCAGAGCGGCAGCATATAGAAGGGGTGGAAGGAGATCATGCCGGCAAGGCCGTCATAGTAGCCCTTGGCCGCATGGATCGGCTTCGAGCCCCTGACCTTCTCGGCCGGCTCGCCGGTGAAGCGCAGCGTCCCCTTGATGCCGTGGCGTTGCATTGCCGCCTTGGTGGCGAGAAGTCCGCCGAGGCCGGCAATGCCAAGCCCGGAATGCGGATCGGTGTGGCCGCCGGCCTCGCTGCCGAGGCCCGGCCGCGATCGCTTCACCGTTGCCGCGTCCTGGCAGTTGCCAGGCACGGCGTCGTATTCGCCGTACATGCCGATGGTCGGCCCCGGGCCATTCGTCCAGTGGGCGCAAAAGGCGGTCGGCATGCCGGCCGACCCTTCCTCGACCGAAAAGCCCTCATGCTTCAGCCGCGCGACATACCAGGCCGCCGACTGGTATTCGCGCCAGGCTGTTTCGCCGAAATCGAAAATGGTGCGCGTCCACGCCGACAGCGACGGCTGGATGCTATCGAGACAGGCAAGCGCGGTGGCTTGCGCCGAGGTCGTCACCGGTTTCTCCATGCGGCCCAAGAAAGCAGTGAAGCGGCATTGCAAAAAGTGATATGTTTTTCCGGTTCATGCAAATTCGGTTCACCTGAGGCCTCTTGCGAATACCTTCCACACAGGCGCTGCGCGCCCTCGACAGTTTTGCCCGTCACGGCAGTGTCTGGCGCGCAGCCGATGAACTGCATTTGACCCGCAGCGCCGTCAGCCATCAGTTGCGGCTGCTCGAACGCGACCTCGGCTTCGACCTGCTGGAGCGCATCGGCAAGGGCGTGGCGCTGACACCGCGCGGCCAGCGCTATGCCGCCGATGTGAGAAAGGCGCTGACGGTGCTCGGCGATGCGGTGACGCGCCAGGCCGGCACGGGCGTCGGCGGTTCGTTCGCCGTTTCCTGCACGCCGGGCTTCGCCTCTCTGTTTTTATGCACGCACATCGGCGAGTTCCGGCAGATGTATCCGGACGTGGCGCTGTCGATCCTGACGCCGCGGCGGCTGGACGATGTCAGCAATCCAGACGCCGATGCCTTCATTGCCTTTGGCGTCGGCAACTGGCCGAACCGCTCGGTGGAGTTGCTGTGCGAAATCTCGTTCACGCCACTTTGCAGCCCGACACTGCTCAACAAGGTCGGCGGCTTTTCAAAACCGGCCGACGTGCTGCGCGCCAATCTCCTGCATCTCGGCGACACCGAGGACTGGGCGCGCTGGCTGGCGCTGTCCAAGGTGGAAAACCCCGACACCGAAAGCGGTATCTTCTTCTCGGACATGAACCTCGTCTTCTCCGCGGCGATCGCCGGACAAGGCATCGCAATGGGCGACGAACTGACCAGCCGCCGCGCGCTCAGCGAAGGCCGTCTGGTGCGCCCCTTCGATATCGCGATCCCCTCGCCGCGCTCGTATTTCCTGGTGTCGGAACATGCCAAGGCCAGCCACCCGGTGCTGGAAGCGTTCAATGGGTGGTTGAGGTCGAAGCTGTCGGAGAACCGGATCAGCCCGTACTAGCCTCCCATCCGTGAATCAAATTTGCCGATCAGGCGAAAACTATTCGGTTGCGGTGAGCCGGGGCCCTGCCCTACGCTCAAGCCACGACCAAGGAAGAGGCAGGATGCAGCAACCCGGCCGGGCCGCAGAGATCAAGGCAATCGGGATCGGCAAGAGCTTCGGCTCGTTCCGGGCGCTGGACGACCTGACGCTCAATATCGGCCGTGGCGAGTTTTTGACGCTGCTCGGCCCCTCCGGCTCGGGCAAGACCACCTTCCTGATGATCCTGGCAGGCTTCGTGCAACCGACCGCCGGCAAGCTTTTCAGCGACGGTTTCGACATCACCGATCGGCCGGCAGAGCAGCGCGCCGCCGGCATGGTGTTCCAAGGCTATGCGCTGTTTCCGCATATGTCGGTCGAGGCCAACATCGCCTTCCCGCTCAAGGTGCGCAAGAAATCGGCTTCCGAGATCAAGCGCCGCGTTGCCGAGATGATCGAGCGCGTCGGCCTCAAGGGCCATGAGACGAAACTGCCGGCGCAGCTTTCCGGCGGCCAGCAGCAGCGCGTGGCGTTGGCCCGCGCTTTGGTGTTCGAACCCGGCGTGCTGCTCCTCGACGAGCCGTTCTCGGCGCTCGACAAGAGCCTGCGCGGCCAGATGCAGGCCGAGATGAAGCGGCTGCATCAGGAGACCGGCACCACCTTCGTCTTCGTCACCCACGACCAGAGCGAGGCGCTGGCGCTGTCGTCGCGCGTCGCCATCTTCAACCATGGCAAATTGCTGCAGGTCGGTGCACCGGACGAGGTGTATGACCGGCCGGCCAACCGCTTCGTCGCCGAGTTCCTGGGCGAGATCAACATGCTGCCGTTGAAGGGGGTCAAGCCCGCCGACAATGGCTCGACGGGCCTCTGCGAGGAGCGCGCGGTCAACATGCTCTGCAAGGCCGAGAAAGTCCGTGGCGATGCGATCCTGGCGATCCGGCCCGAGCATATGTCGATCGCGCGCGAAGCCGCCGCCGGCGAGAATGGCATCGCCGCCACCGCCATCGGCTCGACCTATCTGGGTGCGGCGACCAAACTCGATCTGACGACGCGCCAGGGCGCCAAGGTGACCGTCTCGGTGCCGAACGAGGTCGCGGCGGCGGCGCTGAGCAAAGGCAATTCCGTCTGGCTGACCTGGCCGGCGGAAAAGGGTTTCCTCCTTCCGGACGAGGATGACGACGAGAACGGCGAAGTCTTCCAGCAAAGAATCTGGAGCGCGCCATAACCACCGGAACCAATAACGAAAAAGGGGAACTAAAATGACAGACCAAAGCAAAAAACAAGCCATGGACGCGCTATCCGCCCGGGCTGTGCGCGGCGAGATTTCGCGCCGGCAATTCACCCAGCTTGCAGCCTTCGTGCTGGCCGGCACGCCGATGCTGCTGCGCTCGACCGGCGCGTTTGCGCAGGCCAAGGAACTGGTGCTGGTCAACTGGGGTGGCGATGCCCTCACCGCTTATGACGCCGCCTATGGCCAGGCCTTCACCAAGGAGACCGGCATCGCCGTCAAGATGGACGGTTCGGGCCCGACCGAAGGCGCGATTGCCGCACAGTTCAAGAGCGGCGCGCCGACCTGGGATCTCGTCGATGTCGACCCGTTCTCGGCCATCACGCTCGGCGCCCAGGGTGCGCTCGAGCCGATCGACTACGCCGTCGTCGACAAGAAGAAGATGCGAGAAGGCTTCGGCTGGGAATACGCGGCCTCGACCTATTTCTTCTCCTACGTCATCGCCTATGACTCGGAGAAATACGGCAAGGACGCGCCGACCGGCATGGCCGACTTCTTCGACGTGAAGAAGTTTCCGGGCAAGCGCTCGCTCTACAAATGGGGCGTGTCGAGCTGGGAAGCAGCGCTGCTTGCAGACGGCATCGCGCCGGCCTCGCTCTACCCGCTCGACCTGAAGCGAGCGCATGACAAGATCGCCGCTTTCAAGGAAAACGTCGTGGCTTACTGGGGCGGCGGCGCCGAGAGCCAGAGCGTGCTGCTCAACGGCGAAGCCTCGATGGCGATCGTGTGGTCGACCCGCGCCTCGCTGGTCGAGCAGGACTCGGGCGGCAAGATCAAGTTCATCTGGGATCAGGGCCTGATTTCGCCCGGCGCGCTGGCCGTGCTCAAGGGCAACCCCGGCGGCAAGGACGCAGCGATGAAGTTCATCGCCAGCGCCCAGGATCCGCAAAAGCAACTGGTGATGTTCGACAAGCTCGGACAGGGTCCGGCCAATCCGGCCGCCGATGCGCTGATCCCCGCCGACAAGAAGCGCATCAACCCGGTCGATCCCGAAAACATGAAGAAGCAGATCGCGCTCGACATGGACTGGTACGCCAAGAATTACGGGGCAGCACTCGACGAATACACCAAGATCATCTCGGCCTGACCAGGCCGGGCACGAGCTTCGATGAGAGGCACCCTCTCCGACAGGATGGGCGCGGCGGTGCTGATGGCGCCGCTGCTCCTGTTCCTTGTGCTGGCCTACGCCTGGCCGTTCCTCGGCGTCGTCAAGTGGAGCGTCACCTTGCCGACACCGGGGCTCGGCCAGTATGGCGCGCTCGCCACCGATGCTCTGGTGCAGTCTGTGTTCATCCGCACGCTGCGCATCGCGCTGATCGTCACCGTGGTTTCCGTGGCGGCGGCATACGCCATCACCATGGTGTGGGTGCGCGGCAGCCCGGCACAGCGCATAATCGCTGAATTCTGCATTCTCGTCCCCTTCTGGATCTCGGTGCTTACCCGCGCCTTCGGCTGGGTGGCGCTTTTCTCCAACCGCGGCCTGATCAACACCTGGCTGCAATCGATCGGCTTCATCTCCGAGCCGCTGGCGCTGGTGCGCAACGAGTTCGGCGTCATCGTCGGCATGACGCATTTCCTCATTCCCTTCGCGGTGTTCCCGCTGGCCTCCGCCATGCGCAGCCTCGACGAGCGCGTGCTGCTCGCGGCGCGCGGGCTCGGCTCCAGCCGTATGCGCACCTTCTGGACCGTGTTCGTGCCGATGACGCGCTCCGGCATCATCGGTTCGGCGATGATCGTGTTCGTCTTCTCGCTCGGCTTCTTCGTCACGCCGGCGATCCTCGGCGGCGGCCGCAGCGTGATGATCGCCGAGCTGATCTACCTCAGGATATTCCAAAGCCCCGACTGGGGACTGGGTGCGGCGATCAGCGTCGTGCTGGTGCTGTTCGTCGGCGCGCTCATGGCGCTGCTGTTCCGCTATGTCAGACCGAAGCAACTGATCTGATGCCGACCTATCGCCCCGGTCCCGTCTCCCTGATCCTCGCCGTGCTAGTGGCGCTGTTCCTGCTGCTGCCGCTGTTGGCGGTCATCCCGGTGTCGCTGACGCCAAGCCGCATGCTGGCTATGCCGACGGGCGAACTGTCGCTGCGCCACTACCGCGCACTGATCGAGGATCCGCGCTGGCTCGACGCCGTCCTGCTGTCGATCCGCATCGGCATCGTCAGCAGCGTCATCTCCACCGTGCTGGCGCTGTGCTTCAGCCTTGGCGCCTGGATGTTCCAGCCGCGATTTACCGCCGCCCTTGTCGGCTTCGTGCTGTTGCCGATGGTGGTGCCGCCGGTGGTCTCGGCGATCACGCTCTACTTCCTGCTGACGTCGATCTCGGGCATGAGTTCGTTCTTCGGCTACGACACCTGGCTCGGCGTCGCCATGGCGCATTCGGTGATGACGGTGCCTTTCGCCACGGTGCTGATCCTGGTCTCGCTCAGCCAGCTCGACCGCCGCATCGACCTTGCCGCGCGCGGCCTTGGCGCCGGCGTGTGGGAACGCGCCACGCGCATCATCATGCCCAACATCAAGTTCGGCATCGTCACCGCCGCGCTGCTGTCCTTCGTGCTGTCCTGGGAAGAGATAGGCGTCACCCTGTTCATCACCTCGGTCAACGCCATCACGCTGCCGCGGCTGATGTGGATGGGCCTGCGCGACAACATCGACCCGGCGATCGCCGCGCTCTCGGTGATCCTGATCATCATCACCGTGCTGGTGCTGGCGGTGCGGACTGTGGTGGTGAAGATGCGCGGCGGGCACTGAGCCAAGGTGGCCAACAACAATCGGCGATAGCCAAGCCGCTGTGTGAAGGGCGTTACGGACGGTGAGCGCCGGGTACATTACGCGGCGTCATGGGAAACCTGCCGCTGGTGACATTTGCCTTCGTGTCGGTGCTCGGAATGGCGGTTCCGGGACCGGACGTCGTGCTCGCCATCACCAACGGCTCCCGCTACGGTTTTCGACGCGCGTTTCTCGGCATGGCCGGCGTCGTACTGTCTGATTTCGTTCTTATCAGCATCGTCGCGCTGGGCTTCGGCGCTCTTCTGCTGGCTTCGGAATTCTATCTCTCGGCTCTCAGGATGTTCGGCGCGGGCTATCTGCTTTTCGTCGCCATCGGTACCCTGCGCACCGCGTCCCGACCTTCGTTCAACCCTAACCTTCCCGAAACACGCCATTCAGCCAAGGCACTCATTGGGCGCTGCTTCCTGGTGGCGGTCACAAATCCGGCGGCCTGGCTGCTTTTCCCCGCGATCCTGCCGCATTTTGTCCGCGTGGATGAGCCGATCGCGATCCAGTATGGCATCCTGGCCATTATCGCCGCGCTTGCCGATGTGTTTGTGCTGACGTTTTACGCAGCCCTTGGCGCGCGGGCTGCAAGGCTTCTGGCTGGGCCAAACGCCGTGTGGATCGACCGGTTGTACGGTATCGCCCTGCTTGGTCTTTCGAGCACTTTGATCCTGCAATCCCTCGGGCATCTGAGATAGTCGACACAGGACTACACAGGGCCGGATTTAGCAATCGGCCCGTAGTCAGCTTGCGAAGAATCTCGACAGCCTTGCAGCCGTGTCTTCGGGGTGCTCTTCCGGGAAGAAATGCCCACCCTTGACCGAGCCGCCTCCGACGTTATCAGCCCATTGCCGCCAGATCGCCAACGGGCCACCTTCCTCCGCATACCAGTTTTCCAACCCGCCCTCGCCGCTCCAGAGCGCAAGCAGCGGGCATCTGATGCGACGGCCGTCAGCCTGGTCCTGCGCGTCGTGCTCGCGGTCGATGCCTGCGGCGGCGCGATATTCCTCGCAGATGGCGTGGGCATGGGCGGGATCACGCAGCGCCTCGATATAGGCGGCCCTGACCTCAGCGGGAAAAGCATCTGGAGCCGAGCCCCAGCCGGCGATCGCATTGTCGACAACTGCGTCGGGTGCTGCGGACAACAGGCGCTCAGGCAGCGGTTCCGGCTGGGCGAGCAGGCTCCACGGCCAGAAGGCCAGCGCCAACCTGGCATCGACCCGATCCCAGGCGGAGGCCGTGGGGACGATGTCGAGAACGGCGACCTTCGATACGATTTCACGGTGGTCGAGCGCCATGCGGTAGGCGACGCGGCCGCCACGGTCGTGGCCGGCAACCATGAAACGGTCGAAACCGAGAACGTCCATAACCTGCACCATGTCGCGCGCCATCGCTCGTTTGGAATAGGCGGCATGATTGGCTCCGGAAGCCGGACAGCCGCTTTGTCCGTAGCCTCTCAGATCGGCGGCAACCACGCTGAAGTGCGGCGCCAATGCCACGGCGATGTCCCGCCACATAACATGCGTTTCGGGAAAGCCATGCAGGAGCAGCAGCGGCGGCCCTGAGCCACCGGCCCTGACGAAGATCGATGTCTTCTTCATTTGAACGGTCCTGGCGTCAAAGCCCGCAAACATCAGCTGCCGCCTACCATTCCGTGGCTGGAAAGGATGCGCAACACCTGGACACCCTTCGGCAATTCGATCAGGAACTCCTTGTCGCGGTCGAGATGGTGGATGCTTTGCGGATCGCCGCCGGTAAAGGCGGCCATTGCTTCGACGCTCTCCCAATAGGAGATGGTGATGAATTCCGAATGCGTCGGCGTGTCCTCGCGAAAAGTCTGCACGCCAAGCGCTTTCTCGATCAGCGGCTTGATACCAGCCTCGTAATTGTAGCGCTCATAGGCGTCGGCCCTGTCGGGCGAGGTCCTGCCGCGCCAGATGCGCGCAATGGTCGGGGTTTTCGGTGCCATCTGCGACAAACGCCTGAACGCGAGCCGCGTTCCGAACATCTCGACTGGTGGCAGCCGGATCGCGGTCCGAACCTGCTAGCAGAGGCCGGCCAAGTTGACTAGCTGTCGCGGTCAATGCACAAGGAGCCATGGTCTGAGGGCGGGACGGTGACGCATCGGTCTGCAAAACCGACGTAGTGGGTTCAATTCCCACTCAGGCCTCCACACTATCTCTTTGAAGTTGTTGGCGATCCCGACAGGATTCGAACCTGTGACCATCGGCTTAGAAGGCCGGTGCTCTATCCAGCTGAGCTACGGGACCGCTGGCCGGCATTTGATATCTTGGCCGGCTGATGTCTATGTGCCAGGCGCTGACCGCCGGTCAATGCGTCCAGGGTATCCTGCGGTCATAGCGGAAATTTTCCGCATAGGAAATCTGCCGGCGCTTGGTCTCTTTCGGCTCCTCGACACGGAAGGCCAGCCCCTGCTTTTCGGCATAGGCCACCGCTTCTTCCCTGGTGTCGAAGGTCAGCCTGATCTGGCTCAGCATGTCGCCCGATGTGGTGTAGCCCATCAGCGGGTCGATCTTCTTGCGCTGGGCGGGATCGAATTCCAGCACCCAATGGCCGGTTTTGGCCTTGCCGGACTGCATCGCGGTTTTGGCTGGGCTGAAAATACGCGCGGACATGGGCACCTCGTAGCTGCGTTGGCGGTAGCGCCGCCTTATTTCAGTCAATACTGTGCAACACTGCCGACGGCAAGGCCGAAGCGGCCTGCAACCAGGCCGCTTCGGCAGCGGCATCGACTGGATACACTGGCGTAGCATCAAAAGTCATGGTCATGATGGCGACACAAAGAGGCATGGACGCAGGGATTTTGCACGCCGAGGCCGACAGCCAAGCGATTTTCGACGGCGCGATCGTGATCGGCGCCGGGGCAGCCGGCTTGACCGCAGCCCATGCGCTGCTCAAGACCGGCGTGCCTGTGATGGTGTTGGAAAAGGAAGCCCGGCTGGCCGAGCCATGGCACGGGCGGCACGAGCGACTGCATCTCAACACGCATCGCGACCTTTCGGCGCTGCCGGGCGTTTCCTTTCCTGCCGGCACCCCTGCCTTTCCGCACCGAAACACCATCATCGGCCATTTGAACGAATTCCACGCCATGCACCGGCTGCCGGTCGAGTTCGGCATCGCGGTCGAGGAGATTGGCTTCGAGGGCGACCACTGGCTTGTGCGGACCAGTGCCGGGCCGCGGCAGGCGCGCCATGTCGTCATCGCCACCGGGCGCGACCGGCAGTCCTTCATTCCGGCCTGGAAAGGCATGAAGGCCTTTGCCGGACGCATCATCCATTCGGCCGCATTCGGCGACGCCAAGGCCTATGCGGGCAAGAAAGTGCTGGTCGTCGGCGCCGGCAATTCCGGCTTCGACGTGCTCAATCACCTGGCGGCAGCCGGCACGGGACAGATCTGGCTGTCGGCGCGCAACGGTCCGGCACTGCTGCCCAAGCGCCTCGGCCAGATCGCCGTCCACCGGTTTTCGCCGATCCTGGCGCGGCTGCCGTTCAAGCTCGCCGATGCGGTGATGGCGGCGACGCAGCGATGGGCCTTCGGCGACCTCACGGCCTACGGCCTGCCGCCGACGCCTTCGGGCGGCGCAAGCCGGCTGGCGTCGGATTATACCGCCATCGCCACCGATGACGGCGCCGTCGATGCCATCAAGGACGGCAGGATCATCGTGCTGCCAACCGTGCGGGAATTTACCGGCGACACGGTCGTTTTCGAGGATGGTGCGACGATCCAGCCCGATATCGTCATCGCCGCGACCGGCTACCGCACCGGGCTCGAGGCCATGCTGGGCAAGCTCGGCGTGCTCGACGAAAAGGGCGTGCCGCTGTTCAACGGCGCCGACAGCGACCCGAAACTGCCGGGCCTGTGGTTCACCGGCATGCGGCCAAGCGTCCGTGGCTGCTTCGCCAATGCCCGCATCCAGGCCAAGGCGATCGCAGCCAGGATTGCGCGGGAGCGCAGACCGCCAAGCCCCGTTTGATGTTTTAGGGGTTGCGCGACAGGGTTCGGAACCTTATACGCCGCAGGGCCTCGGAGTGTAGCGCAGCCTGGTAGCGCATCTGGTTTGGGACCAGAGGGTCGGGAGTTCGAATCTCTCCACTCCGACCATTTTTTCCCACAAAGCCCGTCCTTGCCCAAGGTCACCCCCCAAGATCGCCAATGGCTGCCTCGCCGGTAGCGCATGGCGGCACGCATTGCCCAAGCAGCAGCCGCTCGCCGATCGGACCCTACATTGGAACACCGGTTCGCTCCGAGAGTTGTGTATGTTCAACCAAGGAGCCAACAATGAAAACCCTTCTCATCGCCTCGATGATCGCGTTCGCCGGAACGGCGGCTTTGATCGCACCGGCGCAAGCCGCCAGTCTGACTATCCAGTCCGATGACGACGATCAATATTCGTCCGACGGTGGCGATATACAGATTCTTCGCCATCACCAGCGCCACAAAGACTATAGCGACGACTATGGCGACGACTACAGCGACAACCAGGATGGCCAATGGCGGCGCCACCATCGCCATCACCGCTGCCATATCGAACTGGTCAGGCACTGGCGCCATCACCACAGGGTCGTCGAAGAGGTCAGGGTCTGCGGCTGATCCGATCGCTTTGGACCTGCTCCGGCCGGGTTGGCGGCCGGAGCACCAATCTGACCTAAAGCGCGTCGCTTTGAACGGACTCACGCGACGCGCTTAAGGTGCTTGTTTGATGCATTTCGTTCTCTCAAAACCGGGGCCACTTTTTTTGCGACATGCATTAGGCGCCGGTATCATCGACAGCATCCCTTCTGCGGGTTTGGCTGAAAATCCGACGCAGGGATAATCCTCCCGCTTCCACCTCTATCGCCGGTCTAAAAGCGCGTCGCGCTGAAACGGATTCAGGCGACGCGCTTTGATTTTTGTTTTGATGCATGTCGTTCTCTCAAACCGGGACCACTTTTGAGCGACATGCATTAAACTCCGGGCAAAGGGGAGATTCTGGATGCTTGGTCTCGAGGCATGGCTTTCGCTGATTGGCCCTGCCTACTTCGCTTACATCGGCATCACGGTTCCGTTCGTCGTCGTCTGGGCCATTATCTGTGCAGCCCTGTGGATCTGGAACAACCGGCCGAGCAAGAGGCAAGGCCCTCCCCGCTCGTGGCCCGCCAGCGTGCTGTTCTTTCTCGTCGTCGCCGCGTGCTACGTGGCAGCGCATACGGTGGTCTATCTGCTGGTCCGGTATTTTGCGGCGTTGTGGGCATAAACGTAGCTCTATAGAGCGCTCTCGATATCGGTCTTCGAAAAATCGTCGCCAACATAGAGCAAGCGGCAGGCTCGATCCTTTGCCACTTCATAGGCAAAGCAATCGCCGAAATTGAGCCCGGCCGGATGAATACCCTTGCCCCATCGCCCATACGCCTCGGCTATGCGCCGGCCAGAGGCTGGTGTCACCGCCGGGACCTCGAAGCCGAGCCCGTCGATCAGGCCGGCCATTTCCTCACCGACATTGCGCCTATCCGCCACGATCAGCGCCTCGGCCACTGTGCCAGCCGAGATCAGAATATCGTCTTCGGCTTCCAGCGCCGCAATGCAGGCACTGGATTGAGGTTCGGCAAGAACGATCGCCATCAGGGCCGAGGTATCGACCACGATCATTCGGGCAGGCCATCAGCGCCATAGAGGAAATCCTGACTGCGCGCTGCATCCGGCCCGGCCTTCGCCTTGGCAGCGCCGGATGCTCGCATTGCCTCCAGCAATGCCCGGCGGCCTTTCCTGTCAGGGGCAGCCTTCACGGGAACAAGGCGCACGGCTGCATGACCATGGCGGGTCAGGATAATTTCATCCCCAGCCTCGGCACGACGCACCAGTTCGGTGAGCTGCCCCTTGGCGTCTGTAACGGATACCTGCATTGACCACTCCTTTATGGACCATGCTCTGGTCCATATTCAAAAAGTAGACCATCTAATGGTCCATTTCAATGCAGGACGATGAGATCTTGCGGCTTGGTGAAGTCTGAATGACAGCTGGCGCGCAATCGTAGGCCTTGCGGCGATTCTATCTGAAGGTAAGCTCGCCGGGCGAGAACCCCAATCATCACTCCCGGCGAGCCTACAACCCGATCAGGAACGCGATCAGGACCGGGGTCAGCCGGCAAACGCAGTGTTGCAAGATGGATGCCAGAGGTTTCTTCTCGAAATGGGACAGGAGCGGAGTCTTCTCCTTCCACTGCCTACACGTCGAACTCGCCCTGCCCTTCGTCCATTGCGCTGACGGTTTCGGCGGCGAGCGCCCTGGTGATCGGCGTCTTGCGCTCGAGCGCGGTGCGGTCGAGGCGCTCGACCACGCGCATGGCGGTGGCCAGCGAGCGCTCGATGCGGCGCACCAGATATTGCACGACATGCGGCTCGACCTCGACCTGGCGGTCGGCGAAGAGTTTGGTGATGACACCGGCCAGAAGCAAATCGTCCGGCTCATGGATCTCGACGGTTGCCGCCGCCTTCAGCCGCGAGGCAAGATCGGGCAACCTCACCCTCCAGGCGGCGGGGAAGCGCCGCGCCGTCAACAGCAAGGTGGCCCCGGCGCCGCGCACTTCATTGATGAGATGGAACAGGCCCGCCTCGTCGATGGCTGTCTTGTCGACATCGTCGATCAGCGCGGGCCTGCCGCCAAGCCCGGTGATGGCATTGCCGATGCGCTGGGCATCGACCGCCACAGCGTTGGCCCGCGCCTGCCAGATCGAGCCCAGATGTGTCTTGCCGGAACCGGCCGGGCCAGCGAGCACGATCACCGGCGACGGCCAGTCCGGCCAGCGATCGACAAGGGCTGCCGCCTCGCGGTTGGTGGCCGACACCACCAGTTCGTCGCGCGAGTAGCCGGTGCCGTGGCCAAGGTCGAGCGGCAGTTGGCGCGGCGGTTCGGTCTTATGATCCGTCACGTTCAGCCGCGCGGCGACCGGTGGCCGCCGCCGCGAGCGGCGGGCAGCGGCGGGACGGGCTCGGTGGAGTGTCCCTTGTAGAGCGGCGATTCGAGATAGCGGGCAATGGCAAAGCGCACCAGCACGGCAACCGCCGCCGAAGCAGGAACGGCAATCAGCAGGCCGACGAAGCCGAACAAGGCGCCGAAAGCGAACAGCGCAAACATCAGCCAGACCGGGTGCAGGCCGACGCTTTTTCCGACCAGCCGGGGCTGCAGGATGTTGCCTTCGATGAACTGACCGATGAAGAAGACCACCGCGACAGCAACGATCATGGTCCAGTCCGGCCAGAACTGGACGAAGGCGACGCCGACGGCCAGCACCAGCCCGGTCAGCGAGCCGACATAGGGAATGAAGGAGATCAGCCCGGCGAAGAGCCCGATCAGGATGGCGAAATTCAGCCCGGTCAGCGTCAGGCCAGTGGCATACATGCCGCCGAGCACCAGGCACAGCGTGCCCTGGCCGCGCACGAAGCCGGCCGTCGCGGTGTTGATGTCCCTGGAGATCGCCCTCACCGTCCCGACATAATCGCGCGGCACCCAGCTGTCGACGACCGCCACCATGCGATCCCAGTCGAGCAGCATGTAGAAAGCGACGACCGGTGTGACCACGAACAGGCTGACCACCGACACCAGAGCAACGCCGGAACTCCAGATCGAGGTGAAGACGGTGCTCAGCAGGCCGAAACCGGACGTGAGCAGCGAATTCAGCCCGTCGCGCAGGCCATTGGCATTGACGCCGAATTTCTGCTCCAGCCATTTCGGATCGAAGCTGGTGATCAGCGACTGCAGCCGGGTCAGATATTCCGGAAGCTTGCTGGCGAAATCGGCCATCTGCGTGGCCAGAACCGGAACCAGGATGACGAAGGCCAGCACCAAAAGGACGATGAAGGCGATCAGGATGACCACCGTCGCCATCAGCCGGGAGAGGCCGAGGCGTTGCAGCCGGTCGGCGACCGGGTCGAGGAAATAGGCCAGCACCATGCCGGCAACGAACGGCAACAGGATGCTGGAAAAAATGTAGAGGAACAGCGCCAGGAAGATTGCCGTGCCCAGCCAGAAGAAAATCTGGCGGCGAAACGCCAGGGACGCAGCCGCCTCTGCCAGCGCTGCAGTCGCGGCATTCTTGTCAACTACCCGGGGTGGAGCCTTCGCCATAGCCGCTCATATGCCTCAGCCAAGCCACGAGATAGGCCGCGGCCGAAGCCACGGTCAAGACCCCGGACAGCAATATGAGCGTAGGCCTGAGCGGGTCGAGGTGGAGGCCAAGGGCAAGTTCGCCCAGCACCACGGCGCCAGCACGATCTGGGCGGCGGTGTTGGCCTTTCGACACATAGAGCGGCTTCATCTCGACCGGATGCGCCATGACCGTGGACAAAAGCACGGCGCAGATGATCAGCGCATCGCGTGACACCATGGTCACCACCAGCCACAGCGGCAATTGCCCGATGAAGCCCATGACCACGAACACCGAGACCAGAAGCACCTTGTCGGCCATTGGATCGAGATAGGCGCCGAGTTTCGAATGCTGGTTGAAACGGCGGGCGATGAAGCCGTCAACGCCGTCGGAAATGCCGGCGACGAGAAAGCCGGCAAAGGCCCAGTCCCAGCGCATATTCAGCATCGCCAGTACGACGGCCGGAACCAGCACGAAGCGCAGGATGGTGATGAGGTTGGGAATGGTCAAAGGCATGTCCCGCCATGCTTGTTCTGCAGATCGATGGTGGAGATGGATTGTGGCTGCAAGGACCCAGCGGTGAAGGGGCGACTGTCCACGTATTTATCTTGGGCAAAAGCCCGGTATCCTGTCGTCATCCTTGCCCCCCGAAACCATTCATGCGAAGAGCCGCCGAGGGAAACAGGGATGCGCCGACGATGAGCAAGGGCGACCGGGCCAAGCGCAAGAACGGGCTCACCTATGCCGAGGCGGGCGTCGACATCGATGCCGGCAACCTCATGGTCGAGAAGATCAAGCCGCTGGTGCGCGCGACGCGCCGGCCGGGCGCCGATGGCGAGATCGGCGGTTTTGGCGGCCTGTTCGACCTCAAGGCGGCGGGTTTCACGGATCCGGTGCTGGTTGCCGCCAATGACGGCGTCGGCACCAAGCTGAAGATCGCCATCGATGCCGGCAAGCACGACACGATCGGCATCGACCTCGTCGCCATGTGCGTCAACGACATCGTCGTGCAGGGCGCCGAGCCACTGTTCTTCCTCGACTATTTCGCCACCGGCAAGCTCGACCCCGACCAGGGGGCGGCAATCGTCGGCGGCATAGCAATCGGCTGCCGACAGGCCGGCTGCGCGCTGATCGGCGGCGAGACGGCCGAAATGCCCGGCATGTATCACGACAAGGATTACGACCTGGCCGGTTTCGCCGTCGGTGCTGCCGAACGCGGCCAGTTGCTGCCGACCGACGATATCGTCGAAGGCGACGTGCTGCTTGGCCTGGCTTCCTCGGGCCTGCATTCGAATGGCTTTTCGCTGGTGCGCCGCATCGTTGGCGTCAGCGGTCTTGCCTGGGGCGATCCGGCGCCGTTCAACGATGAGGCGACGCTGGCAGAGGCGCTGCTCGAGCCGACCCGCATCTATGTGAAGTCGGTCCTCAAAGCGATCCGTGGCACGCACGGCATCAAGGCGCTGGCCCACATCACCGGCGGCGGTTTCCCCGAAAACATCCCGCGCGTCCTGCCAAAGGACTTTTCCGCAGAGCTCGATCTCAATGCCATCGATGTGCCGCAGGTGTTTTCCTGGCTGGCGAAGACTGGCGGCGTGGCGCCGGAGGAGATGATGCGCACCTTCAACTGCGGTATCGGCATGATCCTCGTCGTCGCCTCCGGCCAGGCCGCACAGGTCGCAGCCGTGCTGCAGGAGGCCGGCGAGACGGTGACGCCGATCGGCCGCATCGTGCCGCGCCGCGACGCCGGCGTTATCTATCGGGGCTCGATCGGCCTATGAGCAGGAAACGCACGGTTGTTTTGATCTCGGGACGCGGCTCGAACATGACGGCGCTAATCGCGGCGGCGAGCGACCCGGCCTATCCCGCCGAGATCGTTGGCGTCATTTCCGACCGGGCCAACGCCGCCGGCCTCGGCATCGCGGCCGCGCGCGGTATCCCGACCAAGGTCATCGTGCGCGCCGACCATGCCAGCAAGGAAGCCCATGATGCGGCGATCGACGCCGCGCTGATTGCGTTCAATGCCGAGATCGTGGCGCTGGCCGGCTATCTGCGCATTCTCTCCCGCGGCCTGGTCGAGAAGTGGCAAGGGCGCATGCTCAACATCCACCCTGCCCTGCTGCCGGCCTTCAAAGGGCTCGATACGCATGCGCGCGCCCTGCGCGCCGGCATTCGCATTCATGGCTGCACGGTGCATTTCGTCACATCAGAGATGGATGACGGCCCGATCATCGCGCAGGCAGCGGTGCCGGTGATGGTCGGCGACAACGAAGACACGCTGGCCGCCAGAGTGCTGAAGGCCGAGCACCGGCTTTATGCGCTGGCACTCGGGCTGGTCGCCGACGGCAAGGCGCACATGGAAGGCGGCCGCACCGTGCTGGCGCATTTCGCCGACGATGCCGAAAACGGAACTTCCGTGGTGATGGCGCCCGACCCGCTGCGCGAAGAACGCGATCTCGAACATCTGGCGCGGATCACGCCGTAGGCCGACATGGCGACACCGAGACAATTGCTCCTGCTGCGCCACGCCAAGTCGAGCTGGGACGACCCGGCGCTTGCTGATTTCGACCGGCCGCTCGGGCCGCGCGGGCTGAAGACGGCGCCGCTGATGGGGCGCGAACTGGCCCGGCGCAGTTGGCTGCCTGACCTGGCGCTGGTGTCGCCGGCGCTGCGTACGCGCGAGACATGGCGGCTGGTCTCGGCGGAACTGTCGGCGAGCGTAACGGTGGAGTTCGCCGAGGCGCTTTTCGAAGCCACGGCTGGCGACATTCTGGCCGAGCTGCAGCAGGCAGTCGCATCGGCTAGCTGTCTCCTGGTGCTCGGCCATAATCCCGGCCTGGAGGACTTTGCCCGCCGGCTCGCCGGTCCGCGATCGGGTGTGGCTGCTCTCAGGAAACTTGAAGAGAAATTCCCGACCGGCGCCCTTGCCCGCTTTGTCATCGACGGCGACTGGGCGGATCTCGGCTTCGGCGCGGCCCGGTTGACGCATTGCATCAAGCCGAAGGATCTAAGCTAGACCAAGCTGCCTAACGGGCTAGCCGCAGGTGACAGCCGCAAACCGTGTTTTGAAAAGACCACGGTCAAACAAGGAGATAGGACCAATTGCTGGCGGATTGATTCAAGATCTTTGCGGCCCCGAGTCGATTGCATAAAAACAAGAGCGGTGGGCCGGGCCCACCGCTCTTTGTGGTCGTAGATTTCTCAGAAAATCAACGACCCCAGATGCCCTGGCCGGATTCCGGCTGGTTCGAGTCGCCCTTGATCGTGAAATCGCCGAGGCTGGCCGGCTTGCGGATCGAGGCGGTATAATTGTGATCGATGTTGCCGGCGGGCGCTGTTACAGCAGGCTGGTTGACGCTGTCGGAGCCGTAGTGGTCGCTGCCTGCGAAAGCGGTGCCGGTGGCAAGGAGGATGGCAGCAGCGGTAAGTGCGATCTTGGTCATTTCAGGTAATCCAGATTTTTCAGTTCTGTCCGTCAAGTGGCGTGCCTTGGGAGGAATTCGCGTCGCTCGGACCACCCCGAAATGGGTGTGCGTTGCTGCCATTGCCAATCACAAAAATGTGCGAACCGAACCGTTCGGTTCGGTCTAGGAAGGCGCGAAATGGCGTAGTTGTTGCTATATTCTATTCTCTATACGGCTCCGACCTCGCAACGCCCCTCGTTGCGTTACGCTTGCATCTCAAAAGGTCGTGAAGCCCAGTACGTCGCGCATGTCGTATTCGCGGGGCGGCCGGACGGCGACCCAGCGTGCTGCCGCAATGGCGCCGCGCGCGAACATCGAGCGGTCGGCGGCCGAATGGGAAAGCGTGAGCGTCTCGCCCTCGGCCAGCAAGCTCACGCTGTGCTCGCCGACGATGCTGCCGCCGCGCAGCACGGCAAAGCCGATCTCGCCGGCAGGGCGTGGACCTGTAACGCCGTCGCGGATGCGTTTCGCCACATCGTCCAGCCTGACGCCATGTCCGCGAGCGGCCGCCTCGCCCAGTATCAGCGCCGTGCCCGACGGTGCGTCGACCTTCATGCGGTGATGCGCTTCCAGGATTTCGATGTCGGTGTCGGGACCAAGTGCTCGCGCCGCCTGCTCGACCAGCCCGGTCAGCATGCTGAGCCCGAGCGAGTAGCTGCCGGAGCGAACGATGGCGACGGAGTTCGAAGCAGTAGCGATGGCGGCGAGATCGGCCGGCTCGAAGCCGGTCGAGCCGATGACCAGCGCCGGGCCGCCGCGGGCCGCGCAAGCTTGTGCAAGATCGACGGAGGCCGCAGGCGTGGTGAAATCGATGACGACATCCGCAAGCGCCAGTGCTTCGTCGCGCTCGACCAGCCCCTCACCGATGCTGCCCGGCCTGTGAAAGCGGGCGACGAGCGCCAGCCTGGGATCGGTCTCGACGGCCAGCGCCATCTCCCTGCCCATGCGGCCGAGCGCACCGGCTATGGCTATTTTCAATGGATGCGGCATGGCGGCTTTCACTGGAAATGCGAGTCGCAACAATGATCTACCATGCCGCCCTGCCAGATTGATTCAGCCGGCGCCATGCGTCTTGAGCATCATGCCGGCGATCTCCTTGACCAGCTTGGCGGCAACCAGCGCGGTGAGATTGGAGACGTCCTGGCTTGCATTGTATTCGACGACATCGGCGCCGACGATGGGCTGGTCGATCCGCTGGATCAGGTTGATCACTTGCCGGGTTGTAAGACCACCGGGTTCGCGGTGCGACACGCCGGGCGCACAAGCCGGGTCGAGGCCGTCGAGATCGATCGAGAGATAGACCGGCGTCTTGAGATCGAGCTGCAGATCCTCGCTGAAATGCCGCGCCTCGATCATTTCGACGCCGAAGCGCTTGAGCTGGTCACGAAGCTCATCATTGAGGGTGCGCAAGCCGATCTGGATCAGCCGGTCAGCCAGCCCCTCCTCCAGGATGCGCGCGAAGGACGAGGTGTGGGACCGCCTGTTGCCCTGATAGGCATCGTAGATGTCGGGATGGGCGTCGATCTGGACGATCGTTAGCCTGGCATGGCGGCGGCGCACGGCACGCAGCACCGGCCAGGCGATGGCATGATCGCCGCCGAGGCTGATCAACGGGTGGCCGGCATCCAGCGCGCGGCCGACCTCGGCCTCGATTCGCTCCCACGGATCGCCGGCGCCTGAAAAGTCGATGTCGCCGTGGTCGACGAAACTGTCCGCCACATCGAAGCCGGTTTCGCTCCACGAGCTGTGCGCGTCGCTTTTGAGTTCGCGCCGGATCAGGGCCGGCGCTGCAGCCGCGCCCTTGAGATAGGACGAGTTCTCGTCATGTGGTATTCCCAGAAGCGAAACCCTGGTCATCGGCGTGCGATCTCCGGCAACAGGCAATCTCCCTAAACCCGGCATCTGGCTGGCGATAGCAGTGCCGCTTGGGCCAGTTGCGAAGGCGATCAGGCGTCACTTCCCGATCGCGCCGCCCAGTCTTTGCCTGACGATCGCGATATGGAAATCCGTGCCGTGCAACAGCCCGTCATCGTTGAAGTCGTAGCTGGAATTGTGCAGCGGCGGCGAGGTCTCGCCATTGCCGAGAAAGACGAAGCAGCCCGGTACGTGATCGAGGAAGCGGGCGAAATCCTCCGAGGCGGTCATCGGCTCCGCCGCGATGCTGGCGGCGCCATAGGCCAGCACGCGCCTTGCGGCGACAAAGGCCGCGTCCACCAGGTCGGCATCGTTCTGCAGCGGCACGAATTCCCTGCTATAGGTCACGTCGGCGGTGACATTGTAGGCGGCGGCGGTACCCGCTGTGATGACCCGCATCTGGCGCTCGATCTCGGCGCTGACCTCGGGACGAAAACTGCGGGCGTCACCGAGGATGCGGGCGAGGCCGGGCAATGCGTTGCGGGTGCCGTCGGTGATCAGTTCGGTCACCGAAACCACCGAAATGTCGGCCGGGCTCAGCCGGCGCGAGACGATGGTCTGCAGATTGGTGACCAGCGCGCAGGCGGCGACCAGCGTCTCGTTCCCGGAATGTGGCCGCGCCGCATGGCCGCCGATCCCCTTGAGCACGATCTCGAAATTGTCCTCCGCCGACATGAACGGGCCGGCACGGGTCTCGAAATGTCCAATGGGCAGGCCCGGCATGTTGTGCAGGCCAAAGATCTCGTCGAAGGGGAAGCGCTGCAGCAGCCCGTCATCGAGCATTGCCAGCGCGCCCTTGCCCCACTCCTCGGCCGGCTGGAAAACGAAACGCACGGTGCCGTCGAAACCGCCCTCGGCGGCGAGCAGCTTTGCCGCGCCGAGCAGCATGGTGGTGTGGCCGTCATGGCCGCAGGCATGCATGATGCCGGGGTTCTGCGAGCCATAGGCTGTCGCGGACTGCTCGGTGATCCGCAGCGCATCCATGTCGGCCCTGAGCGCAATCGCCCGGTTGCCGCTGCCGCGCTTCAACGTGCCGACGATGCCGGTGCCGCCGACCCCCCTCTGCAACGTCGTCCAGCCCGAATTCGCGCAGCTTCGCGGCGACAAAGCCAGCGGTGCGCTTTTCCTCGAAACCGAACTCGGGGTGCGCGTGCAAATCGCGCCGCCAGCCCGTCATCTCCCGCTTCAGCGCATCACGATCGAGTTCAGCCATTTTTCTCCCCGACCTCTTTTGCAAGCTCACTGGCGACATCAAGCAGGATGTTGGCGCCGGCGACAAGCTCGGCATCTTCAGTGTGTTCGCGCGAATTGTGGCTGATGCCACCGGCGCTCGGCACGAAGATCATTGCCGCCGGCGCGAGGCGGGCCATCATCTGCGCGTCATGGCCGGCGCCCGATGTCATGCGCCTGACGCCGAGACCGCGGTTCTTCGCGGCCGCCTCGATCAGTTCGACGATGCCGATGTCGAACAGCACCGGTTCGAAGCGGGCGAGCCGCTCGACCGAGATCGATACGTTCTCCGAAACCTCAAGCTCCTCGAGATAGGCAGCAAGGGCCGCCTCATGCGCCTGCAGGCGCTGTTCGTCGGGATCGCGCAGGTCGATGGTGAAGACGGCGCGCGCGGGAATGACGTTGATGGCGTTGGGTTCGAAGCGCATCGTGCCGACCGTGGCCACGGTTGGCCCATTTGAAGCCCTGGCCCGATCGTGCAGGAAGGTGATGATGCGGGCGGCGGCGTGGCCGGCGTCGCTGCGCATCGACATCGGCGTGGTGCCGGCATGGTTGGCGGCGCCGTCGATGGTGATGCGCTGCCAGGAAATGCCTTGCAAATTCTCGACCGCGCCGATCGGCACGCCTTCACGCTCCAGCACCGGCCCTTGCTCGATATGAAGTTCGAGATAGGCATGCGGCTTGAGGAAGCCGGGTTCGCGGTCGCCGGCATAGCCGATGCGGGCGAGCTCCTGGCCGAGCACGCTGCCATCCGTGCCGATGGCGGCCAGCACGGCCTCGGCGCTGACGCCACCGGCATGGCATAGCGAGCCCATCATGTCAGGCGTGTAGCGCACGCCTTCCTCATTGGTGAAAGCGGCGACCGCGACCGGGCGCGACGGCGAAAAGCCCGAAGCCTGCAGCGTCTCGATCACCTCCAGCCCGGCCAGCACGCCGTAGCAGCCATCATAGATGCCGGCATCGATAACGGTGTCGATGTGCGAACCGATGAGCAGCGGCGCCTGCCCGGCATTGTCGGGGCTTTGCCAGATGCCGAAGATATTACCGACCCGGTCGATGGCGACTTCCAGCCCGGCCTGCCTGAGCCAGCCGACAAAGAGGTCACGGCCCTGTCTGTCTGTGTCGGAGGCGGCGAGCCGGATCAGCCTATCCTCACTGTCGCGGCCAACGGCGCCGAGTTCCCGGATGCGGCCAAGCAGACGCTGTGCATCGATCCCGATCATGGCTATGCCTCGGCCTTCAGCTTGCCGGCCAGCACATCGGCGGGGCTCTGCCCGACCAGCTCGGTATAGCGATGCGGGTCTGTGGCGCCTTCGGTGTTGATCAGCAGCACGCGGGATTTGTCGTCGAGCCCGAGCGCGGCCTTGTGGTCGGCCACCGCCCGGATCAGCCCGGCCAGACCGACGCCGCCGCTTTCGCCGGCGACGATCACTGGATCATTGCCAGCCGGCCGTGCCAGCCGCCGCATCACCGCGACCGCCTCCTCCTCATCCACTGTCATGAAGGCATCGGCAACCCGCGCCAGAACGCGCCAGGCAACTTGCGAGGCCTCGTAGCATTCGAGCATCGCCATCACCGTCGGCTGATCGTGTGCGACCTTGACCACGTGGCCCGCCCGGGCGGCTGCGACAACGCAGGCGGCGCGGGCCGGCTCGACGACGATGAAGGTCGGCCTGGCGTCACCGAGCACGATGGCGAGATGGCCGGCCAGGGCGGCGGCAATACCGCCGACACCGGCCTGCACGAAGACATGGGTCGGCGGCTGCGGCAACTGGCCCAACGCTTCGCGCACGATCGCCGTATAGCCCTGCATGACCAGACCGGGGATGCGCTCGTAGCCCGGCCAGGAGGTGTCGGACACCACGGTCCAGCCTTGCTCCGCTGAAACCTCGGCGGCCTGCCTGACCGAGTCGTCATAATTGCCGTCGACGCGGATCATCTCGGCGCCATAGCGGGCTATTGCTGCAATGCGCGCCTCGCTGACGCCGGCGTGAACGAAGATTGCCGCTTTCGCGCCAACCAACTGTGCACCTTGCGCGACCGAGCGGCCATGATTGCCGTCGGTGGCGCAGGCAACCGTCATGCCGGCAGCGACCGCCCGGACGTCGAACCGGTTGAGATCGGCCACGTCAACGGGCCGATGAAGCGATCGGCTCGCCTCCTCCAGCACCAGTCGAAAAACGGCATAGGCGCCGCCGAGCGCCTTGAAACTGCCGAGACCGAGGCGAAAGCCTTCATCCTTGATGTGGACGGCGCCGAGGCCGAGTTCGCCGGCCAGCGTCGGCAATGCATGCAACGGAGTTGCCAGGTGATTGTCGCGATGGGCCAGAAAGCGCTCGACCGTATCGGCGCCGGCATTCCCCAGCGTTTCGGCCTCGACCGGATCGAGCGGCCGACGGTGCAAGGCATTGCTGTTGAGCAGGAACACGGGTGGCCTCCTTTGGGTGTGACGAAATCATATTGCAGCCGAGGCGCAAATAGCGCTGTTATTGGCGCTTCGAAATGCAAGTTTGTTTCGCCAGGATAGCGCTTTGCCTCGATCGCCTTCGCTCGACAGTTTCGACCTCGCCATCCTTGCCATCCTGCAGCGGGACAACACGACGCCGCAGCGGCTGATCGGCGAAGCCGTCAACCTGTCGGCGCCGGCGGTGCAGCGGCGCATCAAGCGCATGGAACAGTCCGGCGTCATTGCGGGCAATGTCGCCGTGGTCGACCCGGCGGCGGTCGGCCATCCCATCACCATCTTCGTCGAAGTGGAACTGGAGAGCGAACGCTCGGACCTGATCGACGCGGCCAAGCGGCAATTCTCGGCAGAGCCCGAAGTGCAGCAATGCTACTACGTCACCGGCGAGGCCGACTTCATCCTAGTCATCACCGCGGCCGACATGGGGGCCTATGAGGCCCTGACGCGCAGACTGTTCTTCGACAGCAAGAATGTCCGAAAATTCCGCACCTTCGTTGCCATGGACCGTGTCAGGGTGGGGCTGACGGTGCCTCTGCCGGGATAGCCAGTCACTTTTACGCAATTCCGGACGGAAAACCGCTCACACTTTTCCTGGAATTGCTTCAGCCAGCCGGCCGCAGCCAGACCTTGTTGTCGTGGAAGGCCGCACCGCCATAGGGCGCTGGTGCGTCGGCGCCGGTGAGCACATTGATGCCTTCGCCACGCTCATGGGCGCTGTTTGGCCAGATGCCCTCGGCGATCACCACGCCGCGCTTGAGGCCTTCGAACAGCTTTGCGTGCAGCACCACCTCGCCGCGCCGGTTGCCGACCTCGATACGGTCGCCGTCGCCCAAGCCAAGCGCGGCAGCGTCGTCCGGATGCAACAACAATTCCGGCCGGCCTTCCTTGGCCTTCGACACCGGCGTTTCCGAGAAGGTCGAATTGAGGAAGTTGCGCGCCGGTGATGTCGTCAGCCGGAACGGATGCTCCGCATCCGCGACCTCGATCAGGTCGACATGGTCGGGGAATTCGGGGAGTTCCGCCACCGGCCCGAACAGGCCCATGCTTTTCGGCGGCCGGTTGGGCGCCGCCTGCCCGCTCCAGTTGGCGCGGAAGTGAAATTTCTTGTCGGCATGGCCGAAACCATCGATAAAATGCGCCGCCTCGAAATCCGGCTGCAGGTCGACCCATTTGTCTTCCTTGAGGCTGGCGAAGGAGCCCAGCCCGCGCTTGCCGAGGATGATGTCGATATGCTGCTGCTCGGTCAGGCCAAAGCCCGGCCGGTCGGCGACGCCGAGACGCTGCGCCAATTGCTCGATGACGAAATGGTTGGTGCGCGGCCCTTCCGGCGGTTCGATCAGCTTGGGACCGAGCGTGATGTGCTGGTTGCCACCGCCCTTGTAGACGTCGTCATGCTCGAGAAACATCGTTGCCGGCAAAACGACATCGGCAAGCTTTGCCGTGTCGGTCATGAACTGTTCGTGCACGCAGGTGAACAGGTCATCACGCAGAAAACCATGTTTCACCAGCCGCTGCTCGGGTGCGACATTCACCGGGTTGGTGTTCTGGATCAGCATCGCCGTCACCGGCGGGCCACCGTAAAGCGCGTCCGCTGCGCCGGTCAGCACCGGACCGATGCGCGACTGGTCGAGATGGCGAATATTGGGATCGCGCATCGCGGTGCCTTCCAGCACATCCTGGTTGAGCTTGAAGATGCCGGAATTGGAATGGAAGGCACCGCCACCCTCATATTGCCAGGCGCCGGTGACGGCGGCGATGCAGGACGCCGCGTGCATGTTGACCGAACCATTGCGCTGACGCCCAAAGCCATAGCCGAGGCGGAAATAGGTTTTCCTCGTCGTGCCGACGAGGCGGGCGAAAGCCTCGATCTCGGTGACGGCAAGACCGGTGATGGCGGAAGCCCATTCCGGCGTGCGCGTCTCCAGATGCGCTTCCAGCCCCTTCGGATCGTCGGTGTATCTTTCGAGATAGGCGCGGTCGGCCATGCCTTCCCTGAACAGCACATGCATGACCGCGCAGGCCAGCGCGCCATCGGTGCCGGGCTTCAGCACAAGGCCTATATCGGCCTGCTTCATCGTCGCGTTCTCGTAGACATCGATGACGACGATCCTGGCGCCACGCTCCTTCCGCGCCTTGATGGCGTGGGTCATGACATTGACCTGCGTGACCACGGCATTGGTGCCCCAGATCACCACGCAGTCGGACTTCGCCATCTCGCGCGGATCGGGACCGCGCAAGGCGCCCGCTCCCATCATCCAGCCGGTCCAGGCCAGATTGGTGCAGATCGAGCCGAAGAAGCCGGAGTATTTTTTCGCATGGCGCAGCCGGTCGATGCCGTCGCGCTGCACCAGCCCCATCGTGCCGGCATAGAAATAAGGCCAGACGGTCTCGGAGCCGTATTTTTCCTCGGCCGCGATGAAGTTCTCGGCGACGACGTCGAGTGCCGCTTCCCAGCTGGATTCCTTCCAGACGCCGTCGCCCTTGGCGCCGGCGCGCATCAGCGGCTTCAGCAGTCGGTCCGGATGATGGACACGATCGGCATAGCGCGCGACCTTGGCGCAGACGACGCCAGCCGTATACGTATTGGACTTGGCGCCATGGACACGGCCGATGCGGTTGCCATCGAGCAGCTCGACCTCGAGCGCGCAGGTCGAAGGGCAATCATGCGGACAGGCGGAGTGGCCGATTCTGAGCTTGGCGTGCTGGTTCATGCGGCGTTTTTAGCGGGTTTCGCAGGCGGCGTGTAGGGCCAGATCTTACCCTCCCCTTGATGGGGAGGGTCGGCGCGCAGCGCCGGGGTGGGGTGCGGCGCAGACCCCCGCCCCGCTCGGCTTTGCGGATCGACCCTCCCCACAAGGGGGAGGGTAAATCACTCCGCCGTGCCTTCCTCATACTCGGCCGACATGGTCAGCCACTTTTCCTCGTGACCGGCAAGCTGCTGTGCCAGTTGCGAGCGCTCCTTGGCCAGCCGGGTCGCGGTCGAGGGATCCTTTTCGTAGACGGCCGGGTTGGCGAGCTCGTCCTCGATCAGGTCGATGCGCTTGCGGATGCGGTCCATCAGCGCTTCGGTGGCGCGTATTTCCTTGGCCAGCGGCTCAAAGGCGGCGCGGCGCGCGGCTGCATCGCGGCGGCGATCGGCCTTTGATGCCTTCTCGGCCTCGCGCTTGCCGCGTCGGTCGCCGGACACGCCGGTGACCAGCGTCTTGTAGTCCTCAAGGTCGCCGTCATACGGGTTGACCGCCCCGTCCTTGACCAGCCACAGCCGGTCGGCGGTCGCTTCCAGCAGATGGCGGTCATGCGAGATCAGGATGACGGCGCCGGGAAACTCGTTCAATGCATGGATCAGCGATTCGCGACTGTCGATGTCGAGATGGTTGGTCGGCTCGTCGAGGATGAACAGGTTCGGGCCTTCGAAGGCCGACAGGCCCATCAGCAGGCGCGCCTTCTCGCCGCCGGACAGGTCCTTGGCGGCGGTGTTCATCTTCTCGGTGGTGAGACCGAACTGGGCGACGCGGCCACGTACCTTGGATTCCGGCGCCTCCGGCATCAGCCGGCGGACATGCTCATAGGCGTTTTCATCAGGCCTGAGATCGTCGAGCTGATGCTGCGCGAAGATAGCCACTTTCAGGCCCGGCGCGACCGTCATGGTGCCGCTCTCCTGCTTCAACCGGCCCGACAGAAGCTTGGCGAAGGTCGACTTGCCGTTGCCGTTGGCGCCGAGCAGCGCGATGCGGTCGTCGGCATCGATGCGCAGCGTCATCTTCTTCAGGATCGGCTGGCCCTCGGTGTAGC
Organism: Mesorhizobium sp. M0862; assembly: GCF_040319795.1. Lineage (NCBI taxonomy): Bacteria > Pseudomonadati > Pseudomonadota > Alphaproteobacteria > Hyphomicrobiales > Phyllobacteriaceae > Mesorhizobium > Mesorhizobium sp. M0862. Next base: position 120,957 of record NZ_JAMYOJ010000005.1, read on the forward strand.
CGACATTGACGTTGTTCAAGGCAATGATCGGCGACGCCACCGTTTTCACCGGCTCCGGGAAAGAGAACGGCCTCACCGTGTCGTTCACGATCGCCGCGATCGGCTTCATCTTCTCCAGCGCCTTGATGCGCGACTGCGCCTGTCTCGCCTTCGAAGCCTTGGCGCGGAAGCGTTCGACGAAGGACTCCATGTGTTTGCGCGCGGCTTCCTGCTTGACACGGCCCTTCTCCTGCAACTCCTTCTGCTCGGTGTACTGGCGCTCGAACTGGTCGTAGCCGCCGCGCCAGAAGGTCAGCTTCTTCTGGTCGAGATGAACGATGGAATTGACGGCGCGGTTGAGCAGGTCGCGATCGTGCGAAATCAGAAGCACCGTGTGCGGGTATTTCGAAACATAGTTTTCCAGCCACAGCGTGCCTTCGAGATCGAGATAGTTGGTCGGCTCGTCGAGCAGCAGAAGGTCTGGCTCGGCAAACAGCACGGCGGCAAGCGCCACGCGCATGCGCCAGCCACCGGAGAAGGACGAGGCCGGGCGGCGCTGCGCGGCATCGTCGAAGCCCAGGCCGGCCAGGATGGTCGCGGCACGGGATTCCGCCGAATGCGCGTCGATGTCGGCCAGCCGCATGTGGATGTCGGCGATGCGGTGCGCATCGGTGGCGGTCTTTTCTTCCTCGAGCAATGCGCTGCGCTCCAGGTCGGCCTTGAGCACGATCTCGATCAGTGGGTCCTCGGTGCCGGGCGCTTCCTGCGCCACCTGGCCGATGCGGGTGTTCTTGGGCAGGCTTATCGAGCCGGTCTCGGAGGGAAAGTCGCCGGTGATGGCCTTGAACAGCGTCGTCTTGCCGGTGCCGTTGCGGCCGACGAGGCCGGCCTTGGTGCCGGCCGGCAAGGTCAGCGAGGCATGATCGAGAAGCAAGCGTCCGGCCATGCGGAGCGAAAGATCGTTGATGATAAGCATGCCGGGGCTTTTGCACGGGAGGGCGGCGCTTCGCAAGGGCCTGGGCGCTGGCGGGGGCATAAGGCATGAAGACGGCGCGCCTTAAGCGCGCCGTCCATTGCAAACAGCAGACTGACTTTTCAGAGGCTGCCTGGTTCAGGCTTTGGGTTTGCGCTTCGTCACCTTGGCCGCGGCGGCCGGAACGGCCGGCTTGCGGCCGAGGCCCGAGGACTTGGCCAGTGCCGAACGGGTCGCGGAGTAGTTCGGCGCCACCATCGGATAGTCCGACGGCAAGCCCCATTTGCCACGATATTCCTCCGGGCTCAGACCATGGTCGGTCATCAGGTGGCGCTTCAGCGACTTGAATTTCTTGCCGTCCTCAAGACAGACGATGTGATCGGGAAACACCGACCGCTTCGGATTGACAGCGGGGTTCAGCGCGGGGCTTTCCACGGCGGCAATGCTGCCCAGCTTGCGCACCGATGCGCTGACGCTGGCGATCAGATCCGGCAGGCCAGACGCAGGGAGAGGATTGTTGCCGACATAGGCCGAGACGATGTCAGCAGTCAGTTCAATAGCGGTCTTGCTGTCGATGGTGTGCAATTCTGTTTCTCCCGCCGGTCATGAAGTTGCCGGCTTTTTTTAAGACTTCTCTTGATGTATCGACCTAGCTGCACCCCCCAACGGGTCGCTAAAGTCTCAATAAACGATCAAGAATCGGAACAGGAGGATGTTTCCACAACAGGTTGCAACGTTGCAAATTAGAAAATCTAATACTTGGAAACGGCCGACTTCGCGCCAGCAGATTTCAACTGCACGGACGCCGCAGGTTTAGAGTCGGCCAGTATGTCCAGAATGCGCTTCCAGCGGGCGCACCGGCCGAAATCTTTTTGCTCTATCGCCTTTTCGGCCTTCATGGCGGCGTAGAGCGGCGCCTCGGCGCCGAACTCCTTGAGCAGCCAGAATGCTTCCTGTCTGGCGAGGCGTTCATCGTCGTCAAGCATGTTCAGCCTCCGAGCGTTCTATGCCCACCGCAATACAGCTGCCGATGACGAGGACCGCACCGGCTATCGCGGTAAGCGTCAGCCTTTCGCCCGAAAGTGTCAGCAGCAGCGTCGATGCGATCGGCGTCAGATAGGCGATGACCGCAACCTTGCCGCCGCCTTCAAGCTTCAAGGCGCGCGACCAGAAATAATATCCCAGCCCCATCGGGCCGGCACCGAGATAGAGGCCAAGCAGGAGGTGCTCAATGGATGGCCAGGCAGCGCCGTCGTGAATACACCACAGCAAGGTCAGGCCGACGCCGACCAACGCCGAAGGCAAAAGCAAACGCTCCGACGGTGTGGCCAGGCGGGCGACCGCAATCGAATAGAAGGCCATGCACAGCGCCGAGCCGAAGGCAGCGAGATAGCCGACGATGCTGCCTTGGAGAAAAGGCTGGCCGCGACCACCCGAGATCACCAGCGCCACGCCGACAAAGCCGAGCACGGCAGTCAACCCCAGCAGCACGGGGCGTTGCCGCTTGCCCAGCACGATGACCGCCGCCGCGACCATCAGCGGCCAGGTGTAGGCGACGAGATTGGCCTCGATCACCGGCATGGAGGCAAAGGCGATGTATTGCAGCACCATGGTGCCGACCAGGCCAATAAAGCCGACCGCGACCGGCGCCAGGGTGCCGTCAGCACCCTTGGAAAAGGCTGCGTCTTGCGTGTCCCCCTTCCGGCTCGCCAGATGGATGACGGCGAACACCAGAGCCGCTCCACAAAATTGCAGCAACTGCACGAGCGACACTGGATGGCTGGCCAGCAGGGATTTGCCGACCAGCGCGTTGGTCGACCACAGGGCGACCGCGCCGGCGGCGAAGACCAGGGCCGATGGCGAGCCGGATCCATCCCGGAATCGGCGCGACGGTGCCTTGTCCTTATCGCCGACCATGATGTTACCGACGACCAAACCGGCGTCCACTTCTATGCTCTGGCTACCATGAATCCCTTGACCCGCCCGGGACCGGCGCATCGGCCGCCGCCGCAACCGGACGTTCTTCCTCGAAGCGGCGATAGGCCGGCAGCTGGTTCGTCCAGACGTCTTCGGCCAGTTCGTTGACCCATTCGCGATCGTGATCATTGTCGGCTGCGAGATAGAACATGCGATTGTCGTCGACGTAGGGCTTGGCCACAGAGCGCTGGTTGAGGACCAGCGTGACGCGCGAGCCGAGCTGTATCGGCGCGGTGCGGTGCAGCACACCGAGAAACTGGCCGAGCGTGGCGTAGTTCATCTTGTGGTCGATGCGCATGACCTGGTTGCGCGGAATCTCGCGGCCGGATTCAAGGATGGCGCGGCCGGTCTCGGAATCGTCGCAGTAGATTTCGAGATGGCCGCCGACCAGCGGATTGCTGATCGACAGCGGAATGAGTTCGGTGACCGGGACACCGTCGCAATGCCAATCGACGGCGCCGTCCTTGGGATTCATGAAAGTGACGGTCGAGCCGACGATCGACAGCGGATAGGGCTCGAGCTTGGTGCCCATCATGTCGGACAGACGTTCCAGGCGCAGCTTGTCATGCAGCAGTTCCTTGATCTCCGGGATAAAACGGTCGGCGCCGGTGATGAAGGTAAGGTCGAGGTGCTTGTGCACGGCGTGGCTGGCCTTGAGCTTCAACGCCGCCTCTTCGATCGCCGCCAGCAGCGCCGGGTCGTAGCCATGCAGATACTGCGCAACGCCGAAACCCGACACTTTCCAGGCCGTCTCATGGCCGATAATGGCTTCTCGGCTCATCGCGTAGCGCAGTTCAGGTATGGTATGGGCGTTCATTCTACTTCTCCAGGATGGGGGCATCACTTGGTAAACTGTCGATTAATTTCCCCACCCCTGTAAAATTAGGAATGCTGGTGCTAGTGTAAGCCCAGCTTAAGGTCGAAACGCGTGCGTCTGCTCAGTCAGGTCAACCTCAATTCGCTGAAGATTGTCGAAAGTGCCGCCCGGCACCGTAACTTCACGCGCGCGGGCGAAGAGCAGTTTATTACTGCTTCCGCCGTCAGCCAGCGCGTCAAAAGCCTCGAGGACCAGCTGCGCTTCAAGATCTTCCAGCGCGGCGGCAATGCGGTGTCGCTGACACCCGAAGGCGAGACCTATGTGTCGCGCGTTCGCGAGGCGCTGGAGCGCATCGTGGCGGCCAGCATGGAGGCGACCGGACAGTCGCAGGCGCATGTGCTGAAGATTTCGGTACTGCCGACGTTCGCAGCGCGCTGGCTGTTTGCCCGCCTGCCGCTGTTCCAGCGGCAATATCCCGAAATCGAAATGCGGGTCTCGACCTCCTACGCCACCAATGAGTTCGCCACCTCCGAGTTCGACCTCGAGATCCGCTATGGCGACGGCAGCTTTCCCGACCTCAAAGCGGACCTGCTGTTCAAGGAGGATTTGACGCCGGTGTGCAGCAGGAAGCTGTTCCACGAGGTTCTCGGCGACACGCCGCCGTCACAGGTGACGCCCGACGACCTCAGGCATTTCACGCTGCTGCATTCCGACACCTGCACGCAGAACTGGCAGTCGTGGCTGGGTTTTGCCGGCGCGAGTTCCGTGCTCGGCGAGACCAAGAGCATCTATTTCGATTCCTGCATGATGTCCTATGAGGCGGCCAATGCCGGCATGGGCTTTGCAGTCGCCAACCGCGCCTATATGGCGAGCGAGATCCGCGCAGAGAGACTGGTGGCGCCGTTTGCCGTGCATCACCCCAACACCGCCGGCTGGTATTTCGTCTGCCCGGTCACCGCGCCCTACACGCGCAAGGTGGAACTGTTCAAGCAGTGGATAATGGCCGAGGCGGCGCTGACGCAGTGCCAGCTGGACGCCGGGATTGCCGGCGGCCCGGTGCTGCGCAAGGCCATTGCCTGAGGTCCTCCCGTCGAGTTTCGTTCCGCACGCCATCTGACATCGAAGTTGTTTTGTGCAGAAGCGCCGTCATGAAGCAGGTCGATGCGGCCCACCTCATGACGCAGGCGAGAGACTCAGCTATCTTCGGTTGTTGCGGCGGACCTGATATCCGCCTGGCCGGCGCTATCAGCTCACCTCCCAAGCGGCGCCGGCCTTCTTCTCCTGAAAGCCGTTTCTCGTCTCCCGCCGGAAAACGATCATTGCGCCGGCTGATCGCCGCTGGCCGCCGGCTTTGGCGCCGAATCCGTCTGCGGGGTTTGGTCGAGCACCGGGGCTTTGGTTGGCTGGATGTCGCCGTCGCAGGCGGCGAGCGCCAAGCTGGCGGCCAACAGAATCAGAAGCCTCTTCATGGCGACCTCCTAGGTCTGCCCTCTCCTTCATAAGGCAACGAGGTGGTTCGGCTTTGGTTGCACGCTCGCAAACGACGCCGCGTCGGCTGGAACCAAACGGCGGCTCTGAGGTTGGTTGCCCAAAGGGAGATCGCGCCATGATCCGTCTGCTCATTACCGGCCTTTTCGCTTACGCGACCTATCGCATCGCCAAGGAGATCATCAAGGACGTGCCCGACAATTTCGATCCGTTGCCGGTGCCTGGCGACGAACGCGCCGCCTTGCGGCGCCAGTCGGCGGCAACGGGTGTCGCGCCACGGCGGTAAGGGCGACTTCCGCCCGTTGCGAACAAAGCGGAAACGATGCTTGATAGGCGATGACCATCGCCATCAATGATTCGTCCTTGCGGCCCGCCTATCTGGCGAAGCTCAACGCCGAGCAGCGGCTCGCTGTCGAACATGGCGACGGCCAGATCGCCGGGCCGCTGCTGGTGATCGCCGGCGCCGGCTCCGGCAAGACCAACACGCTCGCCCACCGGGTTGCGCATCTGATCGTCAAGGGCGCTGATCCCAGACGCATTCTGCTTATGACATTCTCGCGCCGCGCCGCCACCGAAATGGCCAGGCGGGTCGAACGCATCGCCGGCGAGGTCCTGGGCCGAGACGCGTCCGTCATCGCCGACGCGCTGGCCTGGGCCGGTACGTTTCACGGCATCGGCGCCAGGCTGCTGCGCGACTATGCGCTGACGATCGGCCTTGACCCCGCCTTTACCATCCATGACCGCGAGGATTCCGCCGACCTGATGAATCTTGCCCGGCATGAGCTTGGATTCTCGAAGACCGAAAGCCGGTTTCCGACCAAGGGCACCTGCCTGGCGATCTATTCGCGCGCCGTCAACGCTCAGGCGCCGCTCGGCGAGGTGCTGGGTTCGGCCTTTCCCTGGTGTGCCGGCTGGGCCGAACAGCTGAAGGCGCTGTTCGCCCGATATGTCGAGGCCAAGCAGGCGCAGAACGTGCTCGATTACGACGACCTCCTGCTCTACTGGGCGCAAATGGCCGCCGAGCCGGAGATCGCGGCGCATCTGGGCTCGCGCTTCGACCATGTGCTGGTCGACGAATACCAGGACACCAACCGGCTGCAGGCCTCGATCCTTTCGGCGCTGAAGCCGGACGGCGCCGGACTGACGGTGGTGGGCGACGACGCGCAGTCGATCTATTCGTTTCGCGCCGCGGAAGTGCGCAACATCCTCGATTTCCCGCAACAATTCGCGCGAGCCGCCGATGTCATCATGCTGGAGCGCAACTACCGCTCGACCGTGACTATTTTGGCGGCAGCCAACGCGGTCATCTCGGAGGCGTCGGAGCGCTTCACCAAGAACCTCTGGTCGGAGCGCAAATCCTCGCAAAGGCCGAAACTGGTCAGCGTGCGCGACGAGGCCGAGCAGGCGAACTATGTCTGCCAGGCCATCCTGGCCGAGCGCGAGGCCGGCACGGTGCTGAAATCGCAGGCGGTGCTGTTTCGCGCCTCGCACCACAGCGGCCCGCTGGAGATCGAACTGACGCGCCGCAACATCCCCTTCGTCAAGTTCGGCGGGCTCAAATTCCTCGACGCCGCCCATGTCAAGGACGTGCTTTCGGTGCTGCGTTTTGCCGAGAACCCGCGCGACCGCGTCGCCGGCTTCCGCGTGCTGCAGCTCCTGCCCGGCATCGGCCCTTCGGCGGCGAGCACCATCGTCGAGACCATGGCGACATCGCTCGATGAGGAAATGGGGCTGGCCCGCTACCGGCCGCCGCAACGCGCGGCTGAGGACTGGCCAGCCTTCGTTGCGCTTTATTCCGGCCTGCGCGCCCGGTCGGGGAAATGGCCGGCCGATCTCGAACAGGTCAGGCTGTGGTACGAGCCGCATCTCGAGCGCATCCACGAGGATGCGACGACGCGGCGGGCCGACCTCATGCAGCTCGAGCAGATCGGTTCCGGCTATGCTTCGCGCGAGCGCTTCCTGACCGAGCTGACGCTGGATCCACCGGATGCGACCAGCGACCAGGCCGGGCCGCCGCACCGCGACGAGGACTATCTGATCCTGTCGACCATTCATTCGGCCAAGGGCCAGGAATGGAAGAACGTCTTCGTGCTCAACACCGTCGATGGCTGCATCCCGGCCGATCTCGGCGTCGGCACCAAGGAAGACATCGAGGAGGAGCGCCGGCTGCTTTACGTCGCCATGACGCGGGCCAAGGACGGCCTGCATCTGGTGACGCCGCAGCGCTTCTTCACTCACGGCCAGGCAGCGCGCGGCGACCGCCACGTCTATGCCTCGCGAACCCGTTTCATCCCGGCCTCGATTCTCGGCGCTTTCGAGCAGACCTCTTGGGCGAGCGTCCACGCAAAGGACGATCCGCGCCACAGACCTGAAGTCCGCGTCGACCTCGGCGCCCGCATGCGCGGCATGTGGAAATAGAAGGCGCCGCAACCGCGGATGCCGGCCGGGGAGCGACCTCAAGAAGCAAATCGTCCTGTCACGGCATCTCTCAGGGAACCTCGGGCCGCCGGCCGCGTTTTCTGGCGTCCAACCCGCGATCGGAGAGCGGCGACCGCCGCCTTTCCGCCCATCCAGAGAGGCCAGAATGCACGACGCGATGTTCTTCACCCCGGTTGCCGTTAGCGTTGGCGCCGGCCACAAACGCATGCTCGCCTCGCTGTTCGACATGCATGATTTCCTGACCGAATTTCCGCCATCACGCCGGCGCCTGAGCTATGGCGCGGCCGTGAGGGCCTGCAAGGCGGCGCGCGCCGGCGAAATCTCGACCGAGGCCGCACGCGATGCCCTGATCACCTTTGCAGTCACGGCAGGCATCCTCTGGCCCGCGGTCCAGCCGGCCGTCTCGGTCAAGCCGGTCGCACACGGTTATGGCGGCTACGCCGTCTGAGACGGCCGGGACAGGGCCTGCCCAGCAAAAAGATCACTCGGACTTGCCGGTAGACGTCGAACGACAAACACGTCTTGGTGATCCCACCAAGCGTCCACTTCATCTTGGAGTAACTCGGCATTGGAAACGTCTTGAGATAGTTTGATCACGAACCCAAGATCCATGGCCATCATGCCGTATTTCTCAACCGCGATGTCGGCCTGTTCACTGTTCAAATGCAAACCGAAAGCCAAATTCACTCGGTGGCGTCTCCATTTGAAGAAAAGGCAGGGTTCGCGAGCCGTTAGTTGTGAAATCGGAATGCCACCAGGCCGCACAAAGCTGAACAGACGAACCAGCCATCGCGACAGTTGTTATCGGCATGTGGAAAAGAATGAAAGCGCAAAGACTGCATCATAGAGCCGGCCAAAACTGCCTCCTCCGGTATCGATCGCGACTGAATGGCTTTAACCTTGAATTCGTTCGCCAGGAAAGAAATCGCTTGTGGATAATCGGAACTGACGAGATCGATGTCTTCACCCTTTACAAGGTGCCGCGTCACGCATCCATACCTTGAGGCGAACTCGAGGAGTGAAAAAGGCCCCCGGCCTAGATGCCGTGTTAAAATTCCTTTGAGTTTTTGCAGATGCTTGCCCATTTCTGAGATATTAACTGGCCTTTGAGACGTCAGACACAAATCCATTATGGCTGATCAGGAATTGAATATATCATGATCTTGATGAAAGGATGGAACAACGGAAACTCTACGGATTATTTGTTCTCTAAGTAATTGTCGTTCCAACAGTTTAGGCCGACTTCTGGATCACTGACTCATCCGATCTATGAGCAGTGGATAACGGTACTAGCCGCCGAGGCGGGTACCACGCGCGATAGCGAGCGACGCTGCAGCCACCGTTTCGCCATCGGGTTGATCCACACCTCGAAGCAGAAATGGACGGCCAACCCGCAAGCAGCGGCGGACGCAGCAAGCGAGGACTATTTTAGGTACATCTGAAGGCATCATATCGATGCGGCAGGCCAACGGATCGCAGCGCCACCATTAGACCGAAACACTTGCGTTAAGGAACGAGGCCTGCTGCAGTCGACACCATGGAAGCTGACGGCGCCGCTGCGTGTTCCAGGTCGCATTGCCGCGATCCGTTTGAAAAGCGCCTGCGCCCGACCGGAGCCTCGCCTGGCGCCCGCATTTCAATGCAACGTCGGATCACCGGCCAGCAGGGCGCGCGGCCCGGTCGTTTCGAAACTGACCTGGTCGCGGCCGTTGGACTTGGCCTTGTAGAGGTGCCGGTCGGCCGTCAGGAACATGTCGGCATAGGTGGTCGGTCCGGTGAAGGCGACGCCGCCTATGCTCACCGAGAGCGGACAGGGCCGTCCACCCGGAGCAAACTCGACCTCGCGGATGCGCCGCCGGATCCCCTCAGCAACCAGCCAGGACTGCGACGGGTCGGCGCCAGGCAGGAAGATGGCGAACTCCTCGCCGCCGATGCGTCCAACGATGTCGGCGCCGCGCAGCTGAGCCTTGATCGTCTGCGCGATCAGCTTGAGCGCTTGATCGCCGCAATCGTGGCCCAATCGATCGTTGATAGTCTTGAAATGATCGGCGTCGACGATCAGCAGGGCGCCGGCATCGACGACGGCCTGGCTGCGCGCCTGTTCGAGATAGGCCTCGACCAGCATCGAAAACGCGCCGCGGTTGAACACCGCGGTCAGGCTGTCGGTCGCCGCGACAATGCTCAGATTCTTCTGGGCGATCGCCAGCTGGCGCATCTTGTACATAAGGAAAGAGAAGAACGACCCACCCAGCACGAGCGGCAGCAACAGGTCGGTGAGCTGCGCCCAGCGCAATGCTTCGGGCGACAGCGACGGAAAATTGTAGGAATCGACAAGGAAGGCCGCCGCGATGCAGATCGCCGTGCCGACAACCGTGACTGCTATGACCCTGCCCCAGCTCGTGGGCGACAGATCGACCCGCATGCCAATTTCTCCCACTGTGTTCGCTATTTTGCAGCGGGAACACAAATGAAACCCTAAACCCTTGCCTTCAATTCTAATGTGGTTAACGGTTAATCGAAAGTGTGACCGATTGCCGTGAAGATGCCGGCGGTCACAAAAAGCCCGCCACTTGCGCGGCGGGCTTTCCGACTGGCCGGAGGCTTCTCGTCAGCGCATGTCCCTCGGGAAGTCTGGGCCATGCGGTAGGAGAGTGCCGTAAAGCCTCACGGCTGGTTCGACACTCCCGGCGAAACCTGTCTCAGCGACGCGAGATCATAAGGCATAGCTGCCGCAGATCGCTGTCGTAGGTGCCCTCACTGGCGAGCACATCGACGCAGCGCTTCTTCATACGTGTCAGCTGGCTGTTCGACATGCTGGCGACGACACCGGGTGTCCCAGGTGTGCCTGGTGTTCCAGGAGTTCCTGGAGTGCCGGGCGTACCCGGCGTACCGGGCGTTCCGCCAATGCCGACGCCGACGCCGACGTTGATGCCGCTGCCGACGTTGACGCCGACACCGGCCTTGATACCTCCGCTGCCGCCGACCGTGGCCCCAACACCGGCCTTGATGCCACCGGCTCCGCCGACCGTCGCGCCAGCGCCGGCCTTGATGCCGCTGCTACCGCCGACTGAGGCGCCGAGGCCCGCAGTAACGCCGCTATTGCCGCCGACCGTTGCGCCAGCACCCGCCTTGATACCGCCGCTGCCGCCGACCGAGGCGCCGGCACCTGCATTGATGCCGCCAGCACCGCCGATAGATGCGCCGACACCGACGCCAATTCCGCCTCCTGCATTCGCGGGAGCGGCAAAAATAACGATAATTGCACCCGCCGCCAGTGTTCTAGCGATCTTCTGAGTGATATTAACCATGACACTCTCCTTGTTGCCGTTCTGCTTTGTGCATTGCAACATGCCAGCAAACCAAAGCAGACATATGCTTATGCACTCACAGCTACGCACGAGTCTTCCTTATAGTTTCTTTATTTTTTTCGACATAGGCCGTTGTAGTTCTCAATCAGTGTACTCGGTTTCTAAAAAAAAATATGTTTTTGCTTCAATATTTAAACTTTGTTGAATTTATTAAATAGAAACTCTACTGAAAAATGGAGCAGGTTGTAGCGGCCGGCCGAGCAAGGGGCGGCGCCAAAGGGCGGCACAAGCCACCGGGCAGCGTCGTGCAAACCACGGGCTTCAAAAACCCGGCTTGGGATTCAGGCTGGAGGTTGAGGCTTTGGCGCTGTCCGTCGCGTCCAGAGGCGTTTCACTGGTATCGGCGGCCAGGTCGCAGACGGATGGCACAAAGGCACCGAGGGATGTCGCCTCCGGCGTCTTCAAACGCAAACCGCGGTCAAGAAATCAGGCGTAGGCGCGGCCTTCGTCGGTGCGTTGGAAAAACGCCAGGTCGAGCTGCACCGAAGGCCGGCCGAGAATGGTCAGGATGGTATGCGCCTGGCCGCGGTGATGGGTCTGGTGGTTGAAGACGTGTCCCAGCGCCGGCGCCAGCCGCTGCGAGACGGTGCGCATGTCGGAAACGGTCATGTAGGAGAAGCGGCCGGACAAAGCCTTTTCGGTCAAACCGCCGACCCAGTCGACGATCCGCCTGTCCTCGGCCTCACGCGCCAGCTTTAGGCCAGGCAATGCGCGGTGCAGGATGGCGTCGAGTTTTGCCGGCGCGTCGCCCTCGCCGGTGAAGCGTTTCATCCAGATGCGGTCGGTGGCCAGCAGATGGTTGAGCGTGCCCATCATCGAGCCGAAAAATGCGCCGACATCGCGGTTGAACTCTTCTTCGTCAAGTGCGGCGACGGCATCGTAGATGCGGCCATTGGCCCATTGATTGTATGCCGCGAACATCATGAAATGCTGTTTCATCTTTTTCCCGCCGACGAGTTCCGCTTCAGCCGCAGGCGCCTAATTAGACCGCGAGGACGCAGCCGCCAATGACCATTCTGTTCTATGAACTCGCCGGACACGACGCGACCCGTCCGTTCAGCCCGCCTTGCTGGAAGGAGGCGGCGGCCGCAGCTTAGGGAATAGGCAGTAGGCAATAGGGTCTGAGGGCTGTACTGCCTACTGCCTACTGCCTACTGCCTACTGCCTACTGCCTACTGCCTACTGCCTACTGCCTACTGCCCACACAAGTCTCCTGATCGCCATGCCACCACCCCCCGATTTCACCGATGATTTTCGCGCCGGGCTGGTCACGCTGCTGCGCTGGCGCCGGGATGTGCGGCGCTTCGAGCGGACGGCTTTGCCCGAGGGTACGCTGGAGCGGCTGCTGGAGCTTGCCAGCGTCGCGCCGTCCGTCGGTCTCAGCCAGCCGTGGCGCTTCGTGGTGGTCGACAGCGCCGAGCGGCGGGGCGCGGTGAGAGACTGTTTCGAGCGCTGCAATGCCGAGGCGCTGGCATGCTTTTCAGGCGAGCGCGCCGCTCTCTATGCCCGGCTGAAGCTCGCCGGTCTCAATGAAGCGCCCTGCCAGTTCGCGGTTTTCGCCGACCGCACGACGCAACAGGGCCATGGGCTCGGCCGCATGACGATGCCGGCAACCATCGACTATTCGGCCGTCATGGCGGTGCACACGCTGTGGCTGGCGGCGCGGGCGGAAGGCATCGGCATGGGCTGGGTGTCTATCCTCGACGCGGCCGAGATGGCCGCAATCCTGGACACCCCGCCTGAGTGGACGCTGATCGGCTATTTCTGCCTCGGCTATGCCAGCGAGGAGCATGATCTGCCGACACTGGAACGCGAAGGCTGGGAGCAGCGGCGGCAGCCGGTGGTGATCAGGCGGTAAGGCTGCCGATCACTTCGTCTCTTCCTTGGCGATGAGCTTGACGCAGATCGGGTCGCCCTTCGGCATCGGGGTGCATTGCCATTCGGGGCCGAAGCCGAAGTCGTATTTGTGCGGCGACCCAAAAAGAGCAGCAGAACAAGGCCCACGGCAGCAAAAATGCCGATAGTCAATAGGCTCCCTTTTATGTCGCCCGGCCTGAGGTGGTGGTAGGGCCAGCGCGTCCCGTCAAACATGGTCCGATGTCTTTCCGTTCCGTGCGTGCCTGCGCAATCGCCATTTTCCCGCAAAGCCTTGCCTTTGACCACAGCGTTGCGAACAGCCATGCGGGCGGTCGCGGTCGAATAACGCTGCCGGGGCGCCTCCCCTTGGCAATGGGCCGGGCGGCTTGTATAGAGCCCGCCACTCCACATTCCGATCTCAAGACTTTCCATCTCAAGACAAGGACGACCCCATGGCGCTCGAACGCACCTTTTCCATGATCAAGCCGGACGCGACCCGGCGCAATCTTACCGGCGCCATCATCAGGATGCTGGAAGAGGCCGGCCTGCGCGTCGTCGCCTCACGTCGCGTGTGGATGAGCCGCCGCGAGGCCGAAGGCTTTTACGCCGTCCACAAGGATCGTCCGTTCTTCGGCGAACTGGTGGAATTCATGTCGTCGGCGCCGACCATCGTGCAAGTTCTGGAAGGCGAAAACGCCATTGCCAGGAACCGCGAAGTTATGGGCGCGACCAACCCCGCCAACGCCGCCGAAGGCACCATCCGCAAGGTCCACGCGCTGTCGATCGGCGAGAATTCCGTGCACGGCTCCGACGCGCCGGAAACCGCTGCTGAAGAGATCAAGTACTGGTTCTCGGACACCGAGATCGTCGGCTGAGCCGACGCGACCCAATGTATGCAAGAGGCCGGCACTTCGCCGGCCTTTTTCTTTGGTCAGGTCCCGGCTTCGGCTTCATGCCGCTTTCAACGGATGAGCGGCGTATCCCAGAGGTCGCCGAGCAGCGTTTTCAGCTCCGTGAAACGCTTCTCGCCCAGTTCCTCGGCCCATTCCCGTTCGACGTCGAGCAGGATGTCGGCCATCTTCTGGTATGCGGCGCGCCCGCGGTCGGTGAAGTGGACGACGGTCCCGCCGCTCTCATCGGGTGCCGCCGAGCGAGTGATATAACCCATCGCTTCCAGCGTCTTCAGCAGTTGATTCATGGCCTGCTTGCTCATCGCGGCGCGCTCGGCGAGCGCGCTCGGCCGAAGGCCATCCGGGCCGGGATATTGGATCACCGCCATATGCGGCGGGCTGAGGTCCTCGAAACCCGACGCCCTGAGATCCCTGATCAGCTTGCGGTGAATGGCCATGGCCGGAACGCGCAGCAGTGCACCGATCAGCGGTGGCTTCTTTGGCGGTTCTTCCGCGGATAATGGCATTGACACTCTGGTAAATTGAGTTTACTCATTTCGGTAAATTCAATTTACCACGTGGGAGGATGAAATGCTAGACAGAGCTAGCCAGATCAGCGTCAATCCGGCCGACGAGACAATCAGCCATGGCGGCCTTGCCGTGCGCTTCCTGCTGACCGGCGACCAGTCGAACGGCAGCATCGCCGCCTTCGAACTGACGGTCGCCGGCTCGCAGCGCCTGCTCGCCCCGGCACACAGCCACGATCACTATGAGGAGACGATGTACGGGATCGAAGGCGTACTGACGCTGACCGTCGACGGACAACGGCACGATATCGGACTCGGCCAGGCACTGTGCATACCGCGCGGCGCGGTCCACCGCTTCGACAACGACACCGCCGAGACCGCCAAGGTGCTGTGCGTGGTGACGCCGGCGGCGATCGGTCCGGACTATTTTCGCGAGGCCTTCGCCATCTTCAGCACCGGCGGCCCGCCCGACCGCGCCAGGCTTATGGACCTGATGCGCCGGTTCGGCCTGACGCCGGCGCCCCCGCCGCCGCAGTCTTGATTCTTAGCTCGCTGCGTTGAAGCGCAAGATATCGTGGCCGTCCTTGTCGGCGATGATCAGCTTGCCGCCATCGACACGGTATGACGCCGCCTTGGCGAGCGCCTCGAACAGCGCCTTTTCCTCGGCCATGATCTCCGGCGCGCAGGCCTTGTAGGTCGAGCCGATGTCGCTGATGACGATGGTCTCGCCATCGACCTTGGCGGTGGCGAAATAGGCGTTGCACGGGCCGCTGCCGCCCGCCTTGCCGGCTTCGCTGACCCGGAACGTCGCCTGCGGCTCCGAAATCACGCCGATACCATCGATATACTCGACTAGCCAGCTCTGGCCGAACAGCGAGGCCGAGGTCGGCTTGTCGCTCGGCGCCACCATTTTCAGCACAATGGCCTGCGGCGCCTCGCTGAGCGGATCGACCTGATAGCGCGAGTCCGTGACGAACAGCAGCTTGTCGTCGGCGGTGATGCGCGCCTGCAGCGCATAGGTCATGTTGGGCCGGATCACCGTTGGATCGAAGCTGATCTCGAACTTGATCGGCACCTGGCCGGCCGGCGCTACCTTGCGCTCGCCGACAATGGCGGCCGGCGCATCGGCCAGCGATACATCGGCAAGTTGAACCGACAGCACGGCGTTGGGCGGCAGCGCGATGCGCTCGCGATACATCACCTCGCCCTTCAGGGTTTTCTCGGCGGCGACGGAAGGCTCGGGAACGGCCAGAACGCCGATAACCAGCGGCACAAAACCGAAGACGAAGAATTCGGCGATCCTGTCCAGCATGCCCTTGCTCCCTTTTTGCCGATGCGATTTGGCCAAGGGAATGCGGTCAATACATGGCTGCGCCGAGATTTATTCGGGCCGCGCCTTCCAGCGCGCCGCAGCCTGGTCGTCGGCGTCCTTGGCCTCGACCCAGCCGCCATCGCTGCCGTCCACGCGGTGCTCCTTCTTCCAGAAAGGCGCACGCGATTTCAGGAAATCCATCAGGAAATTCGCCGCCTCGAACGCCGCCTGCCGGTGTGACGACGCCGCCACCACCAGCACGATGTTTTCGCCCGGTGCGATCTTGCCGTGGCGGTGGATGACAGTCAGGCCTTGCAACGGCCAGCGCTGAAGCGCCTCGCCGGCGATCCGGCTGATTTCGGCCTCGGCCATGCCTGGATAGTGCTCGAGTTCCAGCGCCGACAGCTGGCCCTGCTCGTCGCGGCAAAGTCCTGAGAAGGACACTACGGCGCCGATGTCGGCGCGACCCCCGGTCAGTTTCGCGATCTCGGCGGCAACGTCGAAATCGTCGCGCTGGATGCGCACCGTCGGCGCGCCGGACATGGTGTCAGCCCCCGGTCATCGGCGGAAACAGCGCGATCTCGCGCGCGCCGGCTATCTTCTCGCGATGCTCGACATGTTCCTGGTTGATGGCGACGCGGATCACATCAGGATATTGCAGCGCGTGCTCATATTCCTCGCCACGCGATTTCAGCCAGCGCAGGAGGTCGGCCACCGTCTCGATACCGGCGGGCAGTTCGACATCCTCTTCCGGCTTGCCGATCCGTTCGCGCACCCAGGCGAAATAAATGAGCCGGGTGATCATCTCACTCGTCCATGATGTGCTTGAGGCCGGCGCGGAAATAGTCGTAGCCGGTGTAGAGCGTGACGAGGGCTGCGATCCACAGCAGCACCAGTCCGGTCTGCGTGGTCAGCGGGAAGATCTTGTCGCCGGCAGGCCCAGCCAGCAGGAAGGCGATGGCGACCATCTGGATGGCGGTCTTCCATTTGGCGAGCTGCGTCACCGGCACCGAGACTTTCAATGCCGCCAAATATTCGCGCAGCCCCGAAACCAGGATTTCGCGGCACAGGATGATGATTGCCGCCCACAACGACCAGCCTGCGATGCCGGCATGACGGTCGGTGTCGGCGGCGAGCAGCAGCAGGCAGGTGGCGACCAGCAGTTTATCGGCGATCGGATCCAGCATCTTGCCGATGTTGGACGTCTGCTGCCAGGCGCGCGCCAGATAGCCGTCGAGATAGTCGGTGATCGAAGCCAGCAGGAAGATGATCAACGCCGACCAGCGGGCGAAGTCGCTCGATTTCAGATGCCCCTCGAGAAAAAAGCACAGCACCACCAGTGGCACCGCGACGATGCGGGCATAGGTAAGCATGTTAGGCAGGTTGAACGCGCGCTTGGCCATATCTCAGGGACTCTTTCTGCCTGCGTACTCAAATCAGAACCGGATGTAGGGGGTCAACAGGCGAGATTCGATTGGCCAGACGAAAATAGCGCGCGATTGCCGGGATTCGAGTGGCCTGCGAGAAAAGAACGGCTGCTGCCATTTGATCGGGACAGCGGCGTCACCGGCGCTCAGCTCTCATGGAAATGATTGTAGACGAGCTTGGCGACCTGCTCTGAAATACCGTCGACCTTGACCAGATCCTCGACTGCCGCGCGGCTGACCGCCTTGGCAGTGCCGAAGGCCAGCAGCAGCGCGCGCTTGCGGCCGGGACCGATGCCGGCGATCTCGTCGAGCGGGCTCTTGACCAATTCCTTCTTCCGCCGCGCGCGGTGCGAACCGATGGCGAAGCGATGCACCTCGTCGCGCAGCCGCTGGACGAAATAGAGCACGGGATCGCGGACGGGCAGCGAAAACGAGTCCCTGCCTCTGACGAAGAAACGCTCGCGGCCGGCATCGCGGTCCTGGCCCTTGGCGATGCCGATGGCCGCCACGCGATCCTCGATGCCGAGGTCGGCGAGGATCTTGCGCACCGCGCTCATCTGGCCCTGGCCGCCATCGATCAGGATGACGTCCGGCCAGGCCGGGAAGCTGCCGGAGATGTCTTCCTCGATGTCGTCGCCTGCTCCACCGGCTGCCGCGTCGTCGGGAACGACATCGCCATGTTCCTTCAGCAGCCGCGAAAAGCGCCGTTCCATCACCTCGCGCATCATGCCGAAATCGTCACCGGGCGTGATCTCGGTCGAGCGGATGTTGAATTTGCGGTACTGGTTCTTCACAAACCCTTCCGGCCCGGCGACGACCATGGCGCCAACGGCGTTGGTGCCCATAATATGCGAATTGTCATAGACCTCGATGCGCACCGGCGGCTTCGGCAGGCCGAAGGTCTCGGCAAAGCCGGCGAGCAGCCGGCCTTGCGTGGAGGTTTCGGCCAGCCGGCGGCCGAGCGCCTCGCGGGCATTCTGCAGCGCGTTGTCGGTCAAATCCTTCTTCTCGCCGCGCTGCGGCACCGAGATCGACACTTTACGGCCGGCGCGGGTGGACAGCGCTTCGGCCAGCAGTTCCTGATCCTGGACGCCTCGCGACAGCAGAATGTTCCGTGGCGTCGGCTTGTCGTCATAGAACTGCGCCAGGAACGAGCCCAGCACTTCCGCCCCCTCCAGTGCCGGATCGGCCTTGGGGAAATAGGCGCGGTTGCCCCAGTTCTGGCCGGTGCGGAAGAAAAACACCTGGATACAGACCTGGCCGCCCTCCTGATGGATGGCAAAGACATCGGCCTCGTCGACGGTGGCCGGGTTGATGCCCTGATGGCTCTGCACATGCGACAGCGCTGCCAGCCGATCACGATAAATGGCGGCGCGCTCGAAATCGAGCTCCTGCGAGGCCTGCTGCATGGCGGCAGAGATTTCGGTCTTCACCTTCTGGCTGCGGCCCGACAGAAAATCCTTCGCCTCGCTGACCAGCTCGGCATAGTCGCTATGCGAGATCTCCCCGGTACATGGACCGGCACAGCGCTTGATCTGGTAGAGCAGGCACGGCCGGGTGCGGTTTTCGTAAAAGGAGTTGGTGCAGCTCCTGAGCAGGAAGGCGCGCTGCAGCGAATTGATGGTGCGCCCGACCGCGCCGGCCGACGCAAAAGGTCCGAAATAGTCGCCCTTGCGCGATCGCGCACCGCGATGCTTGTAGATGCCGGGCGAGACGTGATCGCCGGTCAACAGGATGTAAGGGAACGACTTGTCGTCCCGCATCAGCACATTGAAACGCGGCCGCAAGCGCTTGATGAGATTGGCCTCGAGCAGCAGCGCTTCGATTTCGGTGCGGGTGACGACGAACTCCATCGTCGATGTCTCGCGCACCATGCGGCCGATGCGGGCGGTGTGGAACCGGCCTTGGGCGTAGTTGGTCACCCGCTTCTTCAGGCTGCGCGCCTTGCCGACATAAAGCACGTCGCCGGCAGCGTTCATCATGCGGTAGACGCCGGGCGCATTGGGCAGCCGCTTGACCAATGTCTGGATGACCTCGGCGCCGACCATGCCGTCGGCGTCGCCGGCATGCGGCGCCCAGTCTATCGCTGTGAAGGCGACATCGGGCCCGGTGGCCTCGGGCTCGACGATCTCCTCGACCGCTTCATCCTCAAGGTTGATCTCGGGCGGCATATCGTCGGCGGCGCCGGCGCGCGTCTTGTGTTTCTGGTCTGCGGGACTCATTCCACCATGCCTGTCACATCCGGCGTCTGCCATGCAAGATGCTGGCCGCCGTCGAGCGCGATCATCTGGCCGGTCACCGAGCGCGCATCCCAGAGATAGCGGATGGTGGCGCCGAATTCGGCCAATTGCGGGCCGCGCTTCAGAATCAGGCCGTCGACCTGCTTCTGGAAATCATCATCGTCCTGGCGCGCATTCTTCAGCGTCGGACCGGGACCGATGGCGTTGACGCGGATGCGCGGACCGAGCGCCTGTGCCAGCATTTCGGTCTGCGTCCACAAGGCCGACTTCGACAGCGCATAGGAGAAATAGCGCGGCGTCGGCCGCCAGACGCGCTGGTCGATGATGTTGACGATCAGCCCCTCCTGCCCTGGCGGCAAGGCGCGGGCGAAGTTTTGCGCCAACAGCGCCGGCGTCTTCACATGGATGGCGAAGTGAAGGTCCCATGCCGCCCAGTCGAAGTCCTCGACGCTATCGTCGACGAACAGCGACGCATTGTTGACAAGAAGCGTGACCGGGCCGAGCGCTGCCGCGGCGCGGCCGACGAGATCGCCAACCGCATCCATGTCGGTCAGATCGGCGGCTACCACGCCGGCGCGGCCGCCTCCGTCCCTGATGTTCGCAGCCAGCGCGTCGGCCTCGGCGGTCGAGCGGTTGGCGTGGATGGCGACGGCAAAACCGTGCGCGGCCAGATCCTCGACGATCGCCTTGCCGATCCGCTTCCCCCCGCCCGTCACCAGCGCCGTTCCGGCGGCTTCGATCATCTGTCAATCCTCAATCTGCGCCTCAATTCGGCTGGCGGCACATTGTGACGCGTCCAGGGGTTAAATGCCGTTTCCACCTGGGGCAGGAATGTGGCGAAACGGCTTTTTCGCCGCCGGCACCGCCCCGGATTCGGGTCGGCAGGACCGCAATATAGGACGCTGAACCCGTTGCACCAAGCCGAGTGCAGTGCAGCATCGCCTGCGTACTGACATTTCGCTGTTGCGAAGATGCAACGTCAAGCTTCGGCCTCATTCGTGCCGGGGAATGACCCATTTTCAGGTTCGCTGCCGCCGCATTTTGACACGACATTCGGAACCGTTGAGTGCCAGATCCGTTTCACCCCCCGGACGGGTTGATGGCGCTCAGGACAAACAGGCCTACGTGTCTTGTGGCTTAAGGAGTAAACAACAATGCAAACCAATCTCAAATTCGCGCCGCTCGCGGTTGCGCTCGGGCTCTTCGCCCTCAGCGGTACCGCTTTTGCTGCCGATGTCGTCTCGGAAGAGCCCCCGGCGCCGGCCCCGATCGCCGAGCTCCCCGTCGCTTCCTGGGCCGGCCCGTATGCCGGTCTCAGCGCCGGCTACGGCTTCAGCGGTCATGCCAAAGTCCAGGACGGCGGCCCCGACATCAAGACCAAGGGCTTTGTCGGCGGCGTTTTCGGCGGCTACCAGTGGCAGCAGGAAAACTTCGTGTACGGTGCTGAAGCCGATCTCGGCTACAATGGCGTCAAGGGTGACAGCGGCGGCGTCAATTCCAAGGGCGGCTTCGAAGGCTCGCTGCGCGCCCGTCTGGGTTACGCCGTGACCCCGGAAATCCTGCTCTACGGCACCGGCGGCGGCGCCCTGAAGAACCAGAAGGTCTCGGTCCCCGGCGACAGCGACAGCAACACCATGCTCGGCTGGACGGCCGGCGTCGGCACCGACATCAAGATCACCGACAATGTGTTCGGCCGTGTCGAGTACCGCTACACCGACTTCGGTTCCAAGAGCTTCGACAGTGTCGGCACCAAGGTCAAAGAGAGCGACAACCGCGTCACCTTCGGCGTCGGTATGAAGTTCTAACTGTCGTTCAAGCCACGACACAAGAAAGCCGGGCCTCGCGCCCGGCTTTTTTTGTTTCGCCCGTCAGGCCGGCACAGCCACCTTCAGCCCCGGAAACTTCTCATCGAAACGCGCTGCCCAGCGGGTCAGGCGGCCGCGGCCCTTTTCCCATTTGCCGGCGAAGCGCAGAGAGAGATAGCCGAGGCAGGCACGCAACGCCAGCTGGCCAAGCGTGATCTTCTTCGGCAGCTTCGGCGGATTGGCGTTGAGGAAATCGAGTGCGGCGGTGATCTTGGTCCACTGGCGATCGAGCCAGGGTTGATAGACCATCTCCTCCGGACGCGTGCGCCGCTCATAGACCATCGACAGCGCGCAGTCGCATATGCCGTCGGCCAGCGCCTCCAGCACTTCGGCCTTGAGGCGCTTGTCGGCATTGCGCGGCAACAACAGGCTCTTGGAAGCGCGGTTGAGATGCTGAGTGATCGCGCGGCTGTCGTGGATCGAGCGGCCGTCGTCGAGCACCAGCACCGGAATCTTGCCGAGGGGATTGGCTGACATCAGTTCAGCAGGCTTGTCCTCGGTCTTGACCGGCACCAGCTCGACGGCAATGCCGGCATGGAGTGCTGCCATGCGCACCTTGGAACTGTAGGGGGATGAGGACGCGTAGAGCAGCTTCGGCATGATCGGTTCCCTGTTTTCGGACGGCCAGTGCATGTCGCTCAACAATGCGGCTCCGGTCTTGAGAACGACGCGCGTAAAACAAAGGTCTAGAGCGCGTCGCCTGAACCCCATCGAATGCGACCGCCTTAGTGTTGGCCGATCTTCCCTGAGGGAGCAACTGCCAGAAGGGCAAAACCAGGCGGCCAATCCGCCGACAATGAAATCGCCAATGCATGTCTCACAGAAGTGGCCTCAATTTCGAGAGAACGACATGGATCAAAACAAGGCCTAAATCACCACAAAAAAGCTCCCGGGAATCTGCCAGTCGGCAAAGTTCCCGGGAGCTTTGAGATGGAACGTCGTTACTTCTTCTTGGCGGCTGGCTTTTTGGCCGGTGCAGCCTTCTTCACAGCTGCCGTCGACTTGGCGGCGGCGGCCTTCATCGGAGCCTTGGCGGCGGGTTTTGCCGCTGCCTTGGCTGCCGGCTTCTTGGCGGCGGGCTTGGCTGCTGCCTTCGCAGCAGGCTTCGCCACAGCCTTGGCGGCCGGCTTCTTGGCGGCGGGTTTCGCTGCTGCCTTGGCGGCGGGTTTTGCTACTGCCTTAGCTGCCGGCTTTGCCGCTGCCTTGGCGGCCGGCTTTGCCGCTGCCTTCGGTGCTGCCTTCTTTACTGCTGCAGGTTTCGCGGCAGCTTTCGGTGCCGCTTTCTTTGCCGGCGCTTTCGCCGCCGGCGCCTTCGTCGTGGTCTTTGCCATGCGATGCCCCTTGCGTTTGTGCCGATGGCCGTGAGTGACCCGGCGAGCTAATGCATATCTGACTCGTGCGTATCTAGCCAGCGAAGCATTACATAGAATTTCGCAGATTAAGTTTCGGTTACGCTGAGAGCATGATCGCAATGATCGGCACAGAAATCGGCAAGAAATCTTCCCGCTTCGCAGCGAACTGTTGCGAGAGAAATCTCTGATATCGCGACTCACACGTTCTTCTCGTCAAGCTCACATTCTCTTGCAACGCCGTCGATCTCACGCGGTCATCGGCGGCCTATTGGATGGCAACAATCATCGCACCGCAGAGGCTGATCTTGCTTCATCCCCACGGTTGCAGGAACAGCACTAAACTAAACGCGAGCTTTTTACTCGTATATCGAAAGTGGTTGGATGGAAGCCAGGAAAGACAGTACTTGAAGGGACAGCCTGTTGTGTTGGACGTTTCCCAGACGAGAAGGGAGGTCGCCAGCTTCGGCGCAAGAGATGCCCAACGGAAATGGGAAACGAAAGATCGGGGAATCCTCCTCCCGGGAAGCCGCGGTCCCTTGGAAGCCAACGGGTGCGGGCCCCTAAGCGCCAACCCGTTCGCGCACCTGCAGCCGGCGCGAAGGCTCGGCGTGGTGGAGGTGGACGGCAAACGTATCCCACGGCGGCGCAATGCCGATCTGCATCAGGATCCGCCCGATCTCGCCGCGGTGATAGCCGCCATGCGTGACGACATGTGTCAGCATTTCCTGGCGTGACATCATCGCCCTGTCGCCGTCGGTGAAGGTGAAAGGCACAGGCTCTGACATGAGCTTTGGCGAGACGGCTTCGATATAGTCGAGATACCAACGATCCACCGCAGCGACATCAGCGCTCAATTCATCGAGTGCCGGTGTGTCCTCGGTGTTGTCGGACGCATAGCCATGACGCGTGCCGGAAAGATGCGCGGCGAATATCTTCGATACGACAAGGTTGTGGTTGATGAGACGGGTCGCCGTGTGGCGCTGATCGACATGCTCCTGCTGGTCGAGGCCCGCAAGCTTCTGCAGCAATTCACCATTCGCCCAGGCTTGATAAACGAAGAGGCTGCGGAGCAAATCCAGCGCGTCCATGGTCTGTATCCTTTGCAAAAAATGTGAGTATATTATCTATATTCTTGGCTGCTGGAGCAGACATGTCTACTCGCATTGCAAAGCCGCGCTCACGCATGCGCAAGCAGCCGCGCCAGGCGCGTTCGAGAGCGACGGTCGAGGCGATCATCGAAGCCGGTGCTCATGTTCTAAGCGCGCTCGGCTGGGCCGGCTTCACCACCAACAAGGTGGCCGATGCGGCCGGCGTCAGCATCGGCTCGCTCTATCAATATTTTCCCGACAAGCTGTCGCTGGTCGAAGCAATTCGCCGGCGACATTTCGATCAGGTGCTGTCGGTGATCGCCGAATCAACAGAAGGCGACAAGCCGCTCAAACGATTCGCGCAGGAGCTGGTGCGCGGCATGATCGATGCGCACAGCATCCATCCGACGCTGCATCAGGTGCTGCTCGACGAGGCGCCGGGCGATCGCGGCTCACGCGCCGCCCATGCCTCGTTCCAGTCGCGCTATCTTGATCACTACACGGCGGCGGTGGCGCAATATCGCAGGCGCAGAAAGGACAATGAGACCGTGGCCCGGGTGCTGTCCTCAGCGGTCGAGGGCGTCATCCACAATGCCGCGCGGCGAGACATGCTCGACTTGCCGGAACTGCAGAAGCAGTTGGTCGAGCTGATCTGCGCTTACGTATCTGGTGGGAAGGCGATGTGAGGCAGCGGCAGCAGTTCGGAGATTGGCGAAACCGGAGCGACATCAGATCTCCCCCTTGCGGGAGATAGCAGGTTCAACGGCGGTTCTTATCCGACCTTAGCGCAGGACGCGGCAGCGGCCGTTGTAGACCATCCAGCGGTCGAAGCCCGAGACGCAGAATTCGACATTGTCGCCGATCGAGGCAAAACCCTGGCCTTCCTCGATCAAGTACCAGATGGTGCGGGCGCGGCCATCGGAAAGGCTGACGGTGGCGCCGCAATAGCGGCGGCCGATCGGCCATTCTTCGCTGGCCGGGAGATAGCGATGCTGGTGGATGCGTTGGAAATCGGTGATCGAAACATCCGGCAGATGCGGCACGTGATGCACCTGGTAGGAGAAGCGGCTGGAGATCTTGCTTAGCACCCAGGCCTCGCCGCAAACGCCGCTGTCCTCGTCGGAATAGACGGAAAGATCGGCGGCCTGCGCTGGCTGGCCGAGGGGTGCGGCCAGCGGCGTGCAAAGCGAAATCAGGGCAGCAAGAGCGGATTTGGCAAAGCGAGTCATGGCAGCCTCTCAAAGGTCGACTGCGCCCACTTTGCGGATTCGGCGGCGCGCGGTCAAGCGGTCGCGCTGCCGATGGTTTCCCGCTCCGCAACCGGTTTTTCCGGTGCGAAGCTGCGAAACCACGTCCTGACGTTTGAAAAAGCTCGCCTTGCCCATTAGGAAAAGCGGCCTGCCCATGGCCGGCGGGCCGCCGAAACCCGGTTCAGCCTTGCTTGGCGTCGCCCTGCGGTATGGCGGCCGGGTCCATCCACATCGCTTCCCAGACGTGGCCGTCAGGATCGGCCAGGCTGCGATTGTACATGAAGCCATAATCCTGCTGGGCGTTGATGTCGGCGGCGCCGCCATTTTTAGCCGCCGCCTCATTCATCGCATCGACCGCCGCGCGGCTGTCGCAGGACACGGCAAGCATGACCTCGCTCGAGGTGGCCGGTGGGATGGGGCGATCGGTGAACTGACGCCATTTGGCATGGGTGAGCAGCATGACGTTGATCGTTTCGCTCAGCACCATGCAGGCTGCGGTGTCGTCGGTGAAGTGCGGGTTGTTGTCGAAACCGAGAGCTTTGTAGAAGGCCATCGACGCAGCGAGGTCGGCGACGGGCAAGTTGACGAAGATCATACGGGGCATAGCGTCTCCTTGACAGTACACAGTTGAAACCGGACCGGCGTTGCGCCGGACCATCCTCCGATGCCTTCTCTCAACGCACCGGTTTTGCTTTGCCGCGCACCCTCTCGGTCTGCGCCTTCTGCATCGCTTCGACCTCTTGATAAGCCGAGCAAAAACTGCATCTCGGCCGCCGAATATTTCTCCAGCAATGCGTCGCCCGCCTCGAGGATCGGATGGTAGCAGCGCCGGACGAGTTCCTCGGTGCCCGCCGCGACCATGACCTTGCGCCTGTCATCGGGATCCGGCTGGCGGCTGACGAAGCCGCGCTTTTCCAGCCGGTCAATCAACGTCGTAACCGCCGCCGGCGTGAGATTTGTCTCCCTCGCTACGACGTTTGCCGGCCGCGGGCCGTGACTGATCGCGCCGAGACAGCGGCGCTCGGCAGCGCTCAGCACATAGATTTCGGCAACGGTCCCATCGAACGTTTCAACGGCATCCTGCCAGCGCGACATCGCGAAGCCTATCGCGTTGACCCGTTCCTTTTTTGTCGATCTTGGCTTCGATTCGAAATCTAATAATTAGACATCTATCTATCTGATTCTGGGATTAGCGTCAACGCCAAGCCGATTAGATGTGCATCTCCATGGTTTCGGTTCGTTGAACACAGCTGAGCATTCGCGGATGGCGCCACCGTCAAAACTTCTAGCGACTTTGTGTCTTTGCCGCGGGCGTCGCCCGCTGCGAAGCGTCGCTACTCCCCGGCCAGCCATTCCAGCGACCAGTGCGCCGGCTTTTCGACCGCCAGCAATCTGTGCAGGACCGGCAGCACGATGCGCAGTTCGCGCTCCAGCGTGAAGGGCGGGTTGACCACCACCATGCCGCTGCCGTCGAGGCTTGGTTCACGCGATGCCGGCCGGATCTCGAACTCGATGTCGAGCAGTTTTGGAACGCCGGATTGCTTGAGCGCCTTGCGGAAGGCGATGATCGCTTTGCGGTCCTTGATCGGATACCACAGCGCGTAGATGCCACCCGGCCAGCGCCTGTGCGCTTTCTGCATTCCGTCGACCAGGCGGTCGAATTCGCCGGCTTCTTCGAACGGCGGATCGATCAGCACCAGGCCGCGCTTTTCCTTTGGCGGCAGATGCGCGCCAAGCGCCAGCCAGCCGTCGAGTTCGATCACCCTTGTCTGGAAATCGCCGGCAAACAGCGTCTTCAGCCTGGCAGCATCTGCGTCGTGCAATTCGATCGCCGACAACCGGTCCTGCTTTCGCATGAGGTACCTGGCGATCAATGGCGAGCCCGGATATTTCTTCACCCCGCCATCGGGATTGAGCGAACGCACCGCTTCAAGATAGGGGGCAAGCAGCGCAGCCGCCGATTTTTCGATCGGGGCGTGGATGAGGCGGCCGATGCCGCCTTGCCATTCGCCGGTCTTTTGCGCTTCCGCCGACGAAAGATCGTAGCGGCCAATGCCGGCATGAGTGTCGACGACACGGAACGCCTTGTCCTTTTGCTTCAGATAGTCGAGCAGAAGGCTGAGCACGACATGCTTGACGACGTCGGCGAAATTGCCGGCGTGATAGGCGTGACGGTAGTTCATGCTGCGCTCATGTCGAGGAGCCTCTGCCCCAACGCGGCGGTGGCGGCTTCGAGTTCGGGTTCTCCGGCCGGCGACCGCCGAAAGCCAGAGTAAGCAGGAAGCCGATCAGGCCGACGGCCATCAGCCCATAGCCAACCGGCCGTGCGCGTTGATCGATCTCACCGGCGCCGGAGCGCAGTATCAGATCCACTGCGCGTATCGGGATATCGTCGGCGTCGCCCGGGCCGGCGGTGAAGAGATAGGCGCCTGGACTGACGGTTTCGATCACGCCGGCCTCGTCGCGAAAGATCTTGTCGGGCAGTTGCGGGCTGACCTGGCGCGGATTGTCGGCGTGGTTGAATTGCAGCGTCGAGGCAAGCACCGTGCGCCCGGCTGTGGCGGCAGTCAGCGTCAGCACGGTGCGCTGCTGCGAGACAATGCGCTCGGCCTTTGCCGTCAGGTCGACCAGCACTCTGACCGGCGCGTCGCCAGCTTTCAGCGTCACCGTCACAGGCCTAAACCGTCCCTGGTCGTAGACGCGCCAGGTGCCGATCTCGTGGCCGGAGAAATTGCTCATGGCCCAGGGATAGACGAAGCCAATGGCGGCGCCGGCAAGCAGTATCAGGACAAACAGAAAGCGCATTGAGGAGATCCGGGTGTTCGACAGATTGCCAATAACGCCCCGAAGGCCAAAAAGCGATGGCTGACGCAGCGGAGCCACCTTTGTGGAGTGCGTTGGCGGCACGCAAGCCATGTGGCACTTATGGCGAATGAAGCCTTCCGCAGAAGCATCGACTCGTCTTTTCCAACCGATGCCGGTGGCTCATGCCCAATAGCACCGTGCTGATCACCGGTGCCCGCGCGCCGGTGGCGCTGCACCTGGCGCGGCTGCTGCATGGCGCCGGTCGCCGGGTGATCCTGGCCGACAGCCCGGCCCGGCCGATCGCCGCAGCGAGCACGGCCTGCGCCGCCTACCATCGCCTGCCGCCGCCGCGCTTTGCCGCCGACGCCTATGCCAAGGCGGTGGAAGCGCTTGTCCGCGCGGAAGGCATTGAACTCGTTATCCCGACCTGCGAGGAAGTCTTTTATCTCGGTCGTCTCTGGCAGCACCGCGCCATGCCGGCCCGCCTCTTCGCACCCGAGATGGCGATGCTCGCCCGCGTTCACGACAAGCATGCCTTCATCCGGCTGGCGCAGAGCCTTGGGCTCGACGTGCCGGAAACGATACTGCTGCAAAGCGAGGCCGATCTCGACGGCGTTCGTGGCCAATCGCGCGAATTGGTGTTCAAACCTGTGTGGTCACGTTTTGCCCGTGACGTACTGCTGCGGCCATCGCCGGACGAACTCGACGCCGTCCGCCCCTCGCCCGCCGCTCCTTGGGTGGCGCAGCGCTACGTCGCCGGTGAAGAGATCAGCGCCTATGCGGTGGCGATCGAGGGTGAACTCAAAGCGCTGGCGCTCTACCGTTCGCTCTATCGCGCCGGCAAGGGCGCCGGCATCTGTTTCGAGCCGGTCGAGGATATCGCGGCGCGGCGCTTCGTCGAAACCTTCGTCGCCGGCGCCGGCTGGACCGGCCAGATATCCTTCGACCTGATGCGCGAGAACAACGGCAGGGTGCTGCCACTGGAGTGCAATCCGCGCGCCGTGAGCGGCCTGCACTTCTTTCGCGATCCGCGGCGCTTCGCCGACGCGGTCCTGGAGGATGGCGCCGAGGTGAAGCCCGACGTGACGGCGCCGCAGACGGTGAGGCTTGCGATGTGGATCTACGGGATGCCGGCGGCACTGCGCTCCGGTGGTCTCGGCAGCTTTCGCCAGGCGATGCACGATGCCGATGAGCTGCTCGACTGGCCGGGCGACCCCGCGCCGAAGCGGGCGCAGTGGCGCACGCTGGCCGAGATCGCCGGCACAGCACTGCGCCAGCGCATCAGCCTTCAGGCCGCGTCGACGCGCGATATCGAGTGGAATGGGCCGGAGCAGGACTGAATAGAGCGCTTTCCTACAGCTCGATCTGGTACACCCTCGGCTCTGCCGCCGTCGGTGGCATCTTGCCGTCGATGATCGCCGCTATGTCGCGGCGCAGGAAATCCAGCGGGCCGATCGCCGGCTGAACCTGCGGCCATATACGGGCGTTGGCGCTGGCCGATTTCAGCACACGGCGATCCTGCTGCAGGGCAAAGGCAAAGAGCGGCCGGAAAGCAAGCGCCTTGAGTTCGCCGAACAGGCCCTGTCGCGGGCCGATCAGCCAGCCGACGCCTTCGACGGTCCGTTCGTCCGCCTGACGCAAATGGAAAGTGGTCGCCAGCGCCAAGCCGCCCTTGCCCCAATATTCGAGTTCGACGATGCCGGGATGGCGGTAGCGGCCGATGGTCCTGGCGCGCTCGCCTTCCAGCAGCCGGCTGACCAGCCCCTGTTGGCGGTCCTCGCCGGTGTAGCAGCTTTCGACCCAACCCTTGCCGCCGGTCACCTCGACGCGCACGAGATGGCGCTTTGCGGTCAGGCCGCGCAGCACACCCTTGTGGGTGAAGTGGGTGTGAGTGGCGTCGAGAATGTTCTCGGCGGCGTCGAGCACCGTCGATCGCGCCGAGCTTCGCACCCGCTTCACGACGACATCCTTGCCTTGCATGCAATGGAGATAGGGCTCGCCCTCAGGCGTGCCTGCCGAGACGAAGACGACGCCGTCGCGCTCGATCGTGCTGTAGCGGCGGATACGGTAATGCGGGACGTCGCCGACATGGCCGGGAATGGCGGTGCAGCGCCCTTCCCCATTGTAGCGCCAGCCATGATAGGGACATTCGATCTCGCCACCGACGACCTTGCCGGTCGAGAGTTCGACCAGGCGGTGAGCGCAGCGGTCGAAGAGGGCTGCAATCCCCTGCGCCGAGCGGAATAGCACCAGCGGCGTGCCATCGAACAGGATGCGCTTCGGCTTGCCTTTGATATCGACTGACCGCACTACCGCCTGCCAATAGTCTTTGTCTTTTTGCTGCTGGGCTTCGCTCAAAGTTCAAATCTCCTGAGCAGAGGGATGCCGATCTTCGCGAGCACAAATTCCATGATACGCACTGCAGCGCGCTGGCGGCGCCGAAGATGGCCGGCATAGACGGCGTTGTACTCCACCGTTGCCACGGCGCCGCGCAAGCGTTTGAAGGCGGCGGCACCGGCGCTCATGTTGAAGAACAGGCCGTGCGCCATCGCATGGTCCTGTGCGATCGCCATCATCATGCGGTAGAGCCCTTCGCTCACTGGAAGACTTGTGTCGTAGCCAACGATTGGCTGCGTCAAGGTCCTGCCGTTCTGAGACAAAGCGGCGACGGCGACCAGTTCACCGCCGGGACGACGCAGGCCTGCCAGTTGCAGGATGCCGCGACGGTGCGTCTCGCCGATATAGCGGGCGGTGTAGTGCGGGTTGAGTGGCGTGTATTTGTCGAGATAGAGCATCCGGTAGAGCGCTTCGGCGCGCGCATAGTCGGCCTCGGTGAAGTCGCCATTGCCGACCCACTCGAACGGCGTCGTGCGCAGCCGCTTGCGGTCGCGCTTCATGTCGTTGGTCATAGCCGAACCGCGGCCGGCGAAGATGTAGATTTGCCGCGCCGCCAGCATTCGAAAACCCTCTGCCTTCAGCGCTGCGATTGTCGAGGGATCGGCGATCTCGTTCAGGGAGCGGATGAGAACAGCGCGATCGGGAAAACGCGCCGTGAGATCGTCGCGGATCGCAGCGACCGCGTTGCGATCGAGCAGCGGCACCGGATTGGTCGAATAGAGCCAGTTGTTGACCTGAACCTGATGGTCGAGGCCGCTCATCCTGACCAGCGGCGCGCACAGGCCAATCAACATGCGGATTGCTCTTTGCAGCATGGGCGACGAGACGAAATTGCGGGTCTCGTCGATGGCGTAGTCGATATAGGCGCTGGACGGGCAGCAGATATAGCAGTTCGGCGCCTCGCTTCTGTCGTTCAGCGTCAGTGGAAAGAAGCGGCCAGCGATCTCGAAGGCCTCGACGGCGACCGTCAGATTTCGCACGAGGTCGCGCACCGGCACCTCGTTAAAAAGCTGAACGAAGGCTTCGACCTCACGCGGGTTGTTTTCTACCCGGTTCGTCTGATCGAGTGGCAACATAGCGAGCCGGTTCATGATGCCGCTCCCAGGTGGCATTCGACCCGACGCAGTTTGCGGCCGGTCTCCAACGGCAGGTCCCTGCGAACAAGGCTGACCGAAGCTGTCGCCTGGCGCGCCGCCAGCAAATTGCGCACGGCCTGATGGGCGGCGGTGGCGGCTTCGTCGGCAAGCCCGGGGGCCAGGCTAAGTTCGATTGCATCTTCAGCGGTCTGGACCAGGCGAAAATCGTCAATGCGCCGGTCGGCCTTGAGCAACACATTGCGTAGTATGTCGGGCGTGACGAGGAGCTGCCCGTGCGGCGAGGCGAGCCGGAAAGCGTCGTCCATGCGGCCGACGATCTCGTCCAGCGTGCGCAGCGGCGAGCCGCAGCGGCATGGCTTTTCGGACAGCCGCAGCAGATCGTTCATCCGGTAGCGCGCCATGATCTGGGTCCGGCGGCGAAAGGCGGTGATCAGCGGCATGACCAGGCCGTCGCCGGCCGGTTCGAACTCGAAGAACACCGAATCCTCGGCCAGATGCAGCCCGCCCTGGCGGCAGGTGACGGCGAACAGCCCTTCCGTCGCCATGTAGATCTGGTCGAGCTGACGACCAAAGAATGCCTCGATGACCGGCCGGTCAACCGGGTCGAGCGTTTCGGCGGCGCTGAAGACACGCTGCGGCTTGAGCCGAAAGCCCTCGGCCGCGAAGTGCCGCAGTATCTTCGGTGGCGCGATGATCACCGTCGGCGCGAAATCTTCGAGAG
Organism: Mesorhizobium sp. M0862; assembly: GCF_040319795.1. Classification (NCBI taxonomy): domain Bacteria; kingdom Pseudomonadati; phylum Pseudomonadota; class Alphaproteobacteria; order Hyphomicrobiales; family Phyllobacteriaceae; genus Mesorhizobium; species Mesorhizobium sp. M0862. The sequence goes on from NZ_JAMYOJ010000005.1 coordinate 152,826, forward strand.
CGCCGCGCCAGCTCTCCGGACCGCGCGTCAGATCGAAGAAGCGCAGGTCGATACGCCGCGATTTGCGCGCGCTGTCGTAGAGCCCGGTGTTCTGCGGCAGGATCACCGCAACGCGCTGCCGGCGCCAGAGCAGATCGGGCACGGCTTTGGCCAGGATGGTGCCCAGCCAGCGGTATTTTTCCGCTTCGGAAATGATGAACAGGCCACGATTGCCCGACGTGCCGGTGCTGGCGCCGACTGTCAGTTCGCCAATGCGGCCATCGCCGGCCTGCGCCTTCCAGGCCTCGGCGGCCGAGCCGCCATGAATGTTGAAGCGCTCGAAATTGCCCATCACCGTCGCCTTGTCGATCACCTGGAGGTCGCCGAGGTGACGTGGCGCCTTGCCGTAGAACGGCGCGCGCGGCAGGTCGCGGTCGAGAAAGCGGCGCAAGGCTTGCGCCTGCCAGCGCTCGAAACTCTCGCGGCTTTTGCGCGAAACCCATTGCGTCAGCGCAAACGAGCGGATCGCTTCGGCCGGCCCGTTCATGCGCCCCGTCCGGCAAGATCATACGCCGTCAACGCCGGATCATGGCAAAGCACTACCTCGCCGCCGGACGCCATAAACCGGCGCAGCGTTGCGCTGGTCGGCTCAAGCGCCGTGGCGTCCTCGGCCAGCAGAGTAGCCGGCAGACCGGGCGTCCGGTTTTCCACCAATGCTCTGATCAGCCATTGCGCATCGACGGCGTAGAGCAGTGGCCGCTCCAGATTGGGGAACAAAAGGCCGAACTGGCCATCGGCATGGCCGGGCAGATCGACTGCGACGACGCTGCCGTCGCCGAACAGATCGGCGCCGCCTGGCACGCCGCCGCGAGGTTCGATCCGCCGCTTCGACGACAGCACGTCGAGCCGGCTCTCGAAATCGGGCGGGAACAGTTCCTTGAAAAGGCCGTGGCGCAGATTCTGCAGGGAAGTCTTGGCCTTCGCCCGCGCCCAGGCGGTGTCATTGGCGATAAGCCGAGCGTTGGGAAACAGCGACAGGCCCGACATGTGGTCGGCATGGAAATGCGTGACGATGACGGTGCGCACATCCTGCAAAGACAGGCCGAAGCGCGCCAGTACCGCGAGCGGCTGCTCGGCTTCGTTGAGCTGAGGCCGGAGGATCGCACTGTAAAGACGCAGCGCCGTGCTGCGCCCACTGCCTTGTGTCACATGCGGCGTGTAGCCGGTGTCGATCAGGACGGGGCCGGCTCGCGGATGCATGATCAGGCCGTAGCGGACACGTAGCCTGACCTTCGCCCAGCTGCCGCCGCGCAGGATCAGGCGCTCAGCTGCGCTGACAGAGGCGCTGTTGGCGAAGACGATCTTCACGCTGCCCTCCTGCTTTCCATCGCCTTGCCGAATGTGCGATCGAGCCCTTCCTCGAACGACACTTTCGGCGCCCAGCCGAGGATGCGGCCTGCCTTGGAAAGATCGAGGCTCTGCGCATAGGCGAACAGGCCAAGACCGTAGCGCGTCACCGGCGGTTCCGGGCGGCCGGGCAATATGTTCGCTACCGCCTCCGCTATCCCGGCCGTCAGCATGGCGGGCCAGAGCGGCATTCTGCGCCAGCGCGGCTGCACGAGGGCGCGGGCGCAGGCCGCCTCGGCAATGCGGCGGACCGGCACCACTTCGCCGCCGGAGATGTTGAATATCTGTCCCTCGGCAGCGCTCCCGGCGGACAGCGCGGCAAAGACCGCATCGACGACATCCTCTATATAAGTGAGATCGATGCGCGCCCTGCCGTCGCGAAACAGCGGCAGCGGGCGCTGCCGTGCCACCTGCAGCAGACGCGGCAGCAGCGTGCGATCGCCGGGACCGTAGAGGCCGCGCGGCCGCAGCACCACCGGGCCGGTTTCGGGCGCCGCCAGAACGATCTCCTCGCCCTGCCGCTTGGTGCGGGCATAGTGGTTGACTGGAGGCGGCAAGGCCGCATCTTCGCTGACATCGAGCTGATCGCGGTAGGCGAAACAGACCGTCGGGCTGGAGATATGGACGAAGCGGCGCACGCCTTGCCCGCGCGCGAAATCGCTGAGGTTGCGGGTAGCTGTGACATTTGCCGTCTGGAAACCCGCCAACCTGCCGAAGGGCGCGGAAAGTGCCGCGCAGTGGATGATCGCATCGACGCCGTCGAGAGCGCGCGCGGCAGCTGCATCGAATGGTTGAGACAAATCCAGCCGAACGACCCGATGACCAGCGGCTTCGAGCGCGGCGCAGCGTTTGGCGTCCCTGCCAAGACCCAGCGCCGGTGTGCCCACTGCCGCCAGCCGCGCCATAATATGCGCGCCGAGGAAGCCGCTGGCGCCGGTGACGAGGACGCGTCCCACGGTCATGCTTCCAGCGCCATGCCGCCGAACGACACGCCGGCCGAGGTGCCGAGGAACAGCACCTTGGCGCCCGGCCCAATGCGTTGTTCGCGGCGTGCGACATCGAGCGCAAACGGGATGGAAGCGGCGATCTGATTGCCGTAGCGCGCCGCGATGTCGACGAGCTTTTCCCTGGCGAAGCCGGTCTGGCGCGCCATGTGGGCGAGCGCCAAAGGGCTCGCCTGATGCGGCACGACGAGGTCGACATCGTCGTGCCGCCAGCCGGCGCGATCGAGCAACTCCGCTACAAAGCCGTTGAAATGGCGTGACGTGACGCGAAACAGTTCCTTACCCTCCATGTGGAACAGGCTGTGGCGGGCGAATTCCTCAGGCTCACGATGAAAGTCGAACCGGGTGCCGCCGGAGCCGATGCTGCAGGCCTCATAGGCGGAAGGGTAGGTGCGCATCAGGTTGGCCGCGACTCGACCCTCGGCAGGGGCTGCCTGTTGCAGCACGGCGGCCGCCGCGCCATCGCCGAAGAGGGCCGCAATTTCCGGCTGGTCCTGCCACGGCAGCGCGCGCGAGGCGATTTCAGACGAGAACACCAGCGCCGTCCGGCATTGCCCGGCCTCGATCAGGCGCGACGCGGTCTCGAAGGCTGTGAGGAAGCCCAGGCAGGTGCTGTTGACGTCGAAAGCGGCCGCCGACCCATCGGCAAGGCCGAGGCGCTGCATGACCAGCGGCGCCGTCGACGGCAACGGCTGGTAAGGCACGCCGCAACCGCCGATGACCAGATCGACACTGCCTGCCTCAAGTTCGGCATCGGCAAGCGCCAGACGGGCTGCGGCACAAGCAAGGTCGACCTGCGATTCGGCGTCGCAGACATAGCGTTCGATGACGCCGGTCGCGGCCTCGAAATGTCCATCGCCAAACCCCAGCCGCGCATCGAGGGCGCGCGACGTCACGCATCGAGCCGGCACGGCCCGCCCGGTTCCGATGATCCTGATCCGCATTCTCAGCCCGCCCAATGAGCCTGCATCCAGTCAATCCATAAAACGGATCCAATGTGATGGCCATCATCAAGACGAATGCGTGGGAACTATGGAGCCTTCAGTGGATTGCGGCTAGAATCTCTCGCAAGTATAAAGACCCGTACGGGGGCGATTATGGCCAGATCTTTTTTCCGCTTTATTTCTTCAATTTTTGGCGCGTCCGACGCCAGACAGGAAGGAAAAGCCGAGGCCAACAGAGCCAATACAGGGGGCTTGATCAGAGCCGAATGGCCCCATGACTATCAGTTCCTCTTTATCGAACCACCTGCGAACGAAGTCGCGGAAGCGTTGGACGGCTGGAAGTGGATCGGACTGGATGGCCTTGAACCAGCTGCGGTGTCAGCTTTCGGCGACATATTTTTCCGTGCCGGCGACGGGTCGGTTCGTCATCTCGATATGCTCGACGGGAAATTGACCAGAATTGCGGGTCATTGGGCGGAATTTCAGGCCGACTTGCAGAATGAAGCGCGCCGCGACGAGTTGCTGCTGGCGGGCCTTGTCGTTGCCGCCCGAAAGAACGGACTGATTCCGGCAGCCGGCCAATGCTATGATTTCAAGAAGCCGCCGGTGCTTGGCGGCGAAATGAGTCTGCGAGAGATGGAAACGACGTTTTTCGTTGTGAAGGTGCATATCGCCGGCCAAATCCATCGGCAGGTGAAAGATCTCCCGCAGGGCGCGAAGATAAACAAGGTTACGATCAGCGACCGATAACGCGACTTACGCCTTGCGCTCCCAGCGACGGTCGGGCGTCTGCTGCCAGTAGGTGACAGCGTGGCCCGCTTCTTTCAACACCTTCCAATGCGTCCGCGCCCCTTCGACCTGGGCCGCGTCATGGCCGTCGAACAGGAACACGGCGCGTTCGTAGCCGGCGAGATCGGCGGGTGCGGCGCCATCGACGAGGAAGCGTATCTGCGCCTGGTTGGGGTTGGCGTCGCTCGTGGTGAGCAGGATTGGCTGTTCGGCCGGATGGGCTTCACGGTCGGTCGCGTGCGCGAGGAACGAATCGTCCCTGAATGTCCACAGATGCAGGTCGAGCGCATCGCGCCGCTCCTCGGTCCCTGTCTGCACCACGGCGCGCCAGCCGCGATCGACGCTGCGCTCGAGCAGGCCGGGAAGCGCATCCTCCAGCGTCGATTCGGTCAGGTGGTAGAACAGGACATCGGCCATTCCCTGCCTTATCCCTCGTAATTGTCGCGCACCAGCCGGTCGAGCAGCCTGACGCCGAAACCCGAGCCCCAGGACTGGTTGATCTCGCTCGGCGGAGAGCCCATCGCGGTGCCGGCGATGTCGAGATGCGCCCACGGCGTTTCCTTGACGAAGCGCTGCAGGAACTGCGCGGCGATGATGGCGCCGCCATAGCGGCCGCCGATGTTCTTCATGTCGGCGTTCTTGGAATCGATCAGCTTGTCGTATTCGGGCCCAAGCGGCATGCGCCACAGCCGCTCCTGACTCGCCTGGCCGGCCGCCGTCAACCTGTCCGAAAGTTCGTCATTGTTGGAGAACAGGCCGGCATAATGCTGGCCGAGCGCGACCATGATGGCGCCGGTCAGCGTCGCCAGATTGACCATGAATTTCGGCTGGAAGCGGTCGTTGCAATACCACAGCGCGTCGGCCAGAACGAGGCGTCCTTCGGCATCGGTGTTGAGCACCTCGATGGTCTGACCCGACATCGAGGTGACGATGTCGCCGGGGCGCTGGGCATGGCCGTCGACGGCATTTTCCACCAGCCCGACGATGCCGACGACATTGGCCTTGGCCTTTCGCGCGGCCAGCGCCTGGATGAGCCCGATGACGGCCGCGGCACCGCCCATGTCGCCCTTCATGTCTTCCATGCCGGAGGCCGGCTTCATAGAATTGCCGCCGGTGTCGAAGGTGACGCCCTTGCCGACGAAGGCGACCGGTGCGTCCTTGGCCTTGCCGCCCTTCCATTGCATGACAGCCATCCGGGCGCCGCGCGGCGAACCCTGCGCGACACCGAGGAGCGAGCCCATGCCGAGCTTCTTCATTTCCTTCTCGGTGAGGATCTCGACCTCGACGCCGAGCGCTTCCAGTTCCTTGGCGCGGGCGGCGAATTCGATCGGGCCGAGCGTATTGGCCGGTTCGTTGACAAGGTCGCGCGCCAGAAGCACGCCGTCGATGACCGCAACCTCGTCGGCGAAGGCCTTTTTCGCCGCGGCAGGATCGGCGGTGTGGATGGTCACCTTGACCGGTTTCTTCGGCTCGGCATCGTCCTTGTCTTTCCTGGTCTTGTATTTGTCGAAGGAGTAGCTGCGAAGAATGATGCCGGCGGCAAGGTTCGCCGCTTGCCTGCCGCCAATCTTTGCGCCCGGCACATCGAGGATGACGGCCACCTCCGCTGCCTTGCGCAGGGACGCGGCGATGGTGCCGCCAAGCTTCAGCCAGGCAAAGTCATCGAGGCCGGCGACCTTGCCGGCGCCGACCGCCACCAGTCGGTCGAGCGATGTTCCCTGCGGCGCCAGCACTTCGACGACACCGGCGAATTTTCCGGAAAACTCCGCCACCGGAAACGCCCGCGCCAGCGTTCCTGAGGGGTCGCAGGCCTTTGCCGGTTCGCCAAGACCACCATCGTCGGCCGCCAGCACGATGATGCTGCCCTTTTTGGGTGCGGCAAATTTGGCGAAGGCGATCAATGGTCTCAAAGTCATCAGGTCCTGCTTTCGGGAAACGGCTCAGATTTTCAGGAAAAATGCATTCTCAGGGAAGATGCGCGACATTTGGTCGTTTTCCTTGATTTGGCAAGACTTTGCCGGAATCAGGGCTCATATGCGCAGCGGAATCGATAACGATTCGTCGCGGCACGGCTCCGCTTTCCTGCCGCAACCTTTTGTTAACCATTGATGTTCTCCCTTTCTTATTCATTGCCGCCGACACTCCGGCCTGCGGAACGGGCGATGTGGGACGGAGAATCGGATCGAACCGCCTGAAAGAAATGGCCAAACGCACCCAGTTGTACAGCCGCAGCCGGACGACTACCTTGTCGGCGGGCATGATGCCGTTCGGCAAATCGAGAAAAGCCTTACATGAAGGTCGTTGAACGCTACATCATGCGTCGCGCACTGGCGGTGTTTCTCGCTGCGCTGATCTGGACGCTGGCCATTGTCTGGACGACGCAGGTGCTTGCCCGCATCGACCTGGTCACCGACAGTGGCCAATCGGCGCTCACTTTTTTCGAGGTCGCGGGCCTCATCATCCCCACCATCATCCCGATCGTGGTGCCATTCGCCCTGGTGGTGGCGGTGGCCCAGACGCTCAGCGTCATGAACTCCGATTCGGAATTGGCCGTCATCAACGCCGCCGGCGCCTCGCGCTGGACGATTGTGCGGCCGGTCCTGCTGATCGCGCTGGCGGCCAGCGTCTTTTCCTTCGCGGTCGACAATGGCGTCGAACCCTATGCCAGGCAGAAGAACCGCCAGCTGATAGCATCCTCGCGCGCCGATCTCTTGTCGCTGATCATCCAGGAAGGCACGTTCCGCAAGATCGACGACGGGCTGTTCCTGCAGATCGGCGAGCGGCTGCCGGACAACCGGCTCGGCGGCATCTTCGTGGCCGATTCGCGCGAGGAAGGCGCCAATCTGATCTATTATGCCAAGAGCGGCAGCGTCGTCGAAAAGGGTGACGAGAAGGTGCTGATGATGAATGACGGCGTCATTCATCGCAAGACGCTGACCGGCGACCTGTCGGTCATTCGCTTCACGTCCTACGCCTTCGACCTTTCCGCCTTCATGTCGGCGGCGAACGATATCATGCTCCTGCCCAAGGACCGAACGACGCAATACCTGCTCAACCCGGATCCGAACGACAAGATCTTCCAGCGCAGGCCCGGCGCCTACAAGGCCGAGCTCGACCAGCGCTTTTCCGAATGGTCCTATTCGCTGGTGTTCGCGCTGATCGCGCTGGCCGTGGCAGGCGATGCGCGCTCACACCGCGAGGCGCGCATCCACCCGCTGATCACAGCCATCGCCATTGCGCTGTTCGTGCGCTGGCTGGGCTTCTTTGCCGCCGGCAAGGCCGACAAGATCCCGCAATACGCCTATATGGTCTATGGCGTGCCGGTCATCGCCTCGGCGGTCGCCATCTGGTTCATCGTCACCTCGCGAAGCATGGAACTGCCCGGCAGCTGGGCCGACTGGATGACGAATTTCGCCGGCCGCGTCAGCGATGGCTGGACGGCGCTCAAGCTGCGCCTCAATCGGCGCTACACATCCGGCCAGGGAGCCTGACGATGGGCTGGACCCTGGGCCGCTACTTCTTCTTTCGCTACGTGTCGATCACGATCTGGTTCTTCATCGGCCTTCTGGCGCTGGTGTTCCTGATCGACTTCACCGAGCTGTCCGGCCGCATCACCGGCCTGCCGGGCTTCACCTACGGCACGGCGGTCGCCATCTCGGCGCTGAGGATGCCGATGATCATGCTGCAGACGGTGCCGTTCGTCGGCCTGTTCTCGGCGATGGCGACGCTGGTCTCGCTCAACCGAAAATACGAGCTGGTGATTGCGCGCTCGGCCGGAGTGTCGGCCTGGCAGTTTCTGTTGCCCTGCTGCATCGGTGCGCTGTTATTCGGCATATTGTCGGTCGGCGTGCTCAATCCGATCGCCGCGCATGGCTTCTCATGGTCGGAGCAGATGGAAAACCAGCTGCGATCCGGCAATTCGAACGCGGTGGCGGCCGATGCCACGCCGTGGATCCGCCAGAAAACCAACTCCGGCGATACCATCATCGGCGCCCGCGCCATCCTGAACCAGGGCCTGGAAATGGCCGACACCGTGTTCTTCGTCCTCGATCCGCAGGGCAATATCGTCGAGCGCAAGGACGCCGCCCGGGCCTTTCTGCGCGACGGCTACTGGGAATTGCAGGACGTCAAGGTGTTCAAGGACGGCAACATCCGTTCCGAAACGACCGACCAGTTGCCGACCAACCTCAAGCCGGAATTCGTGCAGGAACGGCTGGCGCGCCCCGAAACCATCCCGTTTTACGACCTTCCCGGCAAGATTGAGGTTGCCCGCTCCTTCGGCCTCAAGGCAAATGCCTTCGCCATGCAGTTCGATTCGCTGGTGGCGTTACCGTTCCTGCTTGTGGCCATGACGCTGATTGCGGCAACAGTTTCAATGCGATTTGCGAGGATGGGGCAGTCGGCAACGATGATTCTGGGTGGCGTCCTCGCCGGCTTTCTGCTTTATGTCGTTTCGGTATTGGTCAAGGCATTCGGCGTTGCGGGATTCGTGCCCACAGCCGTGGCTGCATGGGTTCCGGTTGTCGTGGCTATGTTCTTTGGGGTGACATTCCTGCTATACAAGGAAGACGGCTAGTGAGGGAGGCGGCTTTGCGCAGCCATAGGCAGGCCGGTTTGGCGCGCCTCTATTCGGCGAGCGCCTTGGCATGCCTGCTCGCCTGCGGCGTGCTGACGGGCCCTGCGCTGGCGCAGGACGTTACCGACGTGGCAACGAAGGTTCCCTCCGGCTCCCAGATGCTGCTGGCGGCCGACACGCTCGTCTATAACAACGACAACCAGACGGTCACCGCCATCGGCGGCGTCCAGATCGACTATGGCGGCAACAAGCTCGTCGCCCAGCGCGTCGTCTATGATCGAAACACCAAGCGGCTGGTTGCCAGCGGCAATGTCGAGATCGTCAACAGCGACGGCACCAAGATCAACTCGCAGCATATCGATATTACCGACGATTTCGCTGACGGTTTCGTCAATGCGCTGCGCGTCGAAACGCCCGAAAAAGCCTATTTCGCCGCCGAAAGCGCCGAGCGCATGGGCGGCGTGCTGACAACGTTCCACAACGGCGTCTATACGGCCTGCGAGCCTTGCGAAGACAAGCCGGACAAGGCGCCGACCTGGCGGATCAAAGCCAGGAAGATCATCTGGAACGGCGAAAAGAAAACGGTTCGCTTCGAGAACGCGAATTTCGAATTCTTCGGTTTCCCGCTGGCTTATCTGCCGGCGTTCGAGATCGCCGACCCGACGGTCAAGCGCAAAAGCGGCTTCCTGATCCCCAGCATCGGCTACAACAATCGTCTCGGCGTCGGCGTCAAAGTCCCCTACTACTTCGCTTTGTCGCCGACCTACGACCTCACCGTTACCGGCAGCGGCTACACCAAGCAGGGTTTCCTCGGCGAGGCCGAGTGGCGCCAGCGCTTCAACAATGGCCAATACACGCTGAAGCTTGCCGGAATCAACCAGCAGGACCCTGGCGCTTTCCGTGATTTCGCGGCTTTCCCCGGCGGCTACAATGTCAATTCGGGGCCAGCAGGCGATCCGAACAAGTTCCGCGGCATGATGGGCACCAAGGGCCAGTTCGCCATCAATCCGCGCTGGGACTTCGGCTGGGATATCCTGCTTCAGACCGACAAGAATTTTTCGCGTACCTATACGATCGAAGGCTACAACGACGCCGTGCATCAATCGTCGGTCTACCTGACCGGCCTAAACGACCGCAATTATTTCGATGTGCGCGCCATGCGCTTCCAGGTTCAGGAGAACACACCGGACGGCAACGTCGCATCGCGCAGCGACAAGCAGCCCTGGGTGTTGCCGTCGCTCGACTATGCCTACATCCCCGACATGTCGGTGGCCGGCGGCCAGCTGTCGTTCAACGTCAATGCGCGCATCATCCGCCGCGACGATCTCGATCAGGCCTATTTTACCCCCTATGTGCCGGGCTCAGGCGTCCAGCGCGTGCGCGGCATCGAGGGCGAATCCGGTCGCCTCACCGCCGAGGCCGAATGGAAGCGTACCTTCACCACGGACGGCGGATTGCAGTTGACGCCCCTTCTGGCTCTGCAGGGCGACGTCGACTATCTCAACGCTTCTTCGGCTTCGCTGACTGCGGTAAACCAGATGGCAACGAATGTCGGTGCCGCCGACGACATGCGGTCTTCCTTCGCCCGGTACATGGCGACCGCCGGACTTGAAATGCGCTGGCCGGTGCTGTTCTCGATGACCGGCTCCAGCCATATCGTCGAGCCGATGGCGCAGGTCTTCATGCGCCCGAATGAGCAGTATGTCGGCGGGCTCGCCGTTCCCAACGAGGATGCACAGAGCTTCGTCTTCGACGCCACGACCCTGTTCGAGCGCGACAAGTTCTCCGACTACGACCGCGTCGAAGGCGGCAGCCGCGCCAATGTCGGGTTCCGCTATTCCGGCGCCTACGACAGTGGCTGGGGCACCAACGCGATCTTCGGCCAATCCTACCAGTTGGGCGGGCGCAACTCGTTCGATTCACCGGATCTGGTCAATGCGGGCGCCGATTCCGGCTTGGAGACTTCGACCTCCGACTATGTCGGCCTTGTCGGCTTCAGCAGCCCGAGCGGCTTCTCCGGTTCGCTCAGCGGCCGCTTCGACGAGCAGACCTTCGAAGTTCGCCGTGCCGAGGTGAAGGCCGCCTATTCCGGGCTGCCGGTTTCGCTGAGCGCCAAATACGCCTTCATCCAGGCGCAGCCGCTCTATGGTTTCACCACCGACCGCCACGAAGTCACGCTCGGCGCCTCGACACACCTGGCCGAAAACTGGCGCGTCTTCGGCACCGGCACCTACGACCTGCAACAAAGCGTGCTGGTCAAGGACGGCGTCGGCTTTGCCTACAATGATTCCTGCTTCACCTACCTGATGACGTACTCGGAATCACGCGACATCAACACCAAGGAAGTGTCGCAGAATGTCGGCTTCAACCTGTCGTTCCGCACGCTCGGCGATTTCGGCTCGTCCCAAAGCTCGATCGACTCCATCCAGTAGAGCCGGCTGACGACATCGTTTTGCCGCATAAAGCGGGCACGGATTTCGCCAATATCGGGCTGGAATCGGCCAAAACCGGGCTAGAATGGGATGCTTTCGATGAGGAAATACCTGTTTTCGGCAGGATTCGCGCTCCTGTTCGCGGCGACCTCGGTCTCTGTCACCACGATGGTACCGCCGGCCTTCGCCAGTGAAATCAAGTATGTCGTCAACAACATGCCGATCACCACCGGCGACATCGCGCACCGGGCTGCCTTCCTGAAACTGCAGCGCAAGAAGGGTGACGCGGGTCAGGAAATGATCGACCAGACGCTGCGTATGGCGGAGGCCAGGCGTCTCGGCATCCGCATCTCCGACGCCCAGGTAGAGGCTGCCTATCAGCGCTTTGCCTCGAGCAACAAGATGCAGCTCAAGCAGCTCGACGGTGTCATGGCGCAGTCCGGCGTGACCAAGGAGCATTTCAAGGAATTCATCCGCTCCCAGATGGCGTGGAACCAGGCGCTGAGCGCACGCTACGGCGGCGGCGGCGGGGAGGTGAGCGAACAGGATCTGGTCAAGCGCATGCTCGAAAAAGGCGGCGCCAAGCCAAGCGCCACCGAGTACATGCTGCAGCAGGTGATCTTCGTGGTGCCGAAGGCCGAGCGCAGTGCCACACTCGCCAAACGCAAGCGCGAGGCCGAAGCCATGCGAGCCCGCTTCAATGGCTGCAACACCACGCGTGAATTCGCCAAGGGCCTGATCGACGTCACCGTTCGCGACCTCCCCCGATTGCTGGCGCCACAACTGCCGCCGGACTGGGCCGAGCAGATCAAGGCCACCAAGCTGGGCGGCGCCACGGCCGTGCGCGAGACCGATCGTGGCATTGAATTCATCGGCATCTGCTCGTCGCGCGAGGTTTCCGACGACAAGGCGGCCCAGATGGTGTTCCAGAGCGAAGGCAGCGACAAGAACGCCGACGAGCTCTCGGCCAAATATGTCGAAGAGCTGAAGGCGAAAGCCAAGATCGTTACGCGCTGAACCGGCCCAGCCGTGCGTGAGACAGAGCTTCCGCTGGCGCTGAGCGTCGGCGATCCATCCGGCGTCGGTCCGGAAATCGCCATTGCCGCGTGGCAGAGCGCCCGCGGTTCCGGTGCCGCGCCCTTCTATCTTCTCGCCGATCCGGCGCTGATTGCCGCGCGGGCGCGCCGGCTCGGCGCGGCGGTGGCAATCGCCGAGACGGTGCCGGCCCAAGCAGCTGGTGTCTTTCAACACGCCTTGCCCGTGGTGCCGCTGGCGGCCCACTTCACCGACGATCCCGGCCGGCCCGACCCGGCCAATGCCGCCGGCATCATCGAGGCCATCGATCGCGCCGTCGCCGACTGCCTTGCCGGTCACGCGGCCGCGGTCGTCACCTGTCCGATCGCGAAGAAGCCGCTTTACGATGCCGGCTTCGGCTTTCCCGGTCACACCGAATATCTGGCGCATCTGGCCTCGCTCCACACCGGCGGCACGGTGACGCCGGTGATGCTGATCGCCGGCCCCGAATTGCGCACCGTTCCTGTCACCATCCACATCGCGCTGGCCGAGGTGCCGAAGACGCTGACGACGGAGCTGATCGTTGCCATCGCGCGCATCACCGCCGGCGATCTTGCACGCCGTTTCGGCATCGCCAGGCCGAGGCTCGCGCTTGCCGGCCTCAATCCGCATGCCGGCGAAAGCGGCGCCATGGGGACAGAGGACGAGCGCATCATTCGTCCTGCGGTCGACATGTTGCGGGCGCAAGGCATCGATGCCTTCGGGCCGCTGCCGGCCGATACGATGTTTCATGCGCGCGCCCGCGCCGGCTACGACGTGGCGGTCTGCATGTACCATGACCAGGCGTTGATCCCGGCCAAGGCGCTGGCCTTCGACGAGGCCGTCAACGTCACGCTTGGCCTGCCGTTCATCCGCACCTCGCCCGATCACGGCACAGCCTTCGACATCGCCGGCAAGGGCATCGCACGTCCCGACAGCCTGATCGCGGCGCTGAAGCTGGCCCGCCGGCTGACCGATACCGGCGCAAAGCCCGCAGCTGCATGAGCCAAAAATCATGAGCCCAAATCATGAGCCCAAAATTCATGAGCATTGACGGGCTGCCGCCGCTGCGCGAGGTGATCGAGCGCCATGGACTGCAGGCAAAGAAGGCGCTTGGCCAGAATTTCCTGCTCGACCTCAATTTGACCGGCAAGATCGCGCGGGTCGCCGGCGACCTCAGCGACAGCACGGTGATCGAGGTCGGCCCCGGCCCCGGCGGGCTGACCAGGGCGCTGCTCGCTGCCGGTGCCGGCCGCGTCGTCGCCATCGAGCGCGACGAACGCTGCCTTGCGGCCTTGGCCGAGGTCTCCAACCACTATCCGGGCCGGCTCGAGGTGATCAGCGGCGATGCGCTGAAGACGGATTTTGCCGCTCTTGCCAAGACCGCGTCACAAGACGGCCCGGTGAGGATTGCCGCCAACCTGCCCTACAATATCGGCACCGAGCTGTTGATCCGTTGGCTGACCGTGGCGGACTGGCCACCCTTCTATCAATCGATGACGCTGATGTTCCAGCGCGAGGTGGCCGAGCGCATTGTCGCCGGTGCCGGCAGCGATGCTTATGGCCGGCTCGGCGTGCTGGCGGGCTGGCGGACCGAGGCGAGGATCGCCTTCGACGTGCCGCCGCAAGCGTTCACGCCGCCACCCAAGGTAACGTCCTCGGTGGTGCATCTGGTGCCGCGCGCCAGCCCTTTGTCAACCGACGTGAAAAAACTCGGTCGCGTCACCGAAGCCGCTTTCGGCCAGCGCCGGAAAATGCTGCGGCAGAGCGTGAAGAGCCTGGGTGGCGAGGCACTGCTGACGCGCGCCGGCATCGATCCGACCCGGCGTGCGGAGACGCTCAGCGTCGAGGAATTCGTGCGGCTGACAAACGCGGTTTGACCGGCGGCGCTAGCGCCGCCTAGCAATCGTCATTCAAACGCATTACATTGACGTCGAAGGAGATTGCCATGCCAGCAAATGCACTGGTCCAGACGCGTATCGACGCCGACATCCGGGATCGAGCTTCGGCGGTGCTCGAAAGCATGGGGCTGACGGTCTCGGATGCGGTGCGGATATTGCTCACCCGAACCGCCAACGAGGGTGCGCTGCCCATCGATCTCGTCACAAACAACGAGGCGTATGATTTATGGTTTCGCGCCAAGGTTCGCGAAGCGCTCGACGACACCCGACAAGACATTCCTGATGATCAAGTCGAGGCGCATTTTGCCGAGAGACGCGCTGCGGCGCGGCGTTCGGGTGAACCTAAATCTTGAACATCGTCTGGTCGCCATTCGCGCTTTCAGATCGCGACGGCATCTTCGCGCATATCGAGGCCGACAATCCTGCGGCCGCGATCGCCACCGATGAGCGGATCGTCGCCGCAATCAACCGTCTTCGGGACCTTCCCCAAAGCGGCCGGATCGGCGGGCTTGCAGGGACACGAGAGAGCGTCATCGTCGGCACGCCATATGTCGCGGCCTATCAGCTGACCAACAGCACGATTCGAATCCTGCGCGTGCTTCACGGAGCGCAGCGTTGGCCGGACGATCTGCCAGGCAGCTGATGCGGCTAATTTAGATTGCCAGCGGTGGACGAGCTATTCCGTCTTCTCGTCCAGCAACCCCGAGACGAAATCGAACAGCCCGGGCCGGCGGTCGCGCCGCAGCCTTTCCGCCGTCACGATGCCACGCACTTCGGCGAAGGCGCGGTCGAGATCGTCGTTGACGATGACAAAGTCATATTCCTTCCAGTGCTCGATCTCGTTGCGGGCGTTCTTCAGCCTGGTCTCGATCACGTGCTCCTGGTCCTCGGCGCGGCGCTTGAGGCGCGACTTCAATTCCTTCATCGACGGCGGCAGGATGAAGATCGAGACGATGTCGGCGCGCATCTTCTCCTTGAGCTGCTGGGCGCCTTGCCAGTCGATGTCGAAGAGCATGTCACGGCCCTGCGCCAGCGCCAGTTCGGCCGGCTCGCGCGGCGTCGCGTAGCAATTGCCGTGCACCTCGGCCCATTCGAGCAACGCGTCGGAATCGCGCAGCCGCTCGAACTCGCGCGTGGTGCGGAAGTGATAGTGGACGCCCTCGATCTCCGAGCCGCGGCGTGGCCTGGTGGTGACCGAGACCGATAATTCCAGGCTGCCGTCGCTTTCCAGCAGGTTGCGCGCGATCGTCGACTTGCCGGCGCCCGACGGCGACGACAGGACCAGCATCAGCCCGCGGCGGCGAATGCGGGATCCGAGATCCCTGGCAACCATCGGCTCCTTGGCACCCATTCGGGTTTACTCCAGATTCTGGACCTGTTCGCGAAACTGGTCGACCACCGCCTTGAGTTCCAGCCCGATGGCGGTGACAGTGGCGGCGTTTGACTTGGAACACAGCGTATTCGATTCGCGGTTGAATTCCTGCGCCAGAAAATCGAGCTTGCGGCCGATGGCGCCGCCATTTGCCAGCAGCGCTCTGCCCGACGCCACATGCGTCTTCAGCCGATCGATCTCTTCACGGATATCGGCCTTGGTGGCCAGGAACGCCGCTTCCATGTGCAGCCGGCCGGCATCGAGATTGGCCGACGCATCCATCAGCAGCCGCACCTGTTCGGCGATCCGCTCGCGGATCGCCGCCGGTTCGCGCGACGGGTCGGCCTCGGCTTGAAGCGTCAGCGCCTCAATGGCGTCGATATGGCCGGAAAGCAGCGAACGCAGCGCTTCGCCCTCGCTCTGGCGTGCCTGCTCGAGACCTGTAAGCGCCGTTTCCAGCGCCGACAGGATTGACGCGTCGAGTGCTGCCCGCACCTCCTCGGTTTCGCTGGTTTCAGGGATATCGAGCACGCCGCGCAGAGAAAGCAGACCGTCGGCAGTTGCCGGACCAACACCGAACTGGTCCTGCAGCCGCTTGGCCAAGCCCGCCAGATCCCTGAGGAAGGCTTCGTTGACCACCGGCTGCGCCTGCTGGCCGGCGGCGCGGCCGACGGTCAGCGTCGCCTGGAAATTGCCACGCGAAAAGCGCTTCTGCAGCGTCTGCCGCACAGTCGGTTCGAGCCGCTCGAAACCTTGCGGCAACCGCAACCTGACCTCGACGCTCTTGCCGTTGACCGACTTGACCTCCCAGGCGATCGAGGCGCCGTCATGTTCGGCAACAGTGCGTGCAAATCCGGTCATGCTCTGCAAATTCATGATGCGGCTCGTGTCTCCCTGATGGTCCGATTCTACAAATCGCGCATGCGTTCGATATCACGGGCGGCGCGAATGTCAGAATCGCAACACCAGCAAGATGTTGATTTCCGCTGTCGTTTCGATCTCGCAGGGCTGAAATCGAGAAGCAGAGGCACCCGAGCAAGACCGAAAACGCTTCGAACCCCGCTACTCGTTCAAAGCAGCAGCGCGTCCGCCTCTGTCCGCATCGCTTAAGGTCGATCCGTCTGAAAGCGCCGGCCTGCTATTGGGCGGCACCCCTATCGCCGGCATCACCGCTGTCACCGGCGGCATCGCCACTTGCGTCACCGTTGTCGTTGCCATCCGCCGGTGCATCGGTCTGGCCCGGAGTCTTGGCGCCCTTGGCGGCGTCTTCAGCCTGCTTCTTCTGCAGTGCCCGGTAGCGGGCAACGTTCTCATTGTGCTCGGCAAGCGTGGTGGCAAAGACGTGGCCGCCGGTGCCGTCGGCGACGAAATAGAGATCATCGGTCTTCGACGGGTTGGCGACGGCTTCGAGCGCGGCGCGGCCGGGATTGGCGATCGGCGTCGGCGGCAGGCCGTTGATCAGATAGGTGTTGTAAGGCGTCTGTTTCTGGATGTCAGACTGATAAATCGGCCGGTCGGCGGGTTTGCCCTTGCCGCCGAACAGGCCGTAGATGATGGTCGGATCGGATTGCAGCCGCATGCCCTTGGCCAGACGGTTGAGGAAGACGGCGGCAACGCGCGAGCGCTCGTCGCCCCGGCCGGTTTCCTTTTCGACAATGGAGGCCAAGGTGACGAAGTCGTCGACATTGGCCAGAGGCAGGTCGGGCGCGCGCCGCTGCCAGACCTCGTCGACCAGCTTCTTCTGGTCGGCGAGCAGCTTGTCGACCATCTGTTGGCGCGTGGCGCCGCGGGTAAAGCGCAGCGTGTCGGTGGCGAGGCTGCCCTCAGCCGGCTTGGCGGCCGGCATGTCGCCGGTCAGCGCATCCTGCTCGGCGATGCGCTGCAGCGCCTGCTCGACCGTCAGGCCCTCGGGAATGGTCAGCGAATACATCACCGACTTGCCGCTCTTCAGAAGCTCCATGATGTCGCGCATGGAGGCGCGCGGCTTTATCTCGTATTCGCCTGCCTTCAGCGCTGAATCATTGCCATAGACCCGCACGGCGATGCGGAAGATGCGGGCATCGCTGATCAGCCCACGCCGTTCGAGCTGGTCGGCAATATCCTGGACGCCGGTGCTCGGCTTGACCAGGAAGGTGTCGCCGGCCACCGACGGGCCCGGTTCGTTGAATGCCTGCTTGCCGAAATAGAGCGAAACGCCGGCGGCGAGGATCATCAACATCACCGCGGAGATGACGAAGTTCATGAACACGACGACTTGGCTGCGCGAGGCGCGCGAGCGCTTTGGTGGTGGTGTGCCGGCTTCCGGGCGCAAAGCTTCGGCCGCGGTCTTCGGCACGATCGGGCCGGTCTGCTGGTTTTGTCCGAATTGTCCGCTGCCGCCCGGATTGGTGTTCATTAGCGCCCTACCATCTGATCTCTTAGAGCGACCATGCGCCCGATTGGACGCACAGCGTGCCCTAACATTTCAAGCCTACGCATCGTGCTTTTAAAAAAGCGCCTTCGGTTTCAGGCCGATGCGACGAATCCCCAGCGGCAGAGTAGGCTTGAATATGGCAAAATTGACGACAGACCGCTGGCGCGCCGGTCGATACCGCAATCAGCCTGTATAACGCTGGAATACCAGCGAAGCGTTGGTGCCGCCGAAGCCGAAGGAGTTGGACAGCGCCACGTCGACCTGGCGATGCCGTGGCGTGTTCGGAACAAGATCGATCGCGGTTTCGCGTTCCGGGTTGTCAAGATTGATGGTGGCTGGCGCGATGTTGTCTCTGATAGCGAGGATCGAAAAGATCGCCTCGGCGGCGCCCGCGGCACCCAGGAGATGGCCGATCGACGACTTGGTCGACGACATCGAGATTTTCGAGGCGGCGTTGCCGACCAGCCGCTCGACGGCGCCGAGTTCGATCGTGTCGGCCATGGTCGAGGTGCCGTGCGCGTTGATGTAGTCGACGTCGGCGGGCGTCAGCTTGGCCCGGTTCAGCGCCGCCGTCATGCAGCGGAAGGCGCCGTCGCCGTCTTCGGCCGGTGCGGTGATGTGATAGGCATCGCCGGTCAGGCCGTAGCCGGTGACCTCGGCATAGATCTTGGCGCCGCGCGCCTTGGCGTGTTCGAGTTCTTCCAGCACCACGACGCCGGCGCCCTCGCCCATGACGAAGCCGTCACGGTCGCGGTCATAGGGACGCGAGGCCTTCTCAGGCGTGTCGTTGCGGTCGGTGGACAGTGCCCGGCAAGCAGCGAAGCCGGCAAGCGATAGTCTGGTCACCGGCGATTCCGCGCCGCCGGCCAGCATCACGTCGGCATCGCCGAAGATGATCAGCCGGGCGGCATCGCCAATGGCGTGCGCGCCGGTCGAGCAGGCGGTGACGACGGCGTGGTTGGGGCCTTTCAGCCCATGCCGGATCGATACCTGGCCAGATACCAGGTTGATAATGTTGCCGGGAATGAAGAATGGACTGATACGGCGCGGTCCGCGCTCTTTCAGGATGATAGCGTTCTCGGCGATGCCCTCGAGGCCGCCAATGCCGGAGCCGATCATGACGCCGGTGGCGCAGCGCTCGGCTTCGGTGCTGGGCTCCCAGCCGGAATCCTTCAGCGCTTCGTCGGCGGCCGCAATCCCGTAAAGGATGAAGTCGCCGATCTTGCGCAGTTCCTTGGGCTCGAGCACGGCTTCGGGATTGAGCGTGCCGTTGGTGCCGTCACCGCGAGGAATGACGTGGGCGATCTTGCAGGCAAGATCTTCCACTTCGAACTCGGTGACGCGCTTGGCGGCGCTGCGGCCGGTCAGAAGTTCCTTCCAGCTGTGCTCGAAGCCCATGCCGAACGGCGAAACCAGGCCAAGGCCCGTGACGACGACACGCCTCATCGCAGGTCCTCCCCGGTGATGACTGCGGATAGTGTCAGGCCGAAGCCTTGTCGATGTACTTCACGGCATCGCCGACGGTCAGGATGGTCTCGGCCGCATCGTCCGGAATCTCGACGCCGAACTCTTCTTCGAAGGCCATGACGAGTTCGACCGTGTCGAGGCTGTCCGCGCCCAGATCATCGATGAAGCTCGCCTGCTCCGTCACCTTGTCGGCATCGACGCCAAGATGTTCGATGACGATCTTCTTGACGCGCTCTGCGGTGTCACTCATTTGGGGCATCCTCGTCTTTTGTTTGTCTGTCTTCGTTAGCGGGCAGAATGCCGCTAATCAAGCTGAAAGATGGTCCTGCCGGAAACGCAACGATGCCGGACCGGTTTTTGCCCGAACCGCCGGGTTGCGGGCCGCATTACACGAAAAATGGCTGAGGTCCAAGGCGAAATGGTCTCTTTTCACAAGCCGGCCATGTCTTCTTATCACCCGGCAATATCCTGTCAGATCATGGCCATGCCACCGTTGACATGGATGGTCTGGCCGGTGACGTAGGCTGCCTCGTTGGAGGCGAGATAGGCGACGGCCGACGCCACTTCAACACTCGTGCCCATGCGGCGCGTCGGGATCGCGGCCATTATCGCGTCTTTCTGCTTGTCGTTGAGCTTGTCGGTCATGGCCGATTCGATAAAGCCCGGGGCGACGCAGTTGACGGTGATGTTGCGGGTGGCGATCTCCTGCGCCAGCGACTTGGAAAAGCCGATCATGCCGGCCTTGGAGGCGCAATAATTGGTCTGGCCAGGATTGCCGGTGACGCCGACCACCGAGGTGATGTTGATGATGCGGCCATGGCGGCGGCGCATCATCGGATGGGTCAGCTCGCGGGTCAGCCGGAACACGGCGGTGAGGTTCACCTCCAGCACGCTGTCCCAATCCGCGTCCGCCATGCGCACGAACAGGCCGTCCTTGGTGATGCCGGCATTGTTGACCAGTATGTCGACGCCTTCGAGTTCGGCTTCGGCCTTCTGGCCAAGCGCCTTGACCTCGTCACGGTCGGCAAGATTGGCCGGGAACAGCTTTACCCGGTCGCCGAGTTCGCCGGCCAGGGTCTCCAGTTTCTCGACGCGGGTGCCGTGCAAGCCGACAATGGCGCCTTGCGCATGCAGCACCCGGGCAATCGCCTCGCCAATGCCGCCCGATGCGCCGGTGACGAGCGCCTTGCGGCCGGTCAGTTCGAACATTTTCGTCTCCTGATCTTAAGAGAACACCCTTCCCACGGGAGGGGTTGAATCGCCAGTGGATTATGCAAGCGCGGCCAGCGCCGCCTCGACATCGGCCGGCGTGCCGACGGCCGATGTGGCGATGTCGCGGCTGATCCGCCGCGCCAGGCCGGAAAGCACCTTGCCGGCGCCGATCTCAAAGAGCGTGGCGACGCCATTGGCGCCGAACCACTCCACCGTTTCGCGCCAGCGCACGCGGCCGGTGATCTGCTCGACCAGGCGGCGCGCGATCTCGTCGGGGTCGCTGGTCGGGACTACAGTGACGTTGGAGACGACGGGCACCACCGGTGCATTCTTGGTCACGCCGGCCAGCGCCTCGCGCATGACATCGGCCGCCGGCGCCATCAGCGCCGAATGGAAGGGTGCGGAGACCTGCAGCATCAGCGCCCGCTTGGCGCCCTTTTCGGTGCACAGTTTCGCGGCGAGTTCCACCGCCGCCCTGGCGCCGGAGATCACCAGCTGGCCGCCGCCATTGTCGTTGGCGATCTGGCAGACCTTGCCGGATCCCGTTGCGGCCTCGGTGCAAGCGGCTTCGACGTCGGGCTGTTCCAGTCCGATGATCGCCGCCATGGCGCCCTCGCCGGCCGGCACCGCCGCCTGCATGGCGTTGCCGCGGATGCGCAGCAGCCGGGCGGCATCGGCGACCGAAACGAAACCGGCCGCGGCAAGGGCGGAATATTCGCCGAGCGAATGACCGGCAACGTAGGCAACCTTGTCCTTCAGCGAAAAGCCGCGCGCTTCCAGCGAGCGGATTCCCGCCAGCGAGACCGCCATCAGCGCCGGCTGGGCATTGGCAGTCAGGGTCAGCGCCTCTTCCGGGCCTTCCCAGATCAGTTTCGACAGCTTTTCGCCCAGCGCATCATCGACTTCCTCGAACACCCTGCGTGCCTCGGGGAAGGCGTCGGCGAGGTCCTTGCCCATGCCGACAGCCTGGCTGCCCTGTCCCGGAAAGGTGAATGCGACGGCCATTTGGGCGCTCTCCAGCGGCTGATTTTTCCTGCCTGTGACGCAAGGCGGACCGCCAAGTCAAGCCCGAAGGCGGCATTTCGGCTCTCGCTTGAACCGGAGCTGACCTCGAGTCCCTGTTCCCAAAGGCTTTTTGCCGATCACACCTGATGAAAACCGCTCACGAATCGTTTGCTGGCTCTTCTTATTTTCGCCACAGGCGCTAGCTTTTGCATGACAGTTCTATGACAGAACGGTGGCGCGAGTGGAAATGCGCGTTGCTTGGGCCGGGGGAAGAGACGTGGCTAGGATCAGGAAGGGCGCGACCGTACCCGCGCCACAGTTCTTGGAAGACGATCCGTCCACCGGCTACCTGCCGGGGCGCAGATGGCCGGTCATCCGCTACGGTCTGGTCACGCTGCTTGCCTCCGCCATCCTGGTGTTCGCCATCGAATGGATCGTGCGCGGCGACTTCTTCGGCACGGTCGACTTCTTCCTGCAGCCATTCAAGCCGGGCTGGACCACCATCATTGTCTTTGCATTGGTGCTGATGGGACTGGACGCCGTGCTTGGCCGCAGTCACCAGAGCCTGATGATCGTGGCGCCGCTGACGCTGGCGCTGGCCTTTGTCGGGCATCAGAAGTCGCATTATCTCGGCGATCCGCTCTACCCAACCGATTTTCTTTATTCGCGCCAGATCATGGCACTGATGCCGCTCCTGGTGCGCGAACGGCCCTGGACGGCGCTCGCCATGGCGGTCGGCATCGTCGCCGGCCTGTCGCTGCTGATCTATGGCTGGCGGTTGTGGCGCCGCAAGGTTCCGATCCTCAGCCGCAAAGGGCGGCTGGCGCGGCTGACGCTGGCAGTGCCGCTGCTCGCCTTCTTCGTCTCAATCATGGACTACGCCACCTTCTCGTGGACCCGCGACCGGCTGCAGATCATCCCGATCATGTGGGACCAGAAGGAGAACTACGCCTCCAACGGGTTTGCGCTGGCCTTCGCGCTCAACGTGCCGATGGCGCATGTCTCGGCGCCGGCGGGCTATTCCGACAAGGCGATCGACGCGATCGACAGGCCTGCTGTGGCGGCCTCGGTACCGGATGAGAAACCCGACATCATCGTGGTGATGAGCGAATCTTTCTGGGATCCGACCAAGCTGCCCGGCGTCACAATCACGCCTGACCCGATCCCCAATGTGAGGGCGCTGCGTTCCGGCTATATGTTTTCGCCGGAATTCGGCGGCATGACCGCCAACATCGAATTCGAGGCGCTGACCGGCTTTTCCAATGCCTTCCTGCCGGCGGGCTCGATCCCCTACCAGCAATATGTGCGCACGCCGACGCCGTCGCTGGCGACCTTCCTGAAAAGCGAGGGCTACCGGGCGCGCGCCATCCATCCGGGCACCAACTGGTTCTGGAACAGGGGCGCCGTCTATGCCGATTTCGGCTTCAACGATTTCCGCTCGGAAGAGACGCTGCCGCCACTGGAAAAGCGCGGGCCGCTGGCTTCCGATGCCTCGATGACCGACGAGATCATCGCAGAGGCCGACGCCAGCGAGCGGCCGGTGTTCTTCTTCGCCGTCAGCCTGCAGAACCACGGTCCCTACGAGCCGTACCGCTATTACAATCCGACCCACAAGGTCGCGGCGCCGATCAGCACATGGGCGCGGGAATCGCTGCTCAGCTATGCCGAAGGCTCCGCCGATGCCGATCGCGGCCTCGAGCGGCTGATCGAATGGGCGAAGAAGCGCGACCGGCCGACGGTCATCGCCTTCTTCGGCGACCATCTGCCGCCGCTCGGCCCCGTCTATGTCGAAACCGGTTACCTGAAGGACAATGTCGCGCCGCGCAAGGAACCGACGCCGGCGGCGGCACTGGAGCATCATCAGACGCCGCTGGTCATCTGGTCTAACCGCACCGGTCCGGCGCAGGATATGGGCGCCGTGAGCCCGGCCTTCCTGCCCTACCACATCCTGACAACGGCCGGGATCACGCACCCCTACTACACCGGCTTCCTGGGCGCGCTGCGCGAACGCTATCGCGTCGTCGACCGCAATCTGCTTTTGACACCGTCAGGTGAGGCCACGCCGGACTGGGCGCGGCAGAAGGACGTTGATCCGGCGATCAACGATTACCGCTTGCTGCAATACGACATGATGTTCGGCAAGCGTAAGGCGGCTCCGGACTTCTTCCCCGAAACGATCAACGGTGGTACCCCGCATACGAGTTGATGCCTGGTCTTTATCCAACCCTGCGACGCCAGGACGCTGTCCGGAGCATGCGTTACCCTTGCCTTCCAGCCAAATTGCTATATAGACGCCCGCAATCTGCCGGTCCTTGCTGGGGGCTGAACGGAGGGCCGGAGGTTTTACCCAAAACCTTCGTGTGAAGCCAGAAGCGCTTCCGCCTCCCGTGTCTCCGCTCTCGACCGTCTCGAAATGCTCCTTTCTTCCCCGCCCCTTCGGGATCAGCGGGTCAGAGAAGTTGCAGAGGCTTTTGCCGCGAGGATCCGGGAGAGAAACGAAGAAAGGCACTGAACCACTATGGCTCTATACGAACATGTGTTCCTTGCCCGGCAGGACCTCTCGCAGCAGCAGGTCGATGCGCTTGTCGAACAGTACAAGGGCGTCATCTCCGCAAATGGCGGGTCCGTCGGCCGGGTCGAGAACTGGGGACTGAAGTCCCTCACCTACCGGGTCAACAAGAACCGGAAGGCTTACTACACGCTTATGGACCTCAACTGCCCGCCGGCAGCGCTCAACGAGATGGAGCGCCAGATGGGCCTGTCCGAGGACGTGCTGCGTTTCCTGACCGTCAAGGTCGAGGCGCATGAGGAAGGCCCGTCGGCCATGATGCAGAAGCGCGAAGAGCGCTCGGAACGCGGCGGCTTCGGCGACCGCGACCGTGGTGATCGTGGTCCGCGCTCGTTCGGCGACCGTGATCGCGGCGACCGTGGCGATCGTCCGCCGCGCTCATTTGGCGACGCCGGTGGCGATCGTGGTCCGCGCCGTCCGCGCGAAGGCGTTGAAGGAGGTGCAGAATAATGGTCGACATCAATCAGATCCCGACCCGGCGCCCGTTCCATCGCCGCCGCAAGACCTGCCCGTTCTCCGGCGCCAACGCGCCCAAGATCGACTACAAGGACGTGCGTCTTCTGCAGCGCTACATTTCCGAGCGCGGCAAGATCGTGCCGTCGCGCATCACCGCCGTCAGCCAGAAGAAGCAGCGCGAACTCGCCAAGGCGATCAAGCGCGCCCGCTTCCTCGGCCTGCTGCCCTACGTGGTTCGCTAAGACTTTCGAGCGGGCGGTTCGCCGCCTGCTTCCTTCTCCCACGGCGACGGGCGCCGCAGGGGTAATTTGATGATGCATGTCGTTGTCCCAAAACCGGGACCACTTTTGGCGACATGCATTGAAATCCCGAGTTGAGCTGAAAAGCCTCTAACTGCCGCGACAGGCAGGACAGCGACACCGGCGCCAAGGCGCTCAGAGCTTCCTGACCTGTTCCATTCAATTCGGCGCCGATCCCGCGGTCGGTGCCAGACGAAGGAACAAGACCATGCAAGTGATTCTTCTCGAACGCGTTTCCCGCCTCGGCCAGATGGGTGATACCGTCAAGGTCAAGGACGGCTTTGCCCGCAACTTCCTCTTGCCGCAGGGCAAGGCGCTGCGCGCCAACGAAGCCAACAAGAAGAAGTTCGAAGGGCAGCGCGCGCAGCTCGAAGCCCGCAACCTCGAGCGCAAGTCGGAAGCCAGCCAGGTTGCCGAAAAGCTCGACGGCAAGAGCTTCATCGCCGTACGTTCGGCCGGCGAGACAGGCCAGCTCTACGGTTCGGTGTCGACCCGCGACATCGCCGACCTGCTGACCGCCGAAGGGTTCTCGGTCAACCGCAACCAGATCCAGCTCAACCAGCCGATCAAGACTATCGGCGTCACCAATGTGGCGATTGCGCTGCATCCGGAAGTCGAGGTCACCATCAGCCTCAACATCGCCCGCACGGCCGACGAAGCCGAGCGCCAGGCCAAGGGCGAGACGCTGACCACCGCCGAAGCCATCTATGGCGATGACATCAACGACAACGCACGGCCGGAGAACTTCTTCGACCCGAACACCGAGTTCGAAGGCGGCGAAGAAGACAACGCCTGATCCCGCACGGGGCCTGATCGGGAAGCGAGGGGAGCAGCGCTCCAATCACTTCCTCGTCATCCAGCCTTTCTGGACCAATGCCCGGGCCTCTCGCCCGGGCATTTTTGTGCCAAATGGAACTTTTCGAACCCCTATATATTGTTGCAGAATTGGTCCGCCAGTCTGACCGTGAGGGGACATTTGGTGATGAATATTCTGTTGAAGCGCGTTCTCGACCGCCTGGTGCGTACGGGCAATCTGAAAGTCACCGGGCCGAAGGGCTCGACAGTGGTTTTCGGCGACGGCAGCGGCGAGCCGGTGCATATGCACATCAAGACCGCGCATGCCGAGCGCGCCATTACCTTCGATCCGATGCTGGCCGTGCCGGAAGCCTATATGGACGGCGAACTCGACATCATCGAGGGCGGCGTACTGGGTATGATGCGCATCGCCTTCCAGAACATGGGCAGCGGCGGTATCGACGCCACCTGGTCGAAGGCCATCGAGGGTCTGCGCCACGCCTTTCGCCGCCTGCAGCAGATCAACACCGCATCACGGGCGCGCCGCAACGTGCAGCGCCACTATGATTTGTCGGGTGACCTCTACCGGCTCTTCCTAGACGACGACATGCAGTATTCCTGCGCCTATTTCGAACAGCCGGACATGACGCTCGACGAGGCGCAGATGGCCAAGAAACGCCATATCGCCGCCAAGCTCAGGCTAAAGGCCGGCCAGACCGTGCTCGATATCGGCTCCGGCTGGGGTGGGCTCGGCCTCTATCTCGCCAAGGCTTTCGATGTCGACGTGCAAGGCGTGACGCTGTCGACCGAGCAGCACGGCGTCGCCACCGACCGGGCGCATGCGCAAGGCTTGCAGGACCGCGTGCATTTCGACCTCAAGGACTACCGCGAACTCAACGAACGCTTCGACCGCATCGTCTCGGTCGGCATGTTCGAGCATGTCGGCGTCAACCACTTCCGCACTTTCTTCGACAAGTCGGCGACGCTGTTGAAGCCGGACGGCGTCATGCTCTTGCACACGATCGGCCGCTCCGGCGTGCCGTGGGCGACCAGCGCCTTCATCCGCAAGTACATTTTTCCGGGCGGCTACATTCCTTCGCTGTCGGAGGTGATGCCGGCGATCGAGAAGTCGGGCCTTGTAGTCACCGACATCGAGATTCTGCGGCTGCACTATGCCGATACGCTGAAGCATTGGGGCCAGCGCTTTGCCGCCAACCGGGACAAGGCCAAGGCCATCTATGACGAGCGCTTCTGCAGGATGTGGGAGTTCTATCTGGCGGCTTCGGAAGCCGCCTTCCGCTGGCAGGATCTGGTGATCTTCCAGATCCAGATCGCCAAGAAGAACGACACGCTGCCGATGACGCGCGACTACATGGCCAAATGTGAAAAGGCGCTCGAAATGCGCGAAATGGGGCATCGTCAGGAGGCGGCGGCCGCCGAGCCTGCTGTCGCCAGGTCTGTGCCTGCCAGGTCCGTTGCTGTCAGGTCCGTTGCGGCCAAGCCAGCGCGCCGTCGCAAGGTGGCGGATCGCGAATAACGCCTCGATTGCGATTGCCGCTTGCCATTGACGGCTCTGACACTGAAAAAGGTCTCGTTCTCGCGAGACCTTTTTTAATGACCTGCCTGCCCACCATCGCCACCACCCTTGTCGAGTTCGCCCGCGCCTCGGTGCTCGCGCCACGCGGAGCCTGAGCGTGGAACTCCCCGCCTCGCTGCGACAAGGCGTCGAGCGCCTGCTCGAAACGATACCGCTGGCGGTGCTGCGCCAGGCGGCGAAGACGCTGTCTGACCGCTACCGCGCCGAATTGCGCGACGGCCGCCTGCACATGGCCGAAGAGATGGCGGTAAAAGCCTATCTGGCGACGCGGCTGCCGGCGACCTACGCGGCGGTACGGGCCGGTCTCGACGAACTCGCCTATGCGCGGCCCGATTTCCAGCCAACGAGCTTGCTCGATGTCGGCGCCGGTCCTGGCACGGTGCTTTGGGCCACTACAGACCTGTGGCCCGACCTCGAAGAGGCGGTTCTGGTTGAAGCAAGCGCCGCGGTGCGCAAGGTTGGCCAGTCGCTCGCCCTTGATACCATCGCCACCAGGATGGACTGGCGCGCCGGCGACGTGACCATCGACCTTGCCGATCTCAAGCCTGCCGATCTGGTCACCTGCGCCTATGTGCTGGACGAGATCGCGCCGGCATCGCTGCCGAAGCTTGTCGGCCGGCTCTGGCAGTTGACCGGCGACACACTGCTGATCGTCGAGCCCGGCACACCGGCCGGCTGGCAGCGCATCCTGGCAGTGCGCAGGCAATTGCTGGAGGCCGGGGCGCACGTGCTGGCGCCTTGTCCGCATGAGGCGCCCTGCCCGCTTGAGCCGCCCGACTGGTGCCATTTTTCGCGCCGCGTCGCCCGCTCGCGCCGGCACCGCCTGGCCAAGGACGCCGACGTGCCGTGGGAGGACGAGAAATTCATCTACGTCGCGGCGTCGCGGCAAGCCGCGCCTGTACGTCAGCCGCGCGTGATTGCGCCGCCGAAATCGGGCTCCGGCAAGGTGCTGCTCAAACTGTGCCAGCCGGATGGCGGCGCCGGCGAGACACTTTTCACCAAGCGCGAGGGCGAGCTGTTCAAGGCAGCGCGGCGGCTGGACTGGGGCGATACATTGGACGGAAGAAGCGGGTAATCACCGAGATTGTTCTTGCTCTGTTCCAACGACTCGGATAGAAGTCAGCGCCTTTCTGAGTCAACCGGAATCGGGGCGCGGAAACACTCTTCTGTGGACGGTTTGCCGCCCCTGTGAACAACGGGGCATCGAGGTTGATTGGTCGTGCGGTGATGCAGAAAGGTCAGCACCGATTTATCTCGTTCTGATATCGAGAAGCCGGGATCAAAATCGGGGACATCATGGCAGAGGCAGCGCGAAAATTCGGCGTGGCGGAGCAGCAACCGCTTTATCGTGAAGCGCCGAACAACATCGAGGCCGAGCAGGCGCTGCTCGGCGCCATCCTCGTCAACAACGATGCCTTCTACCGCGTCTCCGACTTCCTCAAGGCCGGCCATTTCTACGAGCCGCTGCACCGGAAAATCTTCGAGGTCGCGGCCGAGCTAATCCGCATGGGCAAGGTGGCGACGCCGATCACGCTGAAAACCTTCCTGCCGGCCGACGAGAAGGTCGGCGACATGACGGTGGCGCAATATGTGGTTCGTCTGGCGGTCGAAGCCGTCACCGTCGTCAATGCCACCGATTATGGCCGCGCCATCTACGATCTGGCCACGCGCCGGGCACTGATTACCGTCGGCGAGGACATGGTCAACATCGCCTATGACGCGCCGGTCGACATGGCGCCGTCCGAACAGATCGAGGATGCCGAGCGGCGGCTGTTCGAACTGGCCGAAACCGGCCGCTATGATGGCGGCTTCGAGAGCTTCACCGACGCGGTCAAGACCGCCGTCGACATGGCCAACGCCGCCTATATGCGCGACGGCCATTTGTCGGGCCTCGCCACCGGCATGCGCGATCTCGACCGCCGCATGGGTGGCCTGCAGGCGTCGGATCTGATCATCATTGCCGGCCGTCCGGGCATGGGCAAGACGTCGCTCGCCACCAACATCGCCTTCAACATTGCCGAGATGTATGAGCCGGCGCAGCAGGCCGACGGCTCGTTCAAGGCAGCCAATGGCGGCGTCGTCGGCTTCTTCTCGCTGGAAATGTCGTCCGAGCAGCTCGCCACCCGCATCATTTCCGAACAGACGGAAATTTCGTCGTCAAAAATCCGCCGCGGCGAGATTTCGGAGATGGATTTCGAAAAGCTGGTCGCCTGCTCGCAGACCATGCAGAAGATCCCGCTGTTCATCGACCAGACCGGCGGTATCTCGATCGCGCAGCTGTCGGCGCGGGCGCGGCGGCTGAAGCGTCAGCGCGGCCTCGACCTCATCGTCATCGACTATATCCAGCTGATGCAGGGGTCGAGCGCGAAATCGTCACAGAACCGGGTGCAGGAAATCACCGAGATCACCACCGGCCTCAAGGCGCTGGCCAAGGAACTCTCCGTTCCGATCATCGCGCTGTCGCAGCTGTCGCGTCAGGTCGAAAGCCGCGAAGACAAACGCCCGCAGCTGTCCGATCTTCGCGAATCCGGCTCGATCGAGCAGGACGCCGACGTGGTGATGTTCGTCTACCGCGAGGAATATTATCTGAAGAACCGCGAACCGAAGCCCGGCACCGACGATTACATCAAGTGGGAACACGAGATGAACGAGATGCGCGGCAAGGCCGAAGTCATCGTCGCCAAGCAGCGCCACGGCCCGACAGGTTCGGTGAGCCTCGCCTTCCATGGCGAGTTCACACGGTTTTCCGACCTCGCCGAAGAGCATCATATTGCGGAGAGGTTCGAGTAGCTTTTTGGCCTACCGCAGCGCTCCGTCACACCCCCCTCTGGCCTGCCGGCCATCTCCCCCGCAAGGGGGGAGATCAGCAGCTTTGCGAATGGCGCTCATCTTGCGACGTTGGGGATTGGCGAAAGCAGCGACGATAGCCAATCTCCCCCCTTGCGGGGGAGATGTCCGGCAGGACAGAGGGGGGTGTGCAAGATCACCCTCCTTCGGTCATTTGCAGGCAGCATCACTCCATGGCTAAATCGCGCGTCCAGTTCATCTGCCAGAATTGCGGGTCGGTGCATCAGCGCTGGGCCGGCAAATGCGATGCCTGCGGCGAGTGGAACACACTCGTCGAGGAAGGCACGTCCGGCGGCATCGGCTCGGGACCGGCCAACACGCGCAATGCGCGCAAGGGCCGCGCCGTGGTGCTGACCAGCCTGTCCGGTGACATCGAGGATGCGCCGCGGATCATCTCCGGCATTGGCGAACTCGACCGCGCCACCGGCGGCGGTTTCGTGCGCGGCTCGGCGCTGCTGGTCGGCGGCGATCCCGGCATCGGCAAGTCGACGCTGCTTACCCAGGCCGCAGCAGCATTGGCGTCAAAAGGCCACCGCATCGTCTATGTCTCGGGCGAAGAGGCTGTCGCGCAGATCCGGCTGCGGGCGCAGCGGCTTGGCGTCGCCGACACGCCGGTCGAACTTGCCGCGGAGACCAATGTCGAGGATATCCTGGCAACAATAGCCGACGGCAGAAGGCCGGACCTCGTCATCCTCGATTCCATCCAGACGCTGTGGACCGACATGGCCGACTCGGCGCCCGGCACCGTCACCCAGGTGCGCGCCTCGGCGCAAGCGATGATCCGCTACGCCAAATCCACCGGTGCTGCCATCGTGCTGGTCGGCCATGTCACCAAGGAAGGCCAGATCGCCGGTCCGCGCGTCGTCGAGCACATGGTCGACGCCGTTCTCTATTTCGAAGGCGAAGGCGGCCATCACTACCGCATCCTGCGCACGGTGAAGAACCGTTTTGGGCCGACCGACGAGATCGGCGTCTTCGAGATGTCGGACAAGGGCTTGCGCGAGGTCGCCAATCCGTCGGAGCTGTTCCTCGGCGAACGCCACGCAAAATCGCCGGGTGCCGCGGTATTTGCCGGCATGGAAGGGACACGTCCGGTGCTGGTCGAGATCCAGGCACTGGTGGCGCCGTCCACATTGGGCACGCCGCGCCGTGCCGTCGTCGGCTGGGACGGCGCACGGCTGTCGATGATCCTTGCCGTACTCGAAGCCCATTGCGGCGTGCGCTTCGGCACCCACGATGTCTACCTCAACGTCGCCGGCGGCTACCGGATTTCCGAGCCGGCGGCCGATCTGGCGGTTGCCGCTGCACTGGTTTCGTCGCTCACCGGTCTTGCCCTTCCCGCCGATTGCGTCTATTTCGGCGAAATCAGCCTGTCGGGTGCAGTGAGGCCGGTTGCGCATGCGCAGCAGCGCCTTAAAGAGGCCGAAAAGCTGGGTTTTGGAAGTGCGGTTCTGCCCTTGGGCAGCGAGGAGGTTGTCGGGGGGATCGGGGCCGGCGCTTTCCAGCCGACCGAACTTGCCGATCTCGTCGCACGCATAGCCGGCTCACGGCGCAGCCGTGTCGACGTGGAAGATTGACGCGGCTCGCCCGAGCCGTGAAAAGACAATCTGAGTGGGGCGAAAGACATGCCGATTACGCTGCTGGACGGAATTCTCGTCGGCTTCACCCTGGTCTCGGCGATGCTCGCCATGGTTCGCGGCCTGTCACGCGAAATCCTGTCCGTCGTGTCCTGGGCGGCTGCCGCCGCGGCGGCATTCTTCTTCTACAAGCCGGTGCTGCCTTACGTTCAGCCCTATGTCGAAAGCGACAAGATCGCCATGGCGGCATCCGCCGGCATCGTCTTCCTCATCGCGCTGATCGTCGTTTCCGTCATCACCATGAAGCTTGCCGACTGGATCATCGATTCCAGGATCGGCGCGCTCGACCGTACGCTGGGCTTCCTCTATGGCGCCGCGCGCGGCGTCCTCGTAGTCGCCGTGGCGCTACTGTTCTTCAACTGGCTGGCCGGCGCCAAGGCCCCTGCCTGGATCGCCAACGCCAAGTCGAAGCCGCTGCTCGAGACCATCGGCGCCAAGCTGGAAAGCCTGCTGCCCGAAGATCCGGAAAACGCCATCCTGAAGAAGCTCAATCCGAATCAGGCGGCAGCCGAGACGCCTCCGGCGGCCGATGCACCGGCGGCGGATGCTCCGGCAACCGGTGACGATACGCCGGCGCCCGACGACGAGACCGACGCTCCGGCCGATAACGCACCCGCGCCCGCTGCTCCGGCTCCGGCCGCGCCGGCAAACTGATACGGACGGATGGTGCCGGACAGGCGCCATCCCGGCAGTTCCGGCCTGACTACGTTGCTTTCGCGGCGCTATCGCACTATATGGCCATTTTAGCGGAGCTTGAGCCCCATGGCAGTTTCGAAGGCAGACGCGGACGACGTGCTTTCCGCCGAAGCAGACGATCATTTCCACGACGAATGCGGGGTGTTCGGCATTTTCGGCCGGCAGGACGCTGCGGCCATCGTAACGCTAGGCCTGCATGCGCTGCAGCATCGCGGCCAGGAAGCGGCCGGCATCGTCTCCTATGACGGCACGCAGTTCCATGTCGAACGCCATGTCGGCCTGATCGGCGACACCTTCACCAAGCAGCACGTCATCGACAGCCTGCAAGGCAACCGTGCCATCGGCCACACGCGCTATGCCACGACCGGCGGCGCCGGCATGCGCAACATCCAGCCCTTCTTCGCCGAACTCGCCGATGGCGGCTTTGCCGTCGCCCATAACGGCAATCTCACCAACGCCATGACCGTGCAGCGCGCGCTGCAGAAGCAGGGCGCGATCTTCTCGTCGACCTCCGACACCGAGACGCTGCTGCATCTCGTTGCCACCAGTAAGGAACGCGATTTGAATTCGCGCTTCATCGACGCCGTGCGTCAGGTCGAAGGCGCTTTCTCGCTGGTCGCGATGACCTCCAAGAAGATGATCGGCTGCCGCGATCCGCTCGGCATCCGCCCGCTGGTGCTCGGCGACCTGGACGGCGCCTGGATCCTGGCCTCCGAAACCTGCGCGCTCGACATTATCGGCGCCCGCTTCGTGCGCGACCTGAAGCCCGGCGAAATGGTCGTGGTGACCTCGAAGGGCATCGAGAGCCTGTTCCCCTTCGAGCCGCAGAAGACCCGCTTCTGCATCTTCGAATATGTCTATTTCGCCCGCCCGGACTCCTCGGTCGAAGGCCGCAATGTCTACGAAGTGCGCAAGCGTATCGGCGCCGAATTGGCGCAGGAAAGCCCGGTCGAGGCCGATATCGTCGTGCCGGTGCCGGATTCCGGCACGCCGGCGGCAATCGGCTTCTCCCAGGCGGCAGGCATCCCCTTCGAACTCGGTATCATCCGCAACCACTATGTCGGCCGAACCTTCATCCAGCCCGGCGATTCGATCCGCCATATGGGCGTCAAGCTCAAGCACAACGCCAACCGCCGGATGATCGAGGGCAAGCGCGTGGTGTTGGTCGACGATTCGATCGTGCGCGGCACCACCAGCCAGAAAATCGTGCAGATGGTGCGCGACGCCGGCGCCAAGGAAGTGCATATGCGCATCGCCTCGCCGCCGACCAGCGCGTCGTGCTTCTACGGCGTCGACACGCCGGAGAAGTCGAAGCTTTTGGCATCGCGCATGTCGATCGAGGAAATGGCCGAGTTCATCCGTGTCGATTCGCTCGGCTTCCTCACCATTGACGGGCTCTACCGCGCCGTCGGCGAAGCCAGCCGCGACAATGAGCAGCCGCAATTCTGCGACGCCTGTTTCACCGGCCAGTACCCGACCCGCCTGCTCGACTTCGAAGGTCACGACAATGTGCGCACGCTGTCGCTGCTGGCGAACAACGGGGCGTAAAGCCCAACTGCTATCCTTGAAAGCGCTCGCATGACCCTCGACCTCTCCGGCCGCGTCGCGGTCGTTACCGGCGCCTCGCGCGGCATCGGCTACTTCATCGCCAAGGAACTTGCCGCCGCTGGGGCCCATGTCATTGCGGTAGCCCGGACCGTCGGCGGGCTGGAAGAACTCGACGACCAGATCAAGGCCGAGCGCGCGAAAACCGGCAAGGGCGAAGCGACGTTGGTGCCTCTCGACCTCTCAGACATGGCCGGCATCGACCGGCTGGGCGGCGCCATTCACGAGCGCTGGGGCAAGCTCGACATTCTGGTGGCCAATGCCGGTGTGCTCGGCGTCATCTCGCCGATCGGCCATGTCGAGGCCAAAACCTTCGAGAAGGTTATGACCATCAATGTCACCTCGACCTGGCGGCTGATCCGCTCGGTCGACCCGCTGCTCAGGCTGTCCGACGCCGGCCGCGCCATTCTCATGTCGTCCGGGGCCGCGCATTCGGCGCGCGCCTTCTGGGCGCCCTATGCGGCGTCGAAGGCGGCTGTGGAAGCCATGACGCGTTCCTGGGCGCATGAGACGCAGAGCCTGCCGCTCCGCATCAATGCGGTCGACCCCGGCGCCACCCGCACCGCCATGCGTGCGCAGGCCGCGCCCGGCGAGGATCCGGAAACGCTGCCGCACCCGTCAGAGGTGGCAAAACGCATCGTGCCGCTGGCGAGCCCCGAGATGAAAGAGACGGGGCTGATCTTCCAGGTCAAGAACAACCGCTTCGTCGCCTACCGGCAGCCGGAATAAACCGGGTTGTAGCGGGATTAAACAGGCCTCCAGTTACGTTTCTTCGAATGTAGGACATTCGAAACCGGAGGACCGACATGCGTAGACTTCTTCTCGTTGCCGCCGCCGCGATTGCCGCCACAGCCGGGGTGGCGCTGGCGCAAGACGCCAAGATGAGTTTCTTCGTCACCAGCGTCGGTTCCGGCAAGGGCGCCGATCTCGGCGGTCTCAAGGGTGCCGACGCGCATTGCGCCTCGCTGGCGGAAGCGGCTGGGGTTACCGGCAAGGAATGGCACGCCTATCTCTCGAGCGCCAATGTCGATGCGCGCGACCGTATCGGCAAGGGTCCCTGGGTCAACGCCAAGGGCGAGAAGATTGCCGATGACGTCGCCTCGCTGCACAGCAACGCCAACGCCATCAACAAGCAGACGGCACTGACCGAGAAGGGCCAAGTGGTCAATGGCCGCGGCGACAAGCCGAACCGGCACGACATATTGACCGGCTCGAAGCCTGACGGCACCAAGCTCGCCGACCAGACCTGCGGCGACTGGACCTTGAGCGGCGCGGAGGGCGCGGCGATGATGGGCCATCACGACCGCACCGGCCTTGATGAGTCGGCGGCGGCGAAATCCTGGAACTCCTCGCATGCCTCGCGCGGCGGCTGCAGCCAGGAGGCGCTGAAAGGCACCGGCGGCGACGGCCTGTTCTACTGCTTTGCGACGAACTGAGAGACGTCTGGGAGCGGTTCGTTCACGGGTCTGTGATGATCCGGCAGGTCCCTCCCCGCTCGCCCTGCTTTCGCCATCAGCCGGGAGTTGCTAGGGTCGACCCGACTCCGACACTCAGCAAAGCGAGGAATTCCCATGGCTGCTCCCAGCGTAGCATTGGTCTGGTACCTGGTGATCGCCGGCCCGCAAGGCGGCATGGTGGTGCTGCCCAGCACCTTCGACACCCGCGAACAGTGCACAAACGCGATTACCGAATATCAGAAGCAGCCGACGCCGGCCGGCTGGGCGGTCAACTGCGTGCCGAGCGCCTCGCCGTTTACCGATGAGGGCGACGCGGAAGAGCCTGCTGCGCAGTAGCGCAATCTCCCCCCTCGAGGGGGAGATGGCCGGCAGGCCAGAGGGGGTCGCCTCGCGTAGAGTGCCAACCTCCTTCCGCACAAAGGGCGTCGCGTCCAGTCGGCCCGACCCCCTCTGTCGCCTTCGGCGACATCTCCCCCTCAAGGGGGGAGATCAGGCGCGCGCACTCACCGTCAGCTCCGGCTTGCTGTTGATGGTCTGGAACACCACGCAATAGCGTTCGGTCAGCTTGATGAGCGAATCGATGCGCGCCTGCGGCTCATCCGTGTCGAGGTTGAAATTCAGCCGGATGGCGCGAAAGCCCACGGGGGCGTCCTTGGCCACGCCCAGCGTGCCGCGAAAGTCGAGATCGCCTTCGGCCTCGACGGTGGCTGCGCCAAGCCTGAATTCCAGCGCCGTCGCCACTGCCTTCAGCGTCACGCCGGCGCACGCCACCAGCGCCTCCAAAAGCATATCGCCCGAACACAATTCGAGCCCGGAACCGCCGGTCGCCGGATGCAGGCCGGCGACCGCCAGCGCCCTGCCCGTCTCGACCTTGCAGGCAATCGACTGGTCGTCGATGGAGCCTTTGGCGCGAAGCGTGATCAGCGCTCGCGAGGAATCGTCGCGATAAGCCTCCTTGATCGGTGCCTGCATGGCCTTGAGTGCGGTGGCGTCCATGTTGCATTCCTTTTCGAGTCCGTCGCGCTTTGATAGCACTGATATGCCGGCGAGACAGCGCCCCCCTCTGCCTGCCGGCCACCTCCCCACAGGGGGGAGATCTGCAGCTTCGCCGATGGCGCTTTCTACGCCGGCGATTAGCGAAGGCGGTCGCGACATCCAATCTCCATCCCTGTGGGGGATGTCCGGCAGGACAGAGGGGGCGTGAAGGAACGCTAGCTCGCGAAGAGTTACTTTGACTTCGACCGCCCGAGCCATACCTAAGCAGAGTCATTCCCGCGGAGGCATCATGCCGTTCAAGCTGAAACTGATCTCGCTTACCCTGTTGGTGCTTGCAGCCTTCGCGCAGCCAGTCGTCGCCGAAACGCCCGAGCGCCCCGCACCGGCAGGCGGCGTGCTGTCGCTGCTGCCGGCACCGCAGACGACCAGCCATTCAATCACCATTGCCGGGCGCAAGCTGGACTATCAGGCTAAGGCCGGCACGCTGTCACTGCTATCCGGCAAGGGCGAGGTCACCGCGGAAATCTTCTATGTCGCCTATACGCTGCCGCCACTGGCGGGCGCGGAGAAGGCTCGCCCCATCACCTTCGTCTTCAATGGCGGCCCGGGCGCGGCATCCGCCTATCTGCATCTCGGCGCACTCGGCCCGCGTGTCGTCGCGACCGGCGCCGATGGCCAATTCCTGCCGCCGCCGCAAAAGCTGATCGACAATCCCGACAGCTGGCTCGACATGACCGACCTCGTCTTCGTCGATCCGGTCGGCACCGGCTACAGCCGCGAGGCCCCCGGCCAGGACACAAAAGATTTTTGGGGCGTCAGCCAGGACGCCAGTTCGATCGGCGCTTTCATCCGGCTCTATCTCGCCCAGAACGGCCGCACCGGATCGCCGCTCTTCCTTGCCGGCGAAAGCTATGGCGGGTTCCGCGCGGCACTTCTCGCCAGGACCCTGCAGGAAGATGTCGGCCTGAGCCCCAACGGCATCGTGCTGATCTCGCCTGCACTGGAGTTCACGCTGGTGCTGCCCGACGAATTCCAGCCACTGCATTGGGCGCTGGAACTGCCCTCGCTGGCGGCGGTGCGCCTGCGCAGCGAAGGCCTCAGCGGCGAGGCGCTGCGCGAAAAGCTCGCCGAGGTCGAACACTATGCTATGGGTGACTACCTCACCGCTCTGGCCGGCGGGCTGGAACAGGGTGGGCGGCTGGCCAGCCAGCGCGTGGCCGAGATCACCGGCCTGCCGCTCGACCTCGTGCAACGCAATTTCGCCCGCATCCCGACCGCCCTGTTCGCGCGCGAATTCCAGCGCCCCAGTGGCAAAGTGCTCAGCCCGTATGACGGCACCATCGCCACCAGCGACATCGCCCCGGAGAGCGCCCGCAGCGCCGGCCCGGATCCGGTGCTCGACCGCAGCGTGCCGGCGCTGACCTCGGCCTTTGTCGGTTATGCGCGCGACGAGCTGAATTTTCGCACCGATGTCAGCTACAGGTTGCTCAATGGCGATGTGACCCACGCCTGGGACTATGGCGGCTCGCGGCAAGGCTATGCCGGGGTGATGGACGATCTGCAGCGGGCGCGCTCGCTCAACCCGGGGCTCGGCGTGGTGATCGTCAACGGCGACACCGATCTGGTCACTCCCTATCTGGCCTCACGCTATCTGGTGAGCCAAATCCCGACGCTCGGCGGGGCAAAACCCATCCGTCTCGACGTCATCGAGGGCGGCCACATGATGTATCTCAGGCCGGGCGGCCGGCGCGCCCTGAAGGAGGCCGCTTCGGAGCTCTACCAGGCAACACAGTGAACGGCGTGCCCACGCTGTCGGCCAGGCTGCGCCAACGCAAGCTTGCCACTGGCGTAGCGCCCCGCAGGCTTTCGCCCGTGTAGCCTGCAATGGGAGCCTGATTGGGGCAGGCTTCTTCTTCGTCCTCTTGACAGCGCCGGACACGCCGCATGGCCGATATTGCCATTCTGGAAACCCGCGAAAGGGTGCTTGCCGGCATCCTGTTCACCGGCTGCGCCTATTTCCTGTTTTCGACGCAGGACGCCGCGATCAAGCTTCTGGTCGTCGGCATCAGCGTCTGGCAGATCATGTTCTTCCGCTCGATCGCTGTGCTTATCGGCTGTGCTGCAATCGGCGGACCGCCCATCTTTGCCGACACAATGCGCTCGCCCATCGTGCGGCCGATGCTGGTGCGCAGCGCCTTCACGCTCGGCGCCTGGCTCTGCTACTACAACGCGGCCCGCTCCCTGCAGCTGGCCGAACTCACCACCATCTATTACGCCGCCCCGATCATCGTCACCGTGCTGTCGGTGGTGATGCTTGGCGAAAAGGTGCCGCTGTTGCGCTGGCTGGCGGTGTTCATCGGCTTCGTCGGCGTCTTCATCGCCTGTGATCCCACTCGTCTCGGCTTGTCCGTGCCGATGCTCTTGGTACTGGCTGCGGCAGTGCTGTGGGGCATTGCCGTGGTGCTGTTGCGCAAGACGGCGCTGGCCGAGCGCACGCTGATCCAGCTTGTGCTCAACAATTTCTACTTCCTGGTGTTTTCCACGGTGCCGGCGCTGTTGGTCTGGCAGATGCCGGACTGGCGCCAGTTGCTGCTTTTGATCAGCGTCGGCGCGCTCGGCGGCGTGGCGCAATTTATGCTGTTCGAAGGCATGAAGCGGGCGCCGGTGTCGATCGTGGCGCCGTTCGAATACACCTCATTGGTCTGGGCCTTCGGGCTCGGCTTTGCGATCTGGGGCGACGTGCCGCGTCGCGAGGTGTTTCTGGGGGCGGCGTTGATCGTCGGCGCCGGCCTGCTGATCATCGGCAACGAGCATTTCCGCAAGCGGCTATGAGTACCCCGTGCTGACAGCATGGTGGCAGGAGAAGACGGATAGGCTGCTGAGATGACGGAAGCGCTCGACGGCCCAGGCACCACAGATACCGCTGCCGATCGTACGCTCGGCATCATGCTGGTGGCGGCCTCGGCGGCTTTCTTCGCCCTGACCGGCGTGCTGACCAAATCGATCCACGCCGACCCGCTGACCATCACTTGCTGGCGCGGCTTTGTCGGCGCGATCCTGATCACCTTCTATGTGCTGTGGCGCCGGCGCCGCTCCGGCGGGCGGGAAAGCTTGCGGCTTGGCTGGCGCGGCTGGTTGCTGGCCCTCGAGGGCGCCGCGGCCAGCATCGCCTTCATCTCGGCGTTCAAATTCACCTATGTCGCCAATGTCGCGGTCATCTACGCCACCGCGCCCTTCATCACCGCGCTGCTCGCCTTCGTGCTGGTGCGCGAGCCGTTCCGGGCGCAGACGCTTGCCGCCGCCGCCGTTTCGCTGTGCGGCGTGGCGATGATGGTCGGCTCCGGCTTCGGCAGCGGTCATCTGTTTGGCGATGGGCTCGCGCTGCTGATGACCGCCGGCAGCGCGCTCTACATGATCATGGTGCGCGCCTTCCGCGACACGCCGGTGGTGTGGGCGGGCGCAGTCTCGGCGCTTCTGCTGTTCGTGCTCGGCTGGTTCGTCACCGACCCCCTGGCGATTTCTGCTCGCGACGCCGTGCTGCTCGTCGCCTTCGGAGGATCGTTCGCGGCGGCGTCGATCCTGTGGACGGAAGGCTCGCGGCTGATCCCTGCGCCCGAGTCCGGCCTTCTCGGTGCCGCCGAAGTGCCGTTTGCGATCCTGTTCGCCTTCCTGTTCCTCGGCGAGATCGCGCCGGCCGCCAGCCTGATCGGCGGCGCCATAGTACTGTGCGCGGTTTTCGCCCATGCGGGGCGCGACTGGCTGGCCGCGAGAAAAAGTGCGGCAACCCAATAATTATTTTCCAAGTCATGGAACCATCATGCGGATCAGGCAGTTTTATGTGCGACGGGTCACCCCCCAAGTCCCCCCAAACCCCTCGACCCGTCCTCCTCAAAGCCGACCGTAAAGGTCGGCTTT
Organism: Mesorhizobium sp. M0862; assembly: GCF_040319795.1. Classification (NCBI taxonomy): domain Bacteria; kingdom Pseudomonadati; phylum Pseudomonadota; class Alphaproteobacteria; order Hyphomicrobiales; family Phyllobacteriaceae; genus Mesorhizobium; species Mesorhizobium sp. M0862. The sequence continues at coordinate 193,249 of NZ_JAMYOJ010000005.1, forward strand.
TTCTTTGGACATCAGCCGGCAAAGCCGGGCAAGGCGAGGTTGTCGCTGAGCAGGATGGCAAGATCGCGCGCCGGCCGCTCGGCGCCCTGGCCGAGTTTTATCGCGAATTGCGCTGTCGGCACCGGCGGCAGGGCGAATTCGCGCGGTGCTTCGGCAATGCCTGAATGGGCAAAGCGGGCGGTGCGCAAGGTCAGCGCGATGCCGGCATTGACCGCCGTGCGCAAGCCGGCAAGGCTGGCGCTGCCGGCGGCAATGCGGTAGCGGCGGCCGGCAGCATCGAGGGCCGCGAGTGCTGCTTCGCGAAAGCCGCAATAGGGGTCGAGCAGCGCCAGCGGCAATTCCTCTTCCCGCACGGCAAGCCCTTTTTGCGAGCACAGCCACAGCATCGGCTCACTGAACAGCCCGACTTCGTCATTGGCCGGCGTCTTGCGCATGACAACGGCCAGATCGAGCTGCCCGGCCTGCAGCGCCTCGCCAAGCTCGGCCGAACGGCCAACGCGGAGTTCGACCCTGACGCGCGGATGGCTGGTCGCGAAGGCGCGCAGCAGCTCCGGCAGGCCGCTATCGGCGAAATCCTGTGTCGTGCCGATGGCGACGCGACCAGCGGCACGCGCGCCCTTGAGCGCCAGCCAGGCCTCGCTGTGCACGGCAAGAATGCGGCGGGCATGACCGACAAGATCCTCGCCGGCCGGCGTCAGCCCGCGCCCGCGCCCCTGCGCCACCAGCAGCGGTTCGCCGACGATCTCCTCCAGACGCTGCATCTGCGCGGTCACCGCCGAGGGCGAGCGGCCGACAGCAGACGCAGCCTGAGCCAGCGAGCCGCCATCGACAAAGGCAAGGAAGGTTTTGAGCAGATCGGGATCGAGAGCTTGCATGCTTCGATAATACAGAACCTTTTGTTCGAAACAATTCGATTTTTTTGATTCAAAGATGATGGCATTGTCTCTCCAACGGCAAACAGACGCCGCTCAAACGAAGGAGAGAAAAATGCCCATCATCAACATCAGCGTCACCGGCAAGCCCGACGCCAAGCTGTCCGCCACAATCGCCAAGGAAATCACCGAGCTGACGGCAACCCATCTGCGCAAGGACCCGACGATTACCGCCGTCGCCGTCACCTATGTCGACCCGCAGCATTGGTTCGCCGGCGGCAAATCGCTGGCGGAGCATGGCGCCAACACCTTCTGGCTCGACATCAAGGTGGTCGACGGCACCAACACCAAGCTGGAACTGGAGGCTTATCTGAAGGCGATCTTTGAGGCCTTTGGTAAGTTGCTGGGTGGTGTGCACGAGGAAAGCTATGCCTTCGTGCATGAAGTCCCGGCCGCTGCTTACGGTTATGGCGGCAAGTCGCAGGAGTTCCGGTTCATCAGTGGGCGGCTGAAGGCCACGGCCTGATTGCTACCCAGCGGGAGGATGAAGCCTTGTATCAAGCACGAAATCCTCCCGGAGATGCAAGCTATAAAGGCCTGCCGCCCGATTGGGATCGAATACCAGGTTCCAGCTGTGCTGGGATACCGCGCTGGGGATCAGAAAGAACGGATGCTTTGCCAGCAGACCATCGCCGAACTGCTGCTGTCCCGCGCCTGGGATGCCGGGACGCAGCCAGTTCGCGTTCGGAATATCGTCGGTTTGGACCACATAAATCTCTGATGGATCGACGATGTCGAATGCCGTCAGCACGTGAGGGACAGCATCCAGCGTGCGAAACCCCTTGTGGACCGCCACCTCCAAGATGGCGGTCGACGGGTCGATGGACGCATATACGGCTCTGATCCCTTTGCTGTTCCACCTTCCCCCAAGCTTGAAGGCTCCTTCGCCACTGTCCCAGCTCGCCTTGAAGCGTCTATGATCAAGCCTCCAGCCCAAAACCTGCCCTGTTCCGAGGGAGCCCGGCAAAGGCGTCACGCGTAGACACCATAGTCGAGCCGCTCAAGAAACTCCTGCACAAGCGCAGTGCCCGCCGCCGTGGCCAGCAGATCGATCGGCCGGCGATTGTCCAAACCCATGGCAGGCTCGATCATCCATTTTTCCGCTTCTTCCTGAGTCCCGAGCACGGACGTGGCCTTTGTCAGGAGCTTGGCGAAGTTCCAGGTTCTGGAACCTTGCTCCCGACTGAGGGTCTTGGAGTGATCCGCTTTGCGCCGCTGAAATGTCCGCTCGCTCATGCCGAACGCGGTCTCAAACGCATCGGCGGGATCAATGACCATCAGATGCCTGACGAGGCTTTCGAGCGCCTGGCCCGGAATTCCATGCAGGATCATTTCATGTGCCTCAAGAGGACTGGCTACCGAGAATCCAAGAACCTTCCGTCCACCAAACAGGTCGACCATCCGTTCGAACTCCGGCTCCATATGCGGTGCCTCGGCAAAACCCACCGGGGAACTGGCCATATTACCTCTCCGTCACGTGTCGCTTTATTTACGACACGTGTCGCAATATTTCAAGGTCTGCGTTTGGATCATTGCCTGGTGAGGTCAGGTGGAACACCGCTCCCTCGCACCCGCGCATTGACCTTGCCCCCCATTGCGCTACCCTCTGCTCTCCAAGCGGACGAAGAGCCGCATACCGGACCGTTGGGAGAGACGCGGCATGATCCTGGCACTGGCGCTGCTTGCAGGCCTCGTGGTGGCCTGGCTGCTGATTGGCGCGATCGAGACCTTTCGCCTGGACCTGCGCTTCACCCAGGCGCTGCTCTATGTGCCGTTCAAGCTTACCTACCGGATGGAGGACCGGCGCATCCGCATTGCCCGCAACGCGCCGACGCCGGTGATCTATGTGGTCTCGCACCAGTCGCGCTTCGAGCCGGCGCTGATGCTGTCGCTGCTGCCCGACGACACGCTGCACATTCTCGACGAGGCCTCGGCGCGCTCGCCCTGGATGGAGCCTTGGCGCGAGCTTGGCCGCACCATCGCCTTCAACGCCGAGCATCTCTTCGTCAGCCGGCGGCTGGTCAGGGTGCTGAAGGGTAAAGGCCGGCTTGCAGTCTATCTGCCCGATGACGTCGAGCCCGATGTGAAGACGTTTCGCCTGTTCCGCGCCGTCACCCGCATCGCCATGCAGGCCGACGCCCGCATCGTGCCGATCTTCGTCACCGGCGCGCGCGACCTGCCGGTTTCCTTGACGCCAAAGAACCGGGCGCCGCGCCACTGGTTCCCAAAACTCTCGATCAGCGTGCTGGAACCAATGACGATTGCCGAACTGGTGGCGCGCAACCCCGACCAGGCTTCCAACACAAATGCGTTGTTCGACCGCATCGCCGAGGCGCGGCTTTATGGCAGCAACCTCGATCGCGGCCTGTTCCTGGCCATGCGCGATGCCGCGGATCGCACCGGCGCCTCGCACCCGATCATCGAGGATGTGATCAGCGGCTCGCTCAGCTATCGAAAAATGTTCATCGGCGCGCGCGTGCTCGGCCGCCGTTTCGAGGCGGTGGCGGCGCCCGGCGAAGCGGTCGGGGTTTTGCTGCCCAACGCCAATGGCGTGGTGCTGTCCTTCGTCGGCCTGCTCTCGGCCGGCCGGGTAGCGGCGATGATCAACTACACGGCAGGGCCGGCCAGCGTAACCGCCGCGGTGCGCACGGCAGTCATCCGAACAGTGGTTTCCTCGCGCGCGTTCGTCGAGAAGGCGGCGCTTGCCGACATCATCGCCGCGGTCGAGGCCGGCGGCGCCAAGATGCTGTGGCTGGAGGATGTGCGCGCAAGCGTCACCACACTGGAAAGGCTCGCAGCAGCGGTGCTCTGGCGGTTCCCGCTGCAGCGGCAGGCTGCGGCCAAGCCCGCCGCAATCCTGTTCACCTCAGGCTCGGAAGGCACGCCCAAGGCCGTGGTGCTGTCGCATCGCAATCTCCACGCCAACGCCATGCAGGCTGAGGCGCGCATTACCATTTCGCCCTCCGACATCCTGCTCAACGTACTGCCGGTTTTTCACTCTTTCGGCCTGACCGGCGGCACCATCCTGCCGCTGGTGACCGGGGTGAAACTGTTCCTCTACCCGTCACCGCTGCACTACAAGATCATCCCGGAGATCGCCCGCAAGGTGAAGCCGACCATCATGTTCGGCACCGACACTTTCCTTGCCAACTATGCCCGCACGGCCAAGGATGGCGATTTCTCCAGCCTGCGCTTCGTCGTCGCCGGCGCGGAAGCGGTGAAGCCGGAGACGCGGCGCGTTTATCGTGAGCGCTTCGATGCCTCGATCATCGAGGGGTTCGGGCTGACGGAGGCCGCTCCGGTCGTCGCCGTCAACACCGCCATCCATGGTCGCGACGGCACGGTCGGACGGTTGTTGCCGGCGATGCGCATGAAGCTCGAACCGGTCCAGGGTATCGAGGGTGCCGGCCGCCTGTGGCTCGACGGGCCGAATTTGATGATGGGCTACATGACCGCTGACCGGCCCGGCGAATTGCAGCCGCTGGACGGCTGGCACGACACCGGCGACATCGTCTCGGTAGACCGCGAAGGCTTCATCACCATTCGCGGCCGGGCAAAACGCTTCGCCAAGATCGCTGGCGAGATGGTGTCGTTGGGTGCCGTCGAGATGCTGGTGCAGTCGCTGTGGCCGGAAGAGCGCCACGCCGCGGTGGCGGTGCCGGACAAGAGGCGCGGCGAGCGCATCGTGCTGGTCACCACCGCCGACGACGCCGATCCGGAAGAACTGCGCGCCTTCGGCAAGAAAGCAGGGGCGGCCGAGCTGATGGTGCCCAACGACATCGTCAAGGTCGAGGAGATCCCGGTGCTGGGTTCCGGCAAGACGGATTATGTCTCGACGCAGAACCTGGCGATCGAGAAGCTGGGGTTGGGCCTGGCGGCTTAGCTTATCTCCCTCCTCGAGGGGGAGATCGCCGGCAGGCCAGAGGGGGTCACCTCGCGTGAAGCGCCGACGTCCTCTTCGCTCAAACGAGGTCGCGTCCGGGGCGTACCGACCCCCTCTGTCGCCTTCGGCGACATCTCCCCCTGGGGGGAGATAACAACTACCCGATATCCGAAGGCGGCACTTTTTCGCCCTCGCGCTTGGCGCGCTTCGAATACGCCCGCACGCTGAAAGGCAGGAAGATGAGATAGCCCGCGACAGAGGCAGTCAGCGTGTACCAGGGATAGGTCATCAACAGCAGCACGTAGAGCACGACCGCCAGGATGATCGGCAGCACCTTGTCGCCCGGCACTTTCAGGCTTTTGCCGGAATAGACCGGCAGCCGGCTGACCAGCAGGAAAGCGACCAGGACGGTGAAGCCGGTGGCGACGAAGGCCGTCAGGCGGTCGGGCTCGAGACCGAGCCGCAGGAACGACAGATAGAGCGGCAGCATAACCAGCACGGCGCCAGCCGGCGCCGGCACGCCGACGAAGTATTCGCTCTGCCAGATCGGCCGGTCATGATCTTCGTCGAGCACGTTGAAGCGGGCGAGCCGCAGGCCACAGGCGATGGTGAACAGAAGGGCTGCGATCCAGCCGAATGAGCCGGCGCGGTCGAGCAGGAAGGCGTAGAGCACCAGTGCTGGTGCGACGCCGAAATTGACGATGTCGGCCAGCGAATCCATCTGCGCGCCGAATTTGGATGTCGCCTTCAACATGCGCGCCAGGCGCCCGTCTATGCCGTCCAGGAAGGCTGCGAGCAGCACCATCACCACGGCCGGCTCGAAACGGCCCTCGAAGCCGAAGCGGATGCCGGACAGGCCGGCGCAGATGGCAAGCACGGTCACCAGATTGGGCAGCACCATGCGCATCGGAATTTCGCGGATGCGAGGGCCGCCGCTGCCATGTGCCTCGAACTTTTTAAACGGCGCGCCCACCGCTTACGAGATCCTGACGAGCGGGGTTGCGGCGATGCCGCCGAATTCGGCGAGCACAGTTTCACCTCCGACCGCCGTCTGGCCGACGGCGACGCGCGGCACCGCGGTCGAAGGCAGGAAGACATCGACGCGCGAGCCGAAGCGGATCAAGCCGAAGCGTTCGCCGATGGCGATCGAACCGCCGGTCTCGGCCCAGCAGACGATGCGGCGTGCCACCAGGCCGGCGATCTGCACGGCGACAACGATGCCGTTGGGACTGTCTATGACCAGCCCGTTGCGCTCGTTCTCCGAGCTTGCCTTGTCGAGTTCGGCATTGAGGAACTTGCCCGGCCGGTGCTCGATTTTGATGATGCGGCCGCGCACCGGAGCGCGGTTCACATGGCAGGAAAAGACGTTCATGAACACTGAGATGCGGGTCATCTCGGTGTTGCCGAGGCCAAGCTCGCGCGGCGGCACGGCCGGGCCGACCGCCGAGATGACGCCGTCGGCGGGACTGACCACCAGCCTGTCATCGACCGGGGTGACACGCCCGGGGTCACGGAAGAAATAGACGCACCAGGCGGTCAGGATCAGGCCGATCCAGAACAGCACCGAGGAGAAATAGCCGAGGAACAGCGTGCCCGCACCAAAGGCGGCAATGAACGGATAGCCCTCGCGATGGATCGGAACGAAGGCATTCTTGATCGAATCGACAAGGCTCATCGGATGGGGCTCATGGGATGGGGGCGGTCCCTGTTTCAGGTCCGGCCTCAATACCGGAAAGGCTCCGTTGCCGCAACGCAACATTGGGCAAGGCCGCATCGTCCGCAGCCGGCAGGAACGGTGACGTGCTTGCCTGTCGGCTGCTTTGCCGCCAGAATTCGAGCCAACGCCGGCTGAACGTGCGGCGAAAAGGCCGACTGCCATGGCGCCAAATTCAGGCAAAACGTATCTTGTTGCCATACGATCGTCAGCCGTGGGTGCCGTTTTGACCGTACTTGTGGCAGCGAGCGACCACGCAGTTGCGCAAGGCAAGCCATCCTTCGACTGCGCCAAGGCCGCCAGCGTGGCGGAAAAGGCCATTTGCGCCGATCCGGTCCTGGCGCAAGCCGATGCCGACGTCGCGAAGAATTATACCGCGCTGCTGAAGAGGCTCGATGCTCATGCCGGCAAGGCGCTGCGGGACGACCAAAGCGATTTCATCGCGTATCGCGACCAGATCGCCGGCTTCAACGAAAGTTCGCCCAAGGACCAACAGACTTTCGATCTCGGCGAATTCCTGCGCGACCCCGCAACCTTCCTGTCCGGCATACGCAAGCCCCCCGATGCAGGTTTGATCGGCACATGGAGCAGCGTGCGCGGCAGCGTCGACATCAAGGCTGTTGGCGGAGGCAAGGTCGAAATCTCGGAAGATGTCGTTTCCAATCCAGTCTCGGAAAGTGGGTCATGCGAGATCGACGGCACGGTCGAGGAGCGCAACACTCTGCGGCTGGTCGACCGTGCCGTCGACAACGACAACCCAACCGGTTTTGTCTTTACCTTCCGACGCGACGGCGATGCGCTTGTCGTCGAGCAGAGCGGCGCCGGCAAGGATGGCAGATCGGAGCCCCTGTCATGCGGTGCCAACGGCCATGCCGATGGCACGTTCTTCCTGACTGAGAAAAAGTAGGCTTGCTGTCGCTAACCCGCCGCAGCGGAGCGATCAAAGTGGGCATTGAGCTCGGCCATAGCGGCCTCAGCGAGGCTTTCATCATCCTTACCGCGCAAGAGCACACCGCCGTTCCGCAACGATTGGAAAATGAAGACTTGGCCTGATGCCAGCACCACCCAATTCACGATTGCTCCTTCCTCCTTCTGCACCACCGAATTCGCAGAAACGATGGCATCCGTCGGGTCGAAGCCTGCCTTGCGGAGCAGGAGGTCGACGGCGGCGGGAGCATGGTATTGTTCCGCCAACTCAATGACCGCTGTGATCTCGGGCTCTTCAGCAATGCCAAGCTTGGCGCCAACTTTCGGGGCGTTAGCCGCTAGCGGGCTCTCGCCTGGCGGTATGACAAGCAACTCTTCTGGAGCGATGTACTCGTAGACTGTGACGTGTGTCTCCGTCGCACTGCATAGTCGGGTCTTCTTCGCGCTGGTCTGAAGTTGAAAAACCAGCTGTTTCTCTCCTTCTATGTTCAGCATCCTTGCCATGCCGAACGCGATTTTGATCTCGGGCGGCGCGATCTTGGCGCAGGCAAGGCCGGCCCCGACATCGCGCCAGCTCAAGATCATCTGGCCTGCCAAGTTGCCAACGGACTTATGAAGAAGCCTGCCTTCGCGCTTCGGATTGGCCATCACCAGCCGGTGTATGACGTCGTCGTAATCGTCACTATCGACAACTTGCAGATCAGGCCATGACGCGATCCAGCGCGCCAAAAGGTTTTCCATGGGCGCGGCCTCATCCGCAACGTAGAACGCATGATCAAGTGTATCGAGAAAATCATCCCGCCCGCCCTCGAAGCCCGTCTGCCGGGCGGCTTCGTTGGGATGGTCTGCAATCCAGCTGGACATCTTTTCCAAAGTCGCAAGCTGGCCCTTTGCGCCACAAGCAGTGAGTCCAGCTCGTGCGTTGGCAATCATGGCGCCGATTTCCTGCCCGGCATTGTGGATGAATTGACTATGGCCGCCGTTCTTTACCTCCGAAGAGTACGAGTCGGCATGAAGGACCTGCATCGCCTTGGTGTCGATTTCGGGATAACGATAGAGTCCTTTGGAAACCATCGCTGTGACGAATTGCATGACAGCGAAGACGAGAAAAAACGGCTTTTCATCAGGATCCTCGACGTTCGAACGCAGTACGACGACTGGCAACGGCAGGCCGAATTCCAACTGCTTTCCAGAATCTGATGCCGACTTCTCGGGCGTTTTCTTGGATTTGCGGGAAAAGAAACCGAACATCGAAAATACTCTCTTGGTCGCAAAACTTGCGCGAACGGGTTATTTCCGCTGCCCTCAAGGATTAAAGGCACTCTGATCCAGAGGCATCCGCACGATGGTTTGCCAAAATTGTCGGTCATGTCGGGGCGCCACAGATTCACACGTCCTTGGCAGGAAAGCGCTTCGCGACAATGCCGAATTGCGGCGAGGCGACAAACCAAGGGATCCGCAATGCCATCCTCGAAATCAGTCGCCTTGAACGCCAAGGTCATTACAGAAGGCCTCGCTTTCGGGGAGTCGCCGCGCTGGCACGAGGGACGACTTTGGGTCTGTAATTGGGGCACCGGCGAGATCGTCGCGGTGGGTGTGGGCGGCAAGAGCGAGGTGATGCTCACGGTGCCTGCGATACTACCCTATTCGATCGACTGGCTGCCGGACGGGCGGCTGCTGGTCATTTCGGGGCGCGAAGGGCTGTTGCTGCGGCAGGACGCGGACGGGACGCTCGCCACCCATGCCGATTTGAGAGAACTGTCAAAGAGCCCGTGGAACGAGATCGTCGTCGACGGGCGCGGCAACATCTATGTCAATGGCGGCGGGTCGGCGCCTGCACCGGGCGAGCATTTCGGGCCCGGCACCATCGTGCTGATCACGCCGGACGGCTCGGTTCGACAAGTGGCCGAGAACATCGCTTTCGCCAACGGCATGGCGGTGACGCCGGACAACAGGACACTGATCGTGGCGGAGTCGCATGCCAACCGGCTGACCGCCTTCGATATCGCGGAGGATGGCGGGCTTTCCAACCGCCGGGTCTGGGCCGATCTCGATGGCTTTCCCGACGGCATCTGCCTCGATGCCGAAGGGGCTGCCTGGTACGCGGATGTTCCCAACAAGCGCTGCGTGCGGGTGCGGGAAGGTGGCGAGGTGTTGCAGACAGTCGATGCCGATCGCGGCTGCTTTGCCTGCATGCTGGGCGGGCCGGATGGCACGACACTGTTCATCGTCGCCGCCGAATGGCGTGGTTTCGAGAACATGATCAGCGATGCCCGCACTGGCCAGGTGCTGAGCGTCGAAGCGCCCGCACATGGCGTCGGCTGGCCGTCTTACATCTCGGGTAGACGCTGATAGTTGGCGATATCGGCCTTCACACCCAGCCGGGCAATGGTCTCCTGCGGGTTGAAGCCCGCCCGCTCATGGGCTGCCTTGACGATCGGCACGACATTGTCGACGGCCGCCTGGTTTTCCCATTCGACAATGGTGACCAGGTTGAACTCGCCCGGGCCCGAAAATTGCTCGAGCACGAAATCCTGGACGAAGCCTTGCTGCAGACGCAGCAATTCATGAGTCGCCCTGACCTTGCGAAGGATTTCTTCACGGGCCTCGGCAGGAACGACGAATTTGTCGACCCTGAACACGGCTGCCTCGGCAAGTTTATCCATTTGAATCTGTCTCCGTTCTTGAACGACTTGGGTTCGGTGGCTCAGGAACGGGTTTGCGATCTCAACTTAGGTTGAGGTCAAGGGGAAACTTTCGGTGGTGATGATGGCGACGACGCTGCATATCTCCCCCCTTGAGGGGGAGATGGCCGGCAGGCCAGAGGGGGTCGGTTCGACTGGATGCGCCCCCCTTGCGACCGATGAAGGTTAGCGCTCCACGCGCTGCGACCCCCTCTGTCGCCTTCGGCGACATCTCCCCCTCAAGGGGGGAGATAGCGCTCCGCCCCTAGTTCACCTCCGACGTCCTTCTGCGGACGACCACCCCCAGCTCATCGCTCTCGCGTGCAATGCGCAGACGCTCTTCGGCTTCCGTCGCCTCGCGCTGGCGATCCCACATCGAGGCGTAGAGGCCATGTTGGCGCATCAGCTCGGCATGGGTGCCGCGTTCGGCGATCTCGCCGTCCTTGAGTACGATGATCTCGTCGGCGGTGATCACCGTCGACAGGCGGTGGGCAATGACGATGGTGGTGCGGCCCTTGCTGACCAGGTCGAGGGCGGCCTGGATCTCCTGCTCGGTGTGGCTATCCAGCGCCGAGGTCGCCTCGTCGAGCATCAGGATCGGCGGCGCCTTCAAAATCGTGCGGGCAATCGCCACGCGCTGCTTTTCGCCGCCCGACAGTTTTAGCCCGCGCTCGCCGACCATCGAGCGGTAGCCTTCGGGCAGTCGTTCGATGAACGGGCCGATCTGGGCAAGCTCGGCGGCTTTCTGCATGTCTTCCTCGCTGGCGCCGATGCGGCCGTAACGGATGTTGTAGGCGACGGTGTCGTTGAACAGCACGGTGTCCTGCGGCACCATGCCGATGGCGCCGCGCAGGCTCGCCTGCGTCACATCACGGACATCCTGGCCGTCGATCAGCACCTGACCGCCCTGGACGTCGTAGAAGCGGAACAAGAGCCGCGAAATCGTCGACTTGCCGGCGCCGGACGGGCCCACGATGGCCACCGTCTTGCCGGCCGGAACTTCGAAGGAGACGCCCTTCAGAATCTTGCGGCTGGGGTCGTAGGCGAAGTGCACGTCGCGGAACTCGACCTTGCCGGCTGTAACAGTGAGCGGCTTGGCATCCGGCTTGTCGGTGATTTCCTGCGGCACATCGAGCAGGTCGAACATCTGCTCGATGTCGGTCAGCCCCTGGCGGATTTCGCGGTAGATGAAGCCGATGAAATTGAGCGGCACCGAAAGCTGCATCAGCATGGCGTTGATGAAGACGAAATCGCCGACCGTCTGCGTGCCGGCCTGCACCTCCAGCGCCGACATGCACATGACGATGACGGTGCCGAGACCGAAGATGATGCCCTGGCCGAAATTCAGCCAGCCGAGCGAGGTCCATATCCTGGTCGCCGCCATTTCATAGCGCGCCATCGAACGGTCGAAGCGCTCAGCCTCCATACCCTCGTTGTTGAAGTATTTGACGGTCTCGTAGTTGAGCAGCGAGTCGATCGCCTTGGTGTTGGCGTCGGTGTCGCTGTCGTTCATGTCGCGGCGGATCGAGATGCGCCAGTCGCTGGCGCGCACCGTGAACCAGACGTAGAGCCACACCGTGGCCGCCACCACGACCACATATTTCCAGCCATAAGTGTAGGCGAAGATGCCGGTGGTCAGCGCGAATTCGAGGATGGTCGGCGCCGTGTTCAGCATGATGAAGCGCACGATCGTCTCGATGCCCTTGGTGCCGCGCTCGATGATGCGCGACAGGCCGCCGGTGCGGCGCTCGAGGTGAAAGCGCAGCGACAACTGGTGCATGTGAACGAAGGTGCGGAACGCAAGCTGGCGCACCGCATACTGGCCAACGCGGGCAAACAGCGCATCGCGCAGCTGGTTGAAGCCGAGTTGCACCAGCCGCACGACATTGTAGGCGACGACCAGCATCACCGGCGCCAGCAGGAAGGATGGCAGCGGCGGCGGCGATTTGGCGTCACCGGCTAGAGAATCGGTCGCCCATTTGAAGAAGTACGGCCCGGCAACCAGTGTCAACTTGGCAACGACCAGAAGCAGCGTTGCCCAAGTGACGCGTGCCCTGAGATCGGCGCGGTCGGCCGGCCACATATAGGGCCACAGATTGCGCAAGGTGCCGAAGGTCGAGCTATCGGAAACGGTTTTTTCTGCCACCTTGTCTTGCCTTTTGGGTGAGAAATCAGCGGCCGGAGCAGCAGGAATTGACGAGTGCGGTCAGCGATGCGGAAACGTCGGCGAGCGCGGCGCGGTCGAGTTGATAGCGCGAGCGCTGGCGGTCGGGCTCGAAGCGGACCAGCCCGGCTTCGACCAGGATCTTCAGATGCTGGGACACGGTGGACTGCGCCAGATCGAGATGATCGACCACCTCGCGGCAGCAGCAGGAATTGCTGGCCGAGAGATGTCTAAGGATCTCGATGCGCGCCGGGTGCGAGAGTGCGGCGAAGCTCGCGGCAACGGCGCGGCTTTGGGGCGGTGCGCAGTTTGCGTGGTCTGGTTCAGCGAGCGAGTCTGCCATCGTTCATCGGCGATAGACGATGAACGGGTGCGTGGCAAGCTAACCCGATGGGTAGAGCGACCTAATCTCCCCCCTCGAGAGGGAGATGTCGCCGAAGGCGACAGAGGGGGTCGGTACGTCCTGACGCAACGTCGTTTGCAGCAAAGAGAAGGTCGGCGTTCTATGCGCGGCGACCCCCTCTGGCCTGCCGGCAATCTCCCCCACTTGGGGGGAGATTAGCCAATCGCCAAACTACTGCGTCTTCGTCTGCGCCGTCGTCGCTTGCTCGCCCATCGCCTTGAGGTCGGCGGCTTCGCCTTCCTTGGACTTTTCCGGAACCTTGAACACCTGCCCCGGCCAGATGCGGTCGGGATCGCTGATCTGGTCCTGGTTGGCGAGATAGATGGTCGAGAAGCGCACGCCGTGACCGTAGACGCGCCGCGAGATCCGCCACAGCGTGTCGTGCCTGCGGATGATGACCGCGCCGTCGGCATGTTCGAGCTTTGGCGCCACCGTCTCGGGCACGTCGGGCGTTGCCGCCGCGACGACGGCTGAAGCCTCAGCGGCGGGCGCTGCCGGTGACGCAGGTGCCTCGGCAACCGCCGGGGCAGCCGGAGCCGGGGCTTCAGCCGCCGGTGCGGCTGGTGCGGATGCGGCAGCAGCCGGTGCGGGCTTCGCAGGGGCAGCCGCGACAATGGCTGGCGCCGCAGGCTTCGGAGCGGCCGGTGCTTCGGCAGCAGCCGGTGCGGCCGGCTCAGCAAGCTTTGCTTCGGCGGGCTTGGTCTCGGCGGGCTTGGCCTCCGCGGGCGCCACGGCGGCGATCGCCTCGCCGGGTTCGCGCTCGAACGGCACGGCGGCACGCGCTACCACCTTCACGCCGTCCGCATCGAGACCGTCGACATGGATGGTGTAGTTGCCGACCGGGATATCGCGCGTCGCCTCGACCAGGAAATGACCGTCGGGCGAGGTCACCGCATCACCAAGCAGGATATCGTTGGCATAGGCGCGCACCTTGCGGCCGGCGTCAGCCAGACCGGCAACGAAAATTTTGTCGCCGTCGATCTCGACCGCTTCGACGACGATCTTGGGTTCAGCCACGGCGGCAGCCGGCGGCGTTGCCGGTGCCGCCGGTGCCGGCACCGGTGTTGCCGGAGCGGCGGCGGCTTCCACAGCCGGAGCTGCAGGCGCGGTTTCAGCGGGAGCGGCGGGTGCGGTCGCGGCAGGTGCATCGGCGGCCGGGGCAGCAGCCTGATCGCCGGCGCCCGGCGCCGCGGGCTTGGTCTCAGGCGCCGGGACGCTAAGCAGCTCGGCCGGCTTGCCGGGTTCCTCGACCATCGCCAGCACCTGGCCGGCGGCGTCCTTGGGAACCGAAACGACGGCGGTCTGCACGGAAGGGGTAACCACATCGCCGGCCGTCGCGCGCAACGCAATCGTATAGTCGCCGGGCTTCAGCGGATCATCGAGAACGATGACGAAGGCGCCGTCCGGACCGGCGACAGTCGAGCCAAGCACCGAGGAGCCGTTGAGGATCTCGATCTTCGAATTGGGCGCAGCATTGCCGGCAACGACGATCGAGCCGTTGCTTTCGACGCGCACGACGTCGAAGCTCGGCGCAACCGGGCCGGCCGCGGCCGGTGCTGGGGTTGCTGGGGCAGCAACGGGCGCGGCAGGTGCCGCCGGAGCCGCAGCTTCGGTCGCGGGAGCCGTTGCGTCGGCAGGCGCGGGTGCTGCGGGAGCCTTGGCATCGGTGGGCGCGGCGGGCGCCGGCGGCAGCCTTCCCTCGGTCCCCGGATCGGCCGGCTTTTCAGCCGGCGGCGTCAGCGATGCAATCGCCGCAGGCGGCGTGGGATTCAGATACGGGTCGAGTGCGCCCGATACATAGGCGGTTCCGACGACCGCGACGGTCCCACCGGCCGCGAACAGAAACGCCTTCAATGGATTAACAGCCATATTTCCCCTACCCCTTAGCCACCTGAAGCCGGTCTAGCGTGTTTTGCCGGCACCGACAAGAAAAAGCCCGGGCTTGTCAGCCCTTGGGGCTTGACCCCGCATTCAGACCCAATCACCAATCACGAATGAACACGATTCGATCCGTCTGCGTCTATTGCGGCTCGTCTCCGGGCCGCGATGAAATCTATGCCAAGGCCGGGCACCTGCTTGGCCGCTCGCTCGCCAAAGCCGGCCTGCGGCTGGTCTATGGCGGCGGCACCAAAGGCATTATGGGCGCAGTCGCCGAAGGCGCGCTCAAGGCCGGCGGCAAGGTAACGGGCATCATTCCGCGCTTCCTCATCAACAAGGAGGCGACCGAAACCGCGCTTGACCGGCTCGACGAGTTGCTGATCACCGACAACATGCACGAGCGCAAGCACAAGATGTTCGAGAAATCCGACGCCTTTGTGGCGCTGCCCGGCGGCATCGGCACGGTCGAGGAAATCGTCGAGATCATGACCTGGGGCCAGCTCGGCCATCACCGCAAGCCGATCGTCTTCGCCAACGTTCAAGGATTCTGGGATCCGATGCTGGCGCTGCTCGACCATATGGCCAGCGAAGGCTTCATCCACACCGCGCAACGGGTCAAGCCGCTGGTGGTCGAAGACCCCGAGGCCATCGTCGCCGCCATCATGGTGGCGGGGTCGTCGGTCGATGCGCCGACGGAAGGCGTGCAGTCTGTAATTGACAAGATGTGAGGACGAAGCCGGCCTTGGCGCAGGCGGCCAGGAATTGAGCCCGGTTGGTGTCGTCGGCCTGGCGCACCAACTGCGCCGCGTCGTGCTGGCGCTCAAGGCTGCCGGCTACGAAACACTGGGCAACACCTGGATCGGCGACAGCAACAAGGCCAGCCTGGCCCAGAAGCAGAAGTCCAATGCGAAGCCACTGATCGACTGCATCTGCTTGGCAAGGATCTGTAGCGTTGGGGCAGCTGACTTCGATCTGTCCAGCTTTTCTTGAGCTCCGTCTTGTGCGCAATGTAAGCACGTTGGCGACGATTTCCATTTGCAGCCCGCTTCGCAGTTGGTTAACGGAGAACATTGGGCGGGAACGGAAATTTGGAGAGCGAGACAAAGGGGAGATGAATCCGCGCGAGCGATTGAAGGCCGCGAAGGGCGAGATCGCGTCGGAACCAAGGACGGCGATCCTGGTCCTCGGAATGCACCGCAGCGGCACCTCGGCGCTCGGCGCCCTCGTCGCCGCGCATGGAGCCACGCCGCCGAAACATCTGCTGCCCGGGAGCCTCCACAATCCCAAGGGACATTGGGAAAGTACCCCACTCACCATCGCCGACGACCACCTGCTCACGGCGGCCGCCTCCTCCTGGCAAGATTGGCTGCCGCTAGATCGGCAGTGGCTGCAGTCGCCGGCAGCCGAGCGATTTCGGCCCATGATGACGGCGATCATTGCCAGCGAGTTCGGCGATGCCCCCCTGTTTTTCGTCAAGGATCCGCGGATCTGCCGGTTCCTCCCCTTCATAGCCTCGATCCTGGCCGATCTCAGGATTGACCCGATCGCATTTCTGCCTGTCCGCAACCCGCTCGAAGTCGCCTGTTCGCTGCAGGAACGGGATCAAATGGAACTGCCGACAGCGTTCATGCTGTGGCTCAGGCACGTGCTCGAAGCGGAGCATCATTCGCGACACATGCCGCGCTGTATCCTGCGCCACGAAGACCTGTTGAGCGACTGGCGACATCAGATGGACCGCGCGGCCAGGGAGACCGGAATCGTCTGGCCTGTCACGTCCGATCAGGCCGACACCGCAATCGCCGAGTTCCTGGACAAGGACCTGCATCATCAGCGGGCCTCGGTCGCTGATCTGCAAAACCATCCGGATGACACGCCATTAGTCCGCAGCGCCTATGCCATTTTGCGCAGTATGGCGTCTGAAGGCGACAGCCAGGACTTGCGCGACCAGCTCGACAGGGTGCGGGCGACGTTCGATGAGAGCTGCGATGTGGTTGGCAAGGCCGTTGCCGCAGGGAACCTGGCCGCTAAACGGCTACACGGCGAACTGGAAAAGGGCATCGTCGAGCGTGACGCCCTCGCTGACGCCCAACAGGCCCTCATCCGAGACCGAGACAGCTTCATGGCGGAGCGTGACGCGCTTGCTCACGCCCAGCAGGACCTCATCCAAGCCCGAGACAGCTTCATGGCGGAGCGTGATGCGCTTGCTCACGCCCAGCAGGACCTCATCCAAGCCCGAGACAGCTTCATGGCGGAGCGTGACGCGCTCGCCCTGGCCCAAGACGGCCTCGTAGCCGAGCGTAGCGCGCTGGCCAGGATCCGAGACGACCTGGTGGCGGAGCGCGATGCGGCGCTTGCGTCACGCGGCTGGCGATTGACCGGACCGTTGCGATGGGTGAGCTCCATTCGTCGGCGATAGCAGCAAACACTCTAAACGCTGCTCGACAAACTGTGATCGCCTGTCAAGAAACCGTCACACGGAACCCGCCTCACTCGTGTTACGAAGGACGGGTCGGCATCCGCGCGTCGGCATAGTCGAAATCTGAACCTGGTCGAAATTTCTTGGCGAGGCGAGCCGTGAACATTGCTCTCAACACGGAAGGCCTGTCGCCTTGCCTGCCCGACGAGCACGGGCTGTTCTTCATCTACCATTTCACCGCCGAGGGCCTGCGCACCAAGGACGCGGCCGAGGTTGCATGGACATGGCGCAGCTACCAGCTGTCCGACCTGCGCGCCCGTCATGAGATCGCCGCCGAGCAGGCTCTGCCCGGGCCGGTTCGCGAAGCTTTCCTCGGCGCCAGCCAGGGTTGCCACATCGATCTCGAGGATGCCTGGCTTTATGGCGACCTGCCGGATCTGCGCCACGACTATTCGGCGGAAACGCGCGGGCTCGGCCATTTCCGTTTTGCGCTCAACGATAACACGCTGATCGGCGCGCGCAAGCAGCCACTGGAATCGGTCGATCTCATCCGCAAGGCGGTGGAGAGCGGCTCGCGCAAATTCCGCTCCCCCGCCGACCTGGTCGAAGCGGTCATGGGCCAGTCGCTCGACGGCATGGCGGCCGAGCTCCACGGTCTTGGCGATACGCTGGACGGCATCGAGGACCGTATCGTGCGCGATGCCTGGCACGGCGAGCGGCAGTCGCTGGTCGAGGCGCGCCGTCAACTGGTGGTCATCCACCGGCAGATGGCGACGCTCACAAACCTTTTTCGCCATCTCGACCATTCGCATCGCAATGAGCTGCCCGATCGGATCAATGACATGGCGACAAGGCTCTCGCACCGGGCACACACGCTCTATCACGACGGCGAGCAGTTGCAGGCACGCGCAAGGTTGCTGCAGGACGAGTTGATGGCCAAGCTGACAATGCAGTCCAACCAGCTGCTCTATGTGCTGTCGGTGATGACGGCGGTGCTGTTGCCGATGACCATCATATCAGGCCTGTTCGGCATGAATGTCGGTGGCCTGCCCATGGTCAATACGCCGATGGGCTTCTGGGTGGTCTCGGCGGTTTCGATCGTGATCGCCGCGGCGACCTACATGTTCGTAAGGCGGCTCGGGCGGACGTAACGCCCCGATCCCTTTGTTTTCACGCAATTCCCAAGGGAACGCGGCGCGCTTTTCCTGGAATGCCCATCACGCCGTAGCGCGAAGATCCTCGACGATGGTGCCGGCGGCAGCGACCTCCGCCTCATGGTCCGGCTCCCGCCAGGTCTCGGCGAGACCCGCCGCATACCATTCCTGCATGGCCGGCAGGCCAAGCAATTGCGGGGGATAGGCTGCAGCTGCCCCTTCGAAAGACAGCCCATAGGATAGCACACGGAACGCCACCGGAGCAAAGAAGGCGTCGACGGCGGTAAAATGGCCGCCGGCAAGGAACGGCCCGCCGAACAGGGCAAGGCCATCGTTCCAGAGATCGCCCAAACGGAACAGATCCTGCTTCAGCGCGTCCGACATCGGCAACGGTTTCACCCGCAAGCCGCAATTCATCGGGCATGCGCCGCGCAAGGCCGTGAAACCAGAATGCATTTCGGCGGCGGCCGAGCGCGCCCAGGCTCGCGCCTTGGCCTCGGCAGGCCACACACCATGGTGGCGCTCGGCGAGATACTCGGCAATAGCCAGCGAATCCCAGACAGCCCAGCCGTCATCCACCAGGCAAGGCACGCGCCCGCTGGGCGAGAACGCCCGGTAAAGATCGAAACTGGGCCCGGTCGGAAACGGCGTCAATTGCTCCTCGAACGGAATGTCGAGGGTGCGCATCAGCACCCATGGCCGCAGCGACCATGACGAATAGTTCTTGTTGGCGATATGCAGCACGTACATCGAAAGGCTCCCTACTTCGGGGCCAACGCCACCGGGCTGATTTCACGGCCACGAAACATCGACCAGGAATACATCGCCAATGCCGCCCAGATCAGCGCGAAGGCAATTGCTTGCGTGGTGCCGAACGGCTCGTCGAAAATCAGCACGGCGATCAGGAACACCATGGTCGGTGCGATGTACTGCATGATGCCGATGGTGGAGAGGCGCAGAAGCTTGGCGCCGAAGGCGAACAGAAGCAGCGGCACCGAGGTGACTGGGCCGCAGCCGATGAGCAAAGCCATATCGGTGCCGTTGCTGGAGATGAAATGGTCCTGGCCGTTGACGACCAGGAAGACGATGTAGGCAAGCGCCGGCACCGACAGCAAAAGCACTTCGAGCAGAAAGCCCTGGCTCGGGCCGATCGGCAGCGTCTTGCGGAAGAACCCATAGGCAGCGAAGGAAAACGCCAGCGCCAACGACACCCAAGGCAATTTGCCGGCATCGACGGTCAGAACGGCAACTGCGACCGCCGCCAGCAACACGGCCGCGATCTGCAGCCGGTCGAGCTTCTCGCCGAGCAACAACGCGCCGACGACGATGCTAACTAATGGGTTGATGTAGTATCCGAGCGCGGTCTCGACGGTGCGGTCGACCGAGATCGCCCAGACATAGATGGCCCAGTTGACGGAGATCAGGGTCGCCGTCAGCGCCGCCATGGCGATGCTGCGCGGCGAGCGGATCGCCGCCTTGAAATCGGCTGTGCGGCCGGCCCAGACCAGCACTGCAGCAGCAATCGGCACCGACCAGACGATGCGGTGGGCGATCACCTCGATCAGCGGCAGATGCGCAACCGCCTTCATGTAGAAGGGCAACAGCCCCCATAGCAGATAAGCGCCGAGCGCGAGGAGAAAGCCGCTACGGGCTTTGGAGTCGGCGTCGGGCTGGATCGTGTTGCTGGCCATGGCAAACGCTATGGCCCAGTGGGCCATCCAAAACCATCGCAAAATTATGATGGATCAATGGACTTCCGCTGATGGTTCAAGGGGCGCCGCCAGTTCCTCGCCCCACTTCGAGGGGCGAGGAACCCAAGTCCTGCAAGCTTACTCCGCCGCCACCAATCCCGCCATGTCGCGGTTCTTCATCAGCTTGTAGACGATCGAATCCATCAGCGCCTGGAAGGAGGCGTCGATGATGTTTTCCGAGACGCCGACCGTCCACCAGCGGGCGCCGGTGCCGTCATGCGATTCGATCAGGACGCGGGTGATCGCCTCGGTGCCGCCATTGAGGATACGCACCTTGAAATCGGCGAGCTCCATGTCGGCGATCTCGCTCTGGAATTTGCCGAGGTCCTTGCGCAACGCGATGTCGAGCGCGTTGACCGGGCCGTGGCCTTCGGCCACCGACATCTTCTCCTCGCCCTCGACCATCACCTTGACGATGGCTTCGGAGACCGTCTTCAACTGGCCGTTGGCATCGAAGCGGCGCTCGACCATGCAGCGGAACGAAGTGACGTTGAAGAACTCCGGCAGGCCGTGCAGCATTTTGCGCGCCAACAGCTCGAAGGAGGCATCGGCGCCCTCATAGGCGTAGCCCTCGGCCTCGCGCTCCTTGACCACCGAGATCAGCGCATCGAGACGATGGTCGTCTCTGGGCACATCGATGCCGCGCCGCTTCAGCTCGGCGAGGAAATTGGCCTTGCCGCCCTGGTCCGAAACCATAACGCGGCGGCGGTTGCCTACCGCCTCGGGCGGCACATGTTCATAGGTCGCCGGCTCCTTGGCCAGTGCGGAGGCATGGATGCCGGCCTTGGTGGCGAAGGCCGAGGCGCCGACATAGGGCGCCTGCGCTTCCGGAGCGCGGTTCAGCAATTCGTCGAAGGCGCGGGAAAGCCGGGATATCCCGGTCAGCGCCTCGGCCGAGATGCCGGTTTCAAACCGATCGGCGAAGGCCGGCTTCAGCGCCAGCGTCGGTACGATCGAGACCAGATTGGCGTTGCCGCAGCGCTCGCCGATGCCGTTCAGCGTGCCTTGGATCTGGCGCACGCCGGCCTCGACGGCGGCGAGCGAATTGGCCACCGCCTGGCCGGTGTCGTCATGGGCATGGATGCCGAGATGGCCGCCCGGAATACCTGAAACAATGACCTTGTCGACGATGGCGCGCACTTCCGAGGGCTGCGTGCCGCCATTGGTGTCGCACAACACCACCCAGCGCGCGCCGGCTTCATAGGCAGTCCTGGCGCAGGCCAGTGCGTAGTCCGGATTGGCCTTGAAGCCGTCGAAGAAATGCTCGCAATCGACCATCGCTTCCTTGCCCGCGGCGATTGCTGCTTCGACCGAAGCCTTGATGGAGTCGAGGTTTTCCTCATTGGTGCAGCCGAGCGCGACGCGGACATGATAGTCCCAGCTCTTGGCGACGAAGCAGATGGCGTCGGACTTGGACTGCACGAGCGCTGCCAGGCCCGGGTCGTTGGATGCCGACACGCCTGCCCGCTTGGTCATGCCGAAGGCGACGAACTTTGCCTTCGCCGTGCGCTTCTGCTGGAAGAAGGCGGTGTCGGTCGGATTGGCGCCGGGATAGCCGCCTTCGACATAGTCCATGCCGAACTCATCGAGCAGCTTGGCAATCGCGATCTTGTCCTCGACGGAAAAGTCGATGCCCGGCGTCTGCTGGCCATCGCGGAGGGTTGTGTCGAAGAGATAGAGGCGTTGTTTGGTCATTGTTCTGTTGGCGCGCGAGCACCCCCCTCTGGCCTGCCGGCCATCTCCCCCTCAAGGGGGAAGATCGGCAGCTTTAGCGTCGGATCGTTTCCTGCAGCGATGAAGATTTGCGAAAGCGCCGATGACAGCCAATCTCCCCCCTTGAGGGGGAGATGTCCGGCAGGACAGAGGGGGGTGCCACGCGCTGTCATTTCCTCGCAAACCCATCCGTCGCGCGTATCAGCCGATCCAGAATCCCCGGCTCCGAATAGGAATGGCCGGCGCCTTCAATGAGGTGGAAATCCGCCTTCGGCCAGGCCTTGTGCAGGGCCCAGGCATAGCGCGCCGGGCACGGCATGTCGTAGCGGCCGTGGACGATTGTGCCGGGAATATCCGCGAGCTTATGGGCATCGCGCAGAAGCTGCCCCTCCTCCAGCCAGCCGGCGTGGACGAAATAGTGGTTCTCGATGCGGGCAAAGGCGATGGCGAAGTGGTCCTCGCCGAACTTGTCGCTGGTCTCCGGCTCCGGTAGCAGCGTGATCGTCTCACCTTCCCACAGGCTCCAGGCAAGGGCGGCTTCCAGCTGCGCCTTGCCATCGGCGCCGACCAACCGCCTGCGGTAAGCGGCCATCATGTCGCCGCGCTCGGCTTCAGGAATTGGCGCCAGGAAACGCTCCCATTTGTCGGGGAACATCTCGGAGACGCCGAACTGATAGTACCATTCGAGCTCGGCGCGGGTCAGCGTGTAGATGCCGCGCACGACAAGCTCGCTGACGCGATTAGGATGCGTCTCGGCATAGGCCAGCGCCAGCGTCGAGCCCCACGAGCCGCCGAACACCAGCCATTTTTCGAAGCCGCACATCTCACGCAGCCGCTCGATGTCGGCAACCAGGTGCCAGGTGGTGTTGGCCTCGAGCGAGGCGTTGGGTGTCGATTTCCCGCAGCCGCGCTGGTCGAACAGGATGACGTCGTAAAGCTTCGGGTCGAACAATTGCCGATGTTTTGGCGAGAAGCCGCCGCCAGGACCGCCATGCAGGAACACGGCCGGCTTGGCGCCCCTGGTGCCGGAGCGCTCCCAATAGATATGATGGCCGTCGCCGACATCGAGCATGCCGGACTCGAAGGCCTCGATCTCGGGATAAAGAGTACGAAGTTCACTGTTCATTTCATTGCTCATATCTTCAGGCCGTGCGCGGGCCAGTCCGTGGTTTCGTGGTCGGGATGCTGGAACGAGATGATCTGCTCCTGGCGGGAGTAGAAATCCGGATCCTGATGCACGGGCTGGTCAAAGATCGTTTCCACCCAAGGCAATCGGACCGCGTAGTTGACCTGGATTTGCGGCGCCAGATCGGAGCGGTCGTCGAAGGCGCCGATGGCGATCTCCAGTGCGCCAGGTTGGCGATAGGTCAGCGGTGTACCGCAGCGGGCACAGAAGCCGCGATCGATGTTGACCGACGACTGGAAGTAGGTCGGCTCCTCGCGCACCCATTCGACGCCATCCTTGGGCACTGTCACCAGGGCGCCGAAAAACGACCCGAACTGTTTCTGGCACATGCGGCAATGGCAGATGGACGCCCGGCCGAGCTTGCCCTTGATGCGGAAACGCACGGCGCCGCACTGGCAGCCGCCGGTTCGAACTTCATCCGTCATGATTTTCCCTCTGGCGGCCGGTGTTCGGTGTCCCATTGGTCGGTGTCATGGTCGGGATGCTGGTAGGAGACGAGCTCGGCGAGATAAGGCGCCGACGACATGTCGGCCATAGTGTCCTCGGCCGGCAATTGCGGGATGGTATCGACATAGGGAAGTTTTGCCTCCGTGCCCCACTGGATCAGCGGCACGATATCAGCCGGATTGTCGAAGGCGCCAATGGCGAGGCCGATGCCGTCGGGCGCGGTAAAGGTCAGCGGCGTGCCGCAATTGGCGCAAAAGCCACGATCGACATGGCTGGACGAGGCGAAATATTTCGGTTCGCCGCGCGTCCAGTCGAGTTTGGCGCCACGCACCGAGACCAGGGGCGCGTAAAATGAGCCGAACGCCTTCTGGCACATGCGGCAATGGCAGATCGAGGCGTCACCCAGCGCACCCTCGACGCGAAAGCGCACCGCGCCGCACTGGCAGCCGCCGGTGTAGATCGGCCGGTTGTCGAGGCTCATGGCGTTTCACTCCGTTTCATAGTCATTCGGGCGCATGGCAGACGGCCTCGACATTGTTGCCGTCGGGATCCAAGACGAAGGCGCCGTAATAGTCCGGGTGATAATGCGGGCGCAGCCCCGGCCCGCCATTGTCCTTGCCGCCGGCGGCGAGCGCCGCGGCATGGAAGGCGTCGACCTCGGCGCGGCTGCGCGCGGTGAAGGCGACGTGCTGATGGGTCCTCGGCTTGTCATCGCTGGCCTGCAGCCAGAACACCGGCCGGTCGCGGCCATAACCGCCGACCTTGGCGCCGCCGGTATATTCCAGTGGCACCATGTAGATCAGCGAGGCGCCAAGCGGCGCCATCGCCTGGTCATAAAAGGCTTTCGACGCGCCGAAATCGGCGACATTGATGCCGAGATGGTCGATCATGAAACAAGTTCCTCCCTTGCTGGCGCCGGCACGTCGGCGCCGGCCAAGCCGGCCTCGATCACGATGTGCTGGCAGACATTGTCGATATCGCGGATGACGTCGTCGTTCCAGAAGCGCAGGATGGTCCAGCCACTGGCACTCAATTGAGCGCTGCGTGCCTTGTCGCGTTCTGCATCTTCTACGTCGGCATGCTGACTGCCATCAACCTCGACTACGAGGTGGTGGGCCGAACAGGCGAAGTCGACAATGTAGGGCCTAATCGGTACCTGTCGGCGAAAGCTCATCCCCATCAGCCGGTGAGCCCGCAACTCATTCCACAGTTTCAGCTCGGCATCGGTCATGACGCGACGCATGGACTTTGCATTCTTGCGCTGACGCGATGGAACGAGGTCGTGACCCATGCTCAGGCCACTCCGCGCTGGCGATTAGCGAAAACCGAGGCGAGGGCTGATCTCCCCCCTTGCGGGGGAGATGTCCGGCAGGACAGAGGGGAGTGCTGTCCCGCCAGCGTCTCAACCGGCAGCCATTGCGTTCTCAGAAAGTGACCGAAATGAAAGTGGGCAAGAAGGAACGCTGGCGTTCCTTCACACCCCCCTCTGTCCTGCCGGACATCTCCCCCGCAAGGGGGGAGATTGGCTGTCGCTCCGGCCTTCGCCAATCTTACAACGGTGTCTCGCGCCACCCTCACCGCTTTACCTCCCACGTCGTCACGCGTTCGCCAGTGATAGGATCCTTGCCGTCTTTCAGCTGCACGCCCTGCGCCAGAAGCTCATCGCGGATGCGATCGGCTTCGGCCCAGTTTTTCGCTGCGATCAGTTCCAAGCGCTTGGCGATCGCCTTGGCGACCGCAACCTCGTCGACCTTGGCCGCGCCGATATCGAAGCCGAGGAACAACAGCGATGCCTTCAGCGATGCGGCCGCTTCGTTGCCCTCCGCGGCCTCACCGGCAAGCTGCGTGAGCTGCTGGAAGGCGGCATAGGTGGCGAGGTCGTCAGACAGCGCCGCCACAACCTCCGCCGGAACTTGCCCTGCCGACGGGGCGAGATCGGCGGCGCGCTTCCATTTGCGCAGCGTATTCTCGGCCTCTTCCAGCTTGCGTACGGAAAAGTCGATCGGCTCGCGGTAATGCGTCATCAGCATCGCCAGCCGCAGCACCTCGCCCGGCCATTTGCGGCCGCCGAAAGTGTCGGTCTCCAGCAGTTCGGCGATGGCGTAGAAATTGCCGAGGCTCTTCGACATTTTCTGGCCCTCGACCTGCAGGAAGCCGTTGTGCATCCAGACATTGGCCATGACGTCGGTGCCGTGGGCGCAACGCGACTGGGCGATCTCGTTCTCATGGTGGGGGAAGATCAGGTCCAAGCCGCCGCCATGGATATCGAAGACATCGCCGAGATAGGCGGCCGACATGGCCGAGCATTCGATGTGCCAACCGGGCCGGCCCCTGCCCCATGGGCTGTCCCAGCCGGGCTCTTCCGGTGACGACAATTTCCACAGCACGAAATCGCCCGGGTTCTTCTTGTGAGCGTCGACGGCAATTCGCGCACCGGCCTGCTGTTCGTCGAGATTACGCTTCGACAGCTCGCCATATTCCGGCATCGAGGCGGTGTCGAACAGCACTTCGCCGGCGGCGACATAGGCGTGGCCGCGTTCGATCAAACGTTCGATGAGGGTGATCATGTCAACCTTGCCGTCGGCGCGGCGCGCCACGAACTCGGTGGCGCGCGGCTCGACCGTCGGCGGCAAGCAGCCTAGTGCGGCGACATCCTTGTGGTACTGATCGGCGGTCTTTTCGGTGACGCGGCGGATCGCTTCGTTGAGCGTCAGGTTTCCCGACGCGATCTCGGCGCCGAAATCGCGCAGCGCGCGGGCGTTAATCTTGTCGTCGACATCTGTGATGTTGCGCACATACGTGACACCAGTCTCGCCGTAGAGGTGACGCAGCAAACGGAACAGCACGTCGAAGACGATAGCCGGACGCGCATTGCCGATATGGGCAAAGTCGTAGACGGTTGGGCCGCAGACATACATGCGCACATTCGACAGGTCGATCGGGACGAACACGTCCTTCGTCCGCGTTAGCGTGTTGTAGAGGCTGAGACCCTTCGATGCGTCAGACATGCGTGCCCTTCCGGTCCGTTAAGTTCTGGAGAGAGCCTTACCTGTGCCAAGGCACAAATCGGGCTCCAGCCTGCTGGCCGGGGCGTTTGTCCACTCTGGGGAAAAATGAGGCGAAAACGTCCGGACCAGCGCGAAGCTAGCCAATAATGCAAATGCCACAAATGGCGAAAAACGTTTTCATCGGCGGCTTTATCGCCTTGGGCGGTGTTGCCGTCAAGTCGCAACTTCCAGCAAAAGCGTCGCTGGATCATAGGTCAGGAGCCGCTGAAACATTTTATTAAACATGTCGGCACAGTCATGAAACATTCGCCGGCTAGTCCACCATAGGTCACGATTCGGTCAGATTCGGCCGGCAAACGCAGACACGGAAATGTTACCAGGGAAGAGATCGATGTCACGAACCAAGCAGGAATCGAGCCGCGCCAAGCAACCGGCGCTCGCCAACCACTACCGTGCGATCGGCCCGGCCGCGATCGTCGCCGCCCTTCTCCATACCGCGAAGAATAAAAAGCCGGCGCCGAAAATCACTTCGCCCCGCGCTGCCTGAACAGGCATCGTGCCGCCGCCGACAAGGCGTGCGCCGGAACGGAAGGCTGAGGCCCCATAGCGCGCCTGAAACAACAGCTCTTCCTATTGAGCAGGTTCTTCCCGAAGGCCGGACTGGCTTCTTGGGAACGCGCTCTAAAACAGCGTCATCTGACTGCCGTCCGCGCCGGGCTTCTGGCGCCTGACCTTGTCGGGCTCGACGATGCCCATGTCCTGTATCTCCGGCCCGGTGTTGGCGACCTTGCTGACGAGGTCGGAGACCGGAATTGCCTCGAAGAAATCGGGCAGCGCGGGTTTGAGCAGGTCGGCCACGTCGCGCGGTTCGAGCGTGCGGCAGTCCAGCCAGCGGTCAAAATCTTCAGGCGCGATCACCACCGGCATCCGGTCATGGATATGGGCGATGCTGGCATTGGCGTTGACGGTAAGAATGGCGCCGGTGTCCATTTCCGAACCGCCCGGCTCGGAATAGGTTTCAATCAGCCCGGCAAAGGCGATCAACCCGCCACGCCTCGGCCGTATCCAGTAGGGCTGGCCCTTCTTGCCGCTGCCGGATTGCTGCCACTCATAGAAGCCGGAGGCCGGCACCAAGGCACGGCGATGGCGCATGGCGGCTTTGAACGAGGCTTTTTCAATAGCGCCTTCCGAACGCGCGTTGATGAGCAGCGGAAATTTCCTGGTGTCCTTGACCCAGGTGGGGACCAGCCCCCAGCGCACCAGCATCGCCTGGCGATCCGGGAAATTCGAGCCCGGCATGCGCGGCGGCCCCGACAGCGCCATCAGCACCGGCTGCGTCGGCGCGATGTTGTAGCGGGCCGGAAAATCGTCCAGCTCCGCCACGCCGAGCAAGGCGGCGGTCTGGTCCGGCGTGGCCGTCAGGGCAAAGCGTCCGCACATTGGCAAGCTCGATGAATTGATCCGATCGCGAACGTGGCGATGGAACCGGCGCTGCGCAACCGCTAAAGCTGCTCGCTGCCAGCCGGTCCACAGGGTGTGGCCTCACATAAGCGAATCGATATCGATGAACGAGCAGCGCAAGACACTTCCCGCAGTCTCGGTCGCCGTCGTGCGCGGCAGGACGGTGCTGCTGGTCAAGCGGGCGCGGCCGCCGTCGCAGGGGCTTTATGCCTTTCCCGGCGGCAAGGTCGAGCCCGGCGAGACGCTGCAAGAAGCAGCGTCGCGCGAATTGCTGGAGGAAACCGGGCTGCGTGCGCAGGACTATCGTCCGCTTCGCGACATCCGCATCGACGGCAGCGGCGAGAATCACCCGGTCGACTATCTGCTGACCGTGTTCGGCGCCGTTTATGCCGGCGGCGAAGCGACGGCCAGCGACGATGCCGAGACCGCTGCCTTCTATAGTCTTGATGAAATGGCGACGCTGCCGCTCGCGGGTGACGTCATGGAGGTGGCTGAAGAGCTTTTGGCCTGAAGCAGGCCCATATCTGCCGCTCCGAGAATCGCCTTGCAGGCGACAAAATGTTTCGTCAGATAGACTTATGACCCGCACCTCGCTGTTCCTTGCCGCATGCATCGCCACCGCCACGGCTGTTGGCGTGCAGCCGGCGCTGGCCGCCGAGTCGCCGTTCGAGCCCGGGCTGATGCGACTGGCCGAGGTGCTGGGGTCGCTGCATTTCCTGCGCAATCTGTGCGGCGAAAAGGGCGACCAGTGGCGCTCCGAGATGGAAAAGCTGATCGATTCAGAAAATCCCGATCCCGAGCGGCGCGCCCGCTTCATCGCCAGCTTCAACCGCGGCTACCGTTCCTTCGGCGGCACCTATACCCAATGCACGCCGTCAGCGACCGAAGCCATCAGCCGCTACATGAAGGAAGGCGAGACGCTGTCGCGCGACA
The DNA here is from genome assembly GCF_040319795.1 of Mesorhizobium sp. M0862. Lineage (NCBI taxonomy): Bacteria > Pseudomonadati > Pseudomonadota > Alphaproteobacteria > Hyphomicrobiales > Phyllobacteriaceae > Mesorhizobium > Mesorhizobium sp. M0862. The sequence goes on from NZ_JAMYOJ010000005.1 coordinate 221,903, forward strand.
TCGCCTCGCGTTACGGCAACTGACGAGCGCCAGACGGCGTTTAGCCACGCCTTTTCGAGCACCCGCCTTGTATCCACGGCATCGTTGATGCAATCTTGGTGTTGCACTTGCGCAACAGTATTAACGAAACGTTAGTGCGCGAATGCCGAATTAACTCAAACTGAAGGTTTTCATCCCGCTCACCGGTCTAATCGGCTAAGTTTGAATCGGACCGAACGCAGGCGACGAAGTTTGCAAAGACGATCAAAAAAATGTCGTATTTACGGACACTTACCTAGCCTGCGTGAGATAAGGGCAGCCAAGCCGGATCCGACCCGTCGGACCGCCGCTTGAAAAGGTGGACATCGCAAATGGAACATGGCGTCAACGACATCGACGCGCTGGTCAGGGAAGAAAAGCGCCTGACCGCGGTGGAAAGCCATAGCGAGGCCTGGGCGGAAGGTCTGTCGGCCGGCATAGAACCTGAAATCATCGCCGAGGCAGCGCTTGAAACCGCGTTCGGCGAGATGCTGCGAGCCAATGGCGAAACCTCGGCCCTTGCCCTGCTCGATCGCATGCGTGAAAAGGTGATCGCCGGCGCCTTCGAGCCGGAGCGGTTTCGGCACTAGGCGTCGCGCGTCTCAGAGGGTGCACTGCCAGCTTACCGGTTCTTTGACGACGGCGAGTCGTTTGGGCATCATGCCTGAAGAGCCTAGGCCCGAGGAGAGGCAAGCGGTGAATTTTTCGATGTCAGGCCGGCCTCGCGGCGTGGTCCTCAGCATCTGGCTTGCCGCTTCCTGCGCCGCGGTTCCGCTGGCGCTTGTCCTGACCAGCAACCCTGCCTGCGCGCTGAGCGAGATCAAGCGCGAGGAGCTTCCAGCTCCTGCCGGGCCACCCGCCAATGGTGAGACGGCGCCGTCTGAAAATTCAGTGCCAATGCCCGACCTGCCCGGCAGGACGCCGCCGGCGGCCAGCCGGCCGAAATCGCCGTCAGAGCCCGGACAAAGCCAGCCGGAAGCCCCCGCCAACGATGGCGGCGTGGCCAACCCAAGTGCCGATCCCGAAGGGCCGGTGCCTGAAGTCGTCTACGACCTTTCCAAATTGCCGGAGCCCGTCAGGCGCATGCGCGATCTGATGGTCGAGGCCTGCGTCAGCGGCGACATCGAGAAGCTGCGGCCGCTGATCGGCAAGGGCGACACCATGACCCAATTGTCGCTGGGCGAAATCGAGGGCGACCCGATCGCGTTCCTGAAAGGGCTATCGGGCGACAAGGAAGGTCAGGAAATCCTCGCTATCCTGGAAGAGGTGCTCAATGCCGGCTATGTCCATGTAGACGTCGGCACACCGCAGGAACTCTATGTCTGGCCGTATTTCTTCGCCCTGCCGCTGGACAAGCTCAACGCCAGACAGCGGGTCGAACTGTTCAAGATCGTCACCGCCGGCGACTATGACGACATGAAGCAGTTCGGCGCCTACATCTTCTACCGCGTCGGCATCACGCCGGCCGGGCAGTGGACATTCTTCGTCGCCGGGGATTGAACGGCGATTCCCCTGGGATGGCTACTGGCTAGGGCTAGAAAGCTCGAGGCCTGTGTCAGGCCATAAGCGGATACCTTCATTTCGAAGGGCCGAAATCGCTTCGACCGCCGCGTTGGGATCCATTTGCAGCACCTCGGCGGCATGCCGCAATTCTTCCTTGTCCCGCAGCCTGTTTACCACCCAAGCCACCTTGCGCTCGATATCCACGCCATAGGCCGCCTTCGCCTTGCCAACAGCGTCGCTCGGGATTTCCTTATAGATGCCAACCAGCACTCCAAGATCGATGGCATCGCGATATGCAATTGCACGGTCCTGACATCGATCCGCGTTCGCCAGCAACTTCTCGGCAAACATATCCGCCGGGACCAGGGCGGATACATTCAGATCGTCGTCGAAATGGCCTCGCAGTTTTATGCGGCCTTCGCGGATGACTTCAAACTTGATCGTTTGGCCTTTCAACCGCACGATCGTCCGCAAGCCATATTGATCGATCTGGAAGTCCCGAACAGCCTCGACCGGCTCAGGAAAGAATGCTCTGACGCCACGTTCGGCTGCGGAGGTCCGCAATTCGCGATAGCCATCACTGTCGGCACACAGGAAGTCCACATCCAGTGAGCGGCGATATTCCCCGAATTTCATAACGATCGCAGTGCCACCGCCGAACCAGCACTGGTTTGCGGTCAGGAAATGGCGATCCATCAACCCGAGCGCTTCGGCAATGATCTGGTGCTCGGGCCTCTTGAATTCCATCATGACGCTCGCGGTGTGTCCTGTTGATATTCCGGCTGCGAGGAACGACCAGGTGAGGGAAATCAGCCGGCGGTCAAGAGCACGCCGTGACCGAATTTGTCTGCCAAACTTTGGATAAGCATCTTCTCACGCACAGTAAGACGCTTTTGATCGACAAACCGCCAATTACGCTCATACAGCGCAAATGCCTCTTCGGCCGGAATCGGGCGTGCCGCATCGCGGTTCCAGGCGAGCGCCTGGAGCTCCGGAAACTCCGCAGGGACAATCATGGGCGCGATATCTGCGTTCATAATGCCCTTAACGTAGTGGATAGCGCTTAAAAAATCCAACGCAGCAAGAAACCGCTAAGCCGGCAGCGCCTCGGAAAACTCTACCGGCCTGCCCTGCCCGGGCGTGACGATCTCGCCTTCCCACATCACGCGACGGCCGCGCACGATGGTGCCGATCGGCCAGCCGGTGACTTCCTTGCCGTCATAGGGCGTCCAGCCGGCCCTGGAGCCGGCTTGCGCATTGGTGATGGTCTCGCGCCGCTGGAGGTCGACAATGGTGAAATCGGCATCGTAGCCGGCGGCGATGCGGCCTTTCCTGGCCATGCCGAAGATGCGCTGCGGGCCGTGGCTGGAGAGGTCGACGAAGCGCTGCAGGGTCAGCAGGCCTGAATTGACATGGTCGAGCATGATCGGCACCAGCGTCTGCACCCCGGTCATGCCAGACGGCGAGGCCGGATAGGGCTTTGCCTTCTCGGCCGGCGTGTGCGGGGCGTGATCGGAGCCGAGCACGTCAATGATGCCTTGCGCAATGCCGTGCCAGACGCCGTCGCGATGGCGGGCCGCGCGAACCGGGGGATTCATCTGGATCAGCGTGCCCAGCCGCGCATAGTCGTCGGCGGCGAGTGTCAAATGGTGCGGCGTCGCCTCGCAGGTGGCGACATCCTTGTGCTGTTGGAGGAAGATGATTTCCTCGGCAGTGGAGATATGCAGCACATGGATGCGGGCGCGGGTGTTTCGCGCGATGCGCACCAGCCGCTCGGTACAGCGAAGCGCCGCGATCTCGTCGCGCCAGACGGGATGCGATGACGGGTCGCCCTCGACGCGCAGGCCCAGGCGCTCGCGCAGCCGGAACTCGTCCTCCGAGTGAAAGGCGGCACGGCGGCGGGTGTTGCGCAGGATCGATGCGACACCCTCGTCGTCCTCGACCAGCAGGTCGCCGGTGGACGAGCCCATGAACACCTTTATCCCGGCAGCACCCGGCAGCCGCTCGAGCTCACCGACATCATCGGCATTCTCGCGCGTGCCGCCAACCCAGAAGGCGAAGTCGCAATGCATCCGGCTGGTGGCGCGGCGCACCTTGTCGGCAAGCGCCGCCTCGCTGGTGGTCAGCGGATTGGTGTTGGGCATTTCGAAGACGGCGGTGACCCCGCCCAGCACAGCCGCGCGCGAGCCCGTCTCCAGATCTTCCTTGTGCTCCAGCCCCGGCTCGCGAAAATGCACCTGACTGTCGACGACGCCTGGCAGGACGTGCAGCCCGCGACAGTCGATCGCTTCGCCGGCCGAAGCTTGGCGAAGATCGCCTATTGCGACGATACGACCACCCTTGACGCCGACATCGCGCGCGGCTTCGCCATCATGGTTGACCACAGTGCCGCCTGTCAGGATGAGGTCGTAGGTGGTGGCCATGGGCGTTCGGTCTCTTGCGGGGGGAGTATCGTCGGCTTACGTAAAGGCCGACTGTTTTGCAAGATCAGGTTCTTTGCCGCCCATGCCTTTTGCCCTGTTCAAAGACCGCGCCCTCATTTCCGTGTCAGGCCCGGATGCCGAGCATTTTTTGCAGAATATCCTCACCACCGACCTCGACACGCTGGCCGTCGATGCGGCAAAGCCAGGTGCGCTGCTTTCGCCGCAAGGCAAGATCCTGTTCGATTTCCTGATCTCGCGTAGCGGCGAGAACGCATTCCGGCTGGATTGCCGTGCCGACATCGCAGACGATTTCCTGCGCCGGCTGATGCTTTACAAGCTGCGCGCCAAGGCCGAGATTGCCAGGCAGGATCAAGTGCTTGTGACGGTTGCGTGGGGCGATGATTCAAGCGCTTCACAGTCTGATTCAACGGTACTTGCCGATGCCCGCTTCCGCGAGGTGGCTGTGAGCCGCTCCTATGGCGGCGCATTCGTAGGTGGCGACCCGGCTGCGTGGCAGGCGCTCCGCATCGCCAACGGCATTGCCGAAAGCGGTTCCGATTATCAGCTCGGCGAAGCCTTCCCTCACGACGTGCTGCTCGACGAGACCGGCGGCGTCGGCTTCAAGAAAGGCTGCTATGTCGGCCAGGAAGTGGTCTCGCGCATGCAGCATCGCGGCACCGCCAGGCGCCGCGTGCTGATCGTTTCGGCCGACCGCGCCTTGCCCGCGCCGGGCTCGGAGCTGACGGTTGCGGGGCAGCCGGTCGGCACGCTCGGCTCGACCGCGGGCATGGCCGGCCTCGCCATTGCCCGCATCGACCGGGTCAAGGCGGCGCTCGACGCTGGCCAGCCGGTACTGGCCGGTGATGTCACCGTCTCGCTCGCCATCCCGGCCTGGGCGCAGTTCAGCTTTCCCAGGGAAGCCATCGGCGCGGAGGATGCCTGATGGCTGCCGATCGCGTCGGAGCGCCACTCCGCGCGTGGCAGCGCATGCTGTCGGGACGGCGGCTCGACCTGCTCGACCCCTCGCCGCTCGACATCGAAATCTCCGACATCGCCCACGGGCTTGCCCGCGTCGCCCGCTGGAACGGCCAGACCCGCGGCGATCACGCCTTTTCGGTTGCCCAGCATTCGCTGCTGGTCGAGGCGCTGTTCAGCGAGTTGCAGCCGGACGCCTCGGCCAACGCTCAGTTGGCAGCACTGCTGCATGACGCGCCGGAATATGTCATCGGCGACATGATCTCGCCGTTCAAATCGGTAATGGGCGGCTCCTACAAGGAGTGTGAGCTGCGTCTCCAGCGCGCCATCCATCAGCGCTTTTCGCTGCCGCCCGAACTCGGCGTCGGCTTGCGCAAGGAGATCAAGCGCGCCGACCAGATCGCCGCCTATTACGAGGCGACGCTGCTTGCCGGTTTCTCGACCGCAGAAGCAACCGAGTTCTTCGGCCGGCCGCGCGGGTTCAATGCCGACCGCTTCGACTTTAAGCCGCACTCGGTGACCTCGGCGCAAGCTGCCTTCCTCAAACGCTACGCAACGCTTGAAAAGCAACGCCAGGCAACGGTTGCCGTGCATTCGGCGCAGTGAACATACGCTAAATTAACCAGCGGTAACCACAGTACCGGGTTTCGATCACGGTCAGCAGGCACGCCTCATGTCCGTTGCGCACGTCAAGGGTGGTTCGCCCGTCCGCAGACGGGGAGCCGGAGGCGTCGCCGCGCCACGGCAGATCGCCGACGAACTGCGCCACCAGAACGAGCGCTTTTCGGCGGCCGTCGAGAATATGTCGCATGGGCTGTGCATGTTCGACGCCGACGAGCGGATGATCATCTGCAACGGCAACTATATCAGCATCTTCTCCCTCGACGCGAAGATCGTGCGGCCCGGCATCGCGTTCCTGGACATTCTAAAGCACAGCGTCGACATCGGTGTCGCCTCACAGAGCGCCGAAGACCTGTATGCCATCCGCAAGCCCTATATCGAGCGCGCGCAAGCCTCGACCTACGAGGAAATACTGTCGGACGGACGTATCGTTTCCATCACGCACCGGCCGCTGGCCTCAGGCGGCTGGGTGTCGATCTATGAGGACATTACGGAGCAAAGGCGGGCCGAGCAGGAACTGAAGGAGCAGCACCGCCGCTTCGATGCGGCGCTCGCCAACATGTCGCAAGGCCTGTTGATGTACGACGCCGAAGGCACGCTGATCGTGCGCAACCAGCGCTTCCTCGACCTCTACAAGGTCACGCCTGACGACTTCCCGCTCGGCATGAGCCAGCGCTCCCTGCTCGAACAGATGGTGCGACTGCGCATCTATCCGTCGATGGACATTGACGGCGAGATCGCCAACACCAGAGCCAGCCTGCAGGCCGGTGAGGAGCGTTCGACAGACCGCAGCCTTGCCGATGGCCGAACGCTGCTGGTTGCGCGCCGGCCGCTTGCCGGTGGCGGCTGGGTGGCGACCTTCGAAGACATCACCGAGCGCCGGCGCGCCGAAGAGCGCATGAGCCACCTTGCACATTACGACACGCTGACCGACCTGCCCAACCGCTCGATGTTTCGCGAACGGCTCGACCAGGCGATGGCCGGCGATACACCGCTGGCGATCTTCTCGCTCGACCTCGATCGTTTCAAGGCCGTCAACGACACCTGGGGACACCCTGCCGGCGACTGGCTGCTGAAATGCGTGGCTGAGCGGTTGCGGCACAGCCTGCGCAGCGACACCGATATGGTCGCCCGCCTCGGTGGCGACGAGTTCGCCATCCTGCAGTTCAATCCCAAAGGCTCCACCGATGCGGAACAACTGGCAAAACGCATCGTCGCTGTCGTCAGCCAGCCGTTTCGCGACAAGGGCCGCGAGATGCATGTCGGCATCAGCCTTGGCATCGCGCTGTATCCCGGTGACGGCAAGGACGCCGACACGCTTTTGAAGAACGCCGACATGGCGCTTTACAGCGGCAAGAGCGAAGGCCGCAACGTTTACCGCTTTTTCGAGCCCGGCATGGATGCCTTGGTGCGGGCGCGCCTGGCGCTCGAAACCGATCTCGAGACGGCACTGAAGCGGCGGGAGTTCATGCTGGAGTTCCAGCCGATCACCAACATCGCGTCGGGCAAGATCGTCGGCGCCGAAGCGTTGATGCGGTGGAATTCACCGACGCGCGGCCTGGTGGCGCCCGACGATTTCATCGCAGCCGCCGAAGACAGCGGGCTGATCGTTCCGCTGGGCGAATGGGCGCTGAAACAGGCCTGCAGCGTGGCCGCCGGCTGGCCGCCTGGAATGCGCATCGCCGTCAATGTCTCGGCAGTGCAGATCAGAAGCGCCGACTTTGCCCGCAGCGTGATTTCGGCGCTGGCCGTTTCCGGCGTGCCGGCCAGCCGGCTCGAACTGGAAATCACCGAGACCGTGCTGATGGATGAGAGCGAGACGGTGCTGAAGACGCTGAGGCAGCTGCGCGAACTCGGTATCCGCATCGCGCTCGACGATTTCGGCACCGGCTATTCGTCGCTCGGCTATCTCAGGCGTTTTCCCGTCGACAAGATCAAGATCGACCGCTCCTTCATCCACGATATCGACAACAAGGACACGGCGGCGATCGTGCGCACGATCATCGGGCTTGGTGCCGAACTTGGCATCACCGTCACCGCCGAAGGCGTCGAGACCGAAGCGCAGCTCGACATATTGCGCAAGGCTGGCTGCGTCGAGGTGCAGGGCTTTCTGATCGGCATGCCGTCAAAGGCCGCCGACATGGCTCGACTTCTCAAGACGAGGGCAGCGTCCCGGCGCGCCTGAACATCCCCGGCGTCATTCCATGCGCGGCGCGGAAGGTGCGCGAGAGATGGCTTTGGTCGGAGAAGCCGGCCGCAAAGGCGGCACCGGCGAGATCTGAACCTTGCCGGATCAGCAGATCGGCACGGCGCAGCTTGCGGTCACGGATGAAGGCAGCAGGGGTGAGACCCAGCACTTTCCTGAAATCGCGGATAACTTGAAAGCGCGTCACGCCTGCGGCTTCAGCGAGCCGCTGCAAATCGAGGTCCGAGTTCAGATGGTCTTCGATGACCTGTTCATAGACCCGGAGCCGGCTTTTCGATCCGAAGCTTTCGACCGCCTCGCGCCGCCTGCCGCCCCAATCGCCATGGCGCAGGATGAGCTTGCGCAAGGCGATCAGCATGGATGTTTCGGCGCTCGTGGCATCACCCGATGTCGAAGCCAAGTGCGCGACGCCTACTGCCTGGACGAGATCGGCATCATCGACGATCGCTTGCGAAAACAACGGCGGGCGATCCTGCCCGAGTTCGTCCGCGATCGCACCCATGAGCGAGGCCGACGGATAGAAGGTGCGGTAAGCCCAACCCTGGTCGGCACCCGCCTCGCCGTCATGCCATATCTCCGGATTGACGAGCAGAACCGTGCCCGACGGCGCGAGGACAGTCTCGTTGCCGATGCGGACCCGCTCGCACCCTTGCGTGATCAGGGCGACGACATAGGCCGGGTGCGTGTGCAGCTGGTAGCGATGCCGCGTGAAGCGCGCCTTGAGCATGCCAAGATCGCGAAAGCGCGGATGACGCCAGAACTGCGTCGTCTCCTGAGGCTGTTGAATTCCAGACACGGTCAATCCTGTTCAAGACGCTGCCGGCGCAAATCCTTTACGTGCTGGCATCGACAAGGCCGAATTTACGATAGCCGGCAAGGAGAGCGCAATGCTGCACAACGACCCCATCGCCGCCCTCACCCCGCAGGTGGTGGAATGGCGGCATCACATCCACGCCAACCCCGAACTCGGTTTCCAAGAGTATGAGACCGCGCGCTTCGTCGCCGACAAGCTGCGCACCTTCGGGCTCGACGAGGTTCATGAAGGCAAAGGCGGCACCGGCGTGGTTGGCGTCCTCAGAGGACGACCAGGCGTGCGCGCCATCGGGCTTCGCGCCGAACTCGATGCCTTGCCCGTGCTGGAGAAGACAGGATTGCCATATGCGTCGAAGAAAGACGGCGTGATGCATGCCTGCGGCCACGACGGGCACATCGCGATGCTGCTCGGCGCCGCCAAGCTGCTCGCCGACAACAGAGCCTTCGACGGCACCGTCTGTTTCATCTTCCAGCCGGCGGAAGAAAATGAAGGCGGCGCCATGCGGATGATCGAGGACGGACTGTTCGAGCGCTTCCCCGTGGAAGCCGTCTACGCCGTCCACAACTGGCCGGGGCTGCCGCTCGGAAAGATCGCGGCCCGTGCCGGGTCGATGATGGCGGCCGTCGACACTTTCGAACTGAACTTTGAGGGGACCGGCGCGCATGCCGCCATGCCGCAGCTAGGCGACGATCCCGTGCTCGCGGCCGGCGCCTTCGTTCAAGCCGTGCAGCGCATCGTCAGCCGTTCGGTCGACCCGCAAATGGCGCTGGTCGTTTCGATCACCCAGATCCATGGCGGCAATGTCGGCAACATCGTGCCGGGCAAGGTCTGGCTGCAGGGAACCTGCCGCTTCTTCGAGCCCACTTTGTCGGACCATTGCGAAAGGCTGATCGGCGACATCGCGCAAGGCATTGCCTCGGCGCATGCACTCACCGCCAAGCTCGCCTACAAGAAAGGCTACCCGCCGCTGGTCAACACGTCGGCTGCCACTGACCGGGCCGTCCAGGCGGCAACCGCGGTTATCGGCCGCGAGCAGGTCGAGACCGCATTCAACCCAAGCCTCGGCTGCGAGGATTTTGCCTACATGGTCCGCGAAGCCGGCGGCTGCTATGCCTGGGTCGGCGCAGGAGCGGTCAGACTGGGCGAAGGGCTGCACGGCGATCGCTATGTCTTCAACGACGCCATCGTCCCCACCGTGCTCCGCTATTTCGTCACGCTCGTTGAGCAGACGCTACGCTGACGGCCGAGCGCCTCAGCGCAAAGTCTCGACGTATTTCTCGTGGAAGCTGACATAGCCGGGTTGGACGACTTTGAGATGGCGCTCGATCAGCTGGTGGAAGGCCGGCAGCTGATGGAAGGGCACGCCGGGATTGGCGTGGTGCTCGGCGTGATACGGCATGTTCCAGGCGACTTTGCGCACCAGCCAGTTGGTCAGCGTGGTGCGGGTGTTTTCCAGCATGTTGGCGACAAGCGGGCAGCGGCCATGCTCGGCCAGCAGATAGAGCCTGAGGAAGGGCTGGCCGAGCAGCGCCGGCACGATCCAGACATAGAGCAGTACACTTGCCTCGAACCACAGGGCTAGCGCGGCGACCACGACATAGAAAGCGATCATGGCGCGGGCTTCAGTGCGCACCTTGGGCAGGCCTTTCGGCGGCACGTAGCTGTCGTGGCAGCCGCCAATCGCGTTGGTGTAGAGTGTCTGCAAATGCCCCCACCACACCGGCAGGCCCGAGACGTGGACGATGTATTGCCGCATCGTCTCCGGTTTCGGGAAGGCGAGTTCCGGATCGTTCTCGGGATCCTGGGTGAAACGGTGATGGGCGAAGTGGAAATAGCGAAACCAGTCGGCGGGCAGCGCGATCGCCAGGCTGCAGACCCTTGCGGCGGCATCGTTGAGCCACTGCGTCTCGAACGCCGTCCTGTGCACCGTCTCATGCAGCAGCGTGAACAGGAAGACGATAAGAATGCCTTGCGGCAACATCAACAGCGGCCAGTACGACACCTTGGCCGCAATCAGCCCGCCGATAGCCACAATCGCGCCGAGATGGAAGGCGAGTTGGACCAGACCCGGCCCGTCCGACTTGCCGGTCAGGCGGCTGCGCTGCTCATTGGTCAGGAACGCGATGACGTCGCGATGGTCTCTGGGTTCAAACTGGGCCGATACGGTCATGGCGCCAAGCTACTCGAATAAGAAAGCTTTCGAAAGACGAGGATTTCTGCGACACAGATAAGCTGACCTTACCTATCGGATCACCCAATGACCGCGCTTCCTTCCCTGAGAGGACTTCAAGCCTTCGGGGCGGCGCGCTCGGGGAGTTTCGCCGCAGCGGCGGATGAGCTCTCGATCTCGGCGGCTGCGGTCAGCCAGCTCATTCGCACCGTCGAGGAGCAGATGGGTCGAAAAGTGTTCCATCGCGTCAACCGCCGCGTGGTGCTGACGGAAGCCGGCGTCGAGATGCTGCCCCGGCTGACCCTGGCTTTTCGGGAGATCGGCAGCATCGCGCGTGGCAGCGATGCCTTCCGCCCGCGGCTTGTCGTATCGGTGCCGCCGTCCATGGCGATGGGCTGGCTTTCCGAACGCCTCGCCGGCTTTGTCGCCAGCCACGGCGCCGTCGACATATCCCTGCGCGGCGATGACGATCCGGTGCCGTTCGACCGCGAACTGATCGACATCCGGCTGTCCTTCGGCCCGCACTATCGTGAACACCCGAGCGAGGAGATCGTCAGGGACGCCGTCTACCCCGTCTGCGCGCCAGAACTCACCGCCAAAACCGACAGCCTCGCCGGTCTGCCACTGATTCACACCGACTGGGGACCGACCGGCGCGTCGTTTCCGTCTTGGCGCACATGGTTCGAGGCGGCGGGCATAGAGCCCGGCCGCACAGTGCAGCGCGGCCTGTCGGCGAACTCGTCGCGGGCAGCGCTCGACCTTGCCATTTCAGGGCTGGGCGTGGCGCTGGCGCAAGGCATTTATTGCGCCGGGGCGCTGGAATTGGGCCGTTTGGTCCGGGCTAATGCCCTATCGATCGCGCTGCGTCAGCCCTATTGCCTGACGATCCCGGAACGCAGTGCAAGGCGCGACCTGGTGGCGGCGTTTCGCAATTGGCTGATTGAGGAATGCCGGCGGTCGGTGGGTTCGCCGGTGCTCGGCTGATGGCCCGAGCTGCTCAGAGATGGCCGGCCAGTGCGGCGACCATGTCCTTTTTCGTCGCCACGGGAATGATCTCGAACTCCACCAGGTCAGCCCATTCGATAACCCAGCGCTGCAGCAGCGTGACGTCATCGGCTTCGACCAAAAGGAAGCAGCGGCTCATATCAGCCGCGATCCAGGAGTGGTGCACGACAAGCGCGTCCGGCTTCAATCGGCCGCGCTCGCCGAAACGGCGGTAGATCTCCTTGCGGTCGCAGCCGGTGAAATCCTCGATGACGATGAACTGCATTTTTCCCCCTCGGTTGAATTACCGCCCGGGACGGCAAACTAACGCCCGGGACGGTCCAGCCGCTCCAGGAACCATTGCGTCAGCCGCACCCAGACTTCGTCCTTTTCGCCGGAATCCTCCCAGCCATGGTCGAGGTTCGGGTTGTCGTTGACCTCGATGACGAAGACGCCATCCTTGGTTTCCTTGAGATCGACGCCGTAAAGCCCGTCGCCGATGCAGCGCGCCGCCTTCACCGCGGTGTCGACGACATGCGGCGGCGTCTCTTTCAGCGTGAAGGTCTTGATGCCGCCCTGGTCGGGCTTGCCGCTGGCCTTGTGGTTGACGATCTGCCAGTGTTTTTTCGCCATCAAATAATGCACGGCAAACAGCGGCTGCCCGCCGAGCACGCCGACGCGCCAGTCATATTCGGTCGGGATGAATTTCTGCGCGATCAGAAGATCGGAATCCTCCAGCCACTCGGTGGCGAGCGTCTTCAGTTCTTCGAAGTTGCCGCATTTCTTGACGCCGCGCGAGAACGATGAATCCGGGATCTTCAGCACCAGCGGAAAGCCCAGCGTCTGCGCCGCCAGTTCGAGGTCCGAGGTGCCGGCTATCATCACCGTCGGCGGCACCGGCACCTTGTTGTAGGCCATCAGTTCGTTGAGATAGACCTTGTTGGTGCAGCGGATCATCGACAGCGGGTCGTCGATCACCGGCATGCCTTCCTGCTGGGCGCGGCGCGCGAAGCGGTAGGTGTGGTTTGAGATCGAGGTGGTCTCGCGGATGAACAGCGCGTCGTAATTGGCGAGCTTGGCCAAGTCCTTCCTGGTGATCGGCTCGATTTCGACGCCCATCTTTTCGGCGATCTTGGCCCAGTAACGCAGCGAGGAAATCTCCGACGGCGGCAGTTCCTCATGCGGATCGACCAGCGTGGCGAAGGTGTAGCGTGCCGGGGTGCGGCCCTTGGTGTCGCGCCACTCGCGGTTGGTGTACGTCTCGAGCGCCTGCACGAATAAGGCTTCTTCCTCCTCGGCCATCCTGGCCAGCGGCAGGAAGCCGATCTTGCGGATCGAAGCCCATTCGGCGCTGTCCTTGATGTGAACCTCAAGCGCCGGAGCGCGGAACCAGTCGAACAAAAGCTTGGCGAAGCGGTCCCAGACCTTCGACGGTCCGATGCCGAAGAAGATGCAGATTTTTTGCGGGAAAACGCCTCCGAGATCCTTGCGGCATTTGTTGAGCGCCAGCTCCAGTTCCGGCAGCGCGTGCTCGTAGAGCTTGCGCTCGGACAGGTCGATCATCGTCTCGACCGTCGGGATGACCTTGTGGCCGCGCGAACCGGCGAGCAGAGAGGCATAATAGCCGCGGCTCTGGTAGGCGTAATTGTTCGACAGGTTGATGACCTTCGGCTGCTGGCCGCGAAACAGCGCCGGATGCGCAAGATAGTCACGGTTGGTGATGATCTTGTGCGGCGTCGCCGCCGGGTCGAGATCGTTCTGACGGCCGGTGAGGATGACCCAGGTCATTGTTATCAGCGTTTCCCAAGAGTGATGGCAGCACGCAGTCCGTCGCGGCCGAATTGCGCCATGTTCATGAAGATGCCGTGCGGCACGGGAATGTTGGCGGCATCGAGGATGGTCTCCTGTCTTTCGTCCTCGACCCAGGGATCGTGGATCAGGATGTGGTCGCCATCGTCGCCGATAGCCAGCACCCAATGCGGCACCTTCTTGCCGAACATCAGGAAGCCGCTGATCAGCACCAGCACCAGTTTTCCCTGAGCCAGGGCGCCGCGGATATCGTCGATGGTGAATGGACGGTAATTCACCGGGATGCCGTAAAGTTCCGCGCGGCGGCGAAAGTCCACCTGGGCAAGTTCCATCACCCGGCGCTTGTCTTCGCTGCGCACCGATTGCAAGAACAGCGCGCCATAGAAGGACACGAAGATTTCCGCCGCAAGCCCGCTTTCGTAGCCGGAAACCGCAAGGCCGAAGGGCTCGCAGCCGCCCGGGCCGGACATCATGAACACGGTCGTTGCCTCGCGCCATAGGCGGATTTCCATGACCGGATCGGGCACGAAGCCGGAATCGAAATTGGCCATCGCCATCATCAGGCAGCATGGACCGCAGGTGAACTCGCAGGTCTGCTGGTAGAACGGGACTTTGGTGGCGACGGGAATATCGCCGCGCAAGGTCTTTTCGTAGCGCAGCGCGGTGGCGCCATCCTCGTAATAGTGGGGCTCGCGACCGATCTTGCGGTAGCCGCTCTGCTCATAGATGCCGATGGCGCGAAGATTGTCCTCGCGCACTTCGAGACGCAACATCATGCGGTCGTGCTCGAAGGCAGCTTCTTCGGCCGCTGCAAGCAGCATGCGGCCAGTGCCGCGGCCGCTGAAAAACGGGCTGGTGGCAAGCGAATAGAGCCGGGCGACGCCGCTGCCCTTGCGAAACAGCACGATGGCGTAGCCGGCGACACGACCATCGCTTTCGGCGACCAGCATCTCGGCTGTCTCGCGTTCGATCAACAAGCGGAAGGAGCGCCGGGAAATGCGGTCACTGGAAAAGACCGCCTTCTCGATGGCGGCGAGGTCATCGACGTCGGACGCGCGGGCCTTGCGAATCTCGGCAGGCATGCGGGTTTGGAAAACCTCGATTGGGTGGAGGAAAAGGCCGCGGTCAAAAACGTCGCAAACATCAGCCGAAACGCCGATATCAGCCAAGCGCTATCGCACCTTGAATAGGGCCGAATTGTGACAGTTCCACCGCGAGTGGCGGGCGGTGACCGCGGCACCGCCAGGTGCGGCGCCGCCTCGGCGCATGACGCCAAAACGGAATGTGCTCAACTGGCGATACCGGCCAGAAGCTGACCGTAGGCGCGCTTGGCGACCGCGGCCAGCTGCTCTCGCGGCAGCGAGCCGACGACGGCGCAGGCATAGCCCTTGTCCAGCCAGTAGACCGCCTCGGGGCCGTCGGCGTCCGCCATGTAGGTGCCCTTGGACTTGGCTGAGGAATCAGCGGTAACGAACAAGGAGATGCGCTGACCCTTGGCGTCCTCGTAAAGCAGCATCGCTGCCTTGCCCTGGCCGGCGGGCAGCAGCCGGCCGCCAACCAGCTGGAAGCCTTCCGCCACCAGATCCGGCGCGACCAGTTTCAGGCCGACGCGGTTGGACAGCCAGGTCTGCAGGTGATCCTTGTCGCTTGCCGGCACTTCCACCGCATGGCGCTGTTCGGCGGCATAGATGACATGGGCGGCGATCGCCTCTTCGGCCAGTTGGTCATCGGCGCCATCTTCCCTGCCGATGCCGTCGATGCCGGCAAAATAGCCGCCAAGACCGCCGATGACGAGCACTGCGGCCGCCGCGGCCGCAAGCCACCAGCGCGACTGCCGCGCCGCCGCTTTGGTCGCGCCTTCACCGCTAACGATCTGCTTGAACAGCACCGGCACGGGCTCGTCGAGCACACCGGCAAAGGCGGCGCGCAACGCGGCGCGGTCGGCGGTGTAGCGGGCGCTTTTCGCCTTCATTTCGGGATTGGCGTCGATCCAGGCGTCGTAGGCGGCGCGCTCGTCGCCCGGCAGCTCGCCGTCGAGAGCCATGTGGATATCGCGTTCGGAAAAATCGCGGCGGGTCATTTCTCGACGATCCTTATCGAGCGGCGGCGCGCCGTGTCATCGAGCAGGCTGCGCAGCTCCTCGCGTCCGCGCGCTATGCGCGACATCAGCGTGCCGGCGGGCACGCCGAGAATGTTGGCGGCTTCGGCATAGGAGAATCCTTCGATGGCGACCATGACGAGAGCGGCGCGGCGGTCGGGGCTGATCGCCTGCAATGCGTCGATGATCTCGCGCGAGGCGGCGTTCTCGGCCTGCTCGGCGGGGACTGCCTGCGCCTCGTTTGCGTCAAGCGGCAGGATCGCCGCCTCACCGCGCCGGTTCACCTTGCGCATCTGATCGATGAACAAATGATGCATGATCGTGAACAGCCACCTCCGGGGGCTTTCTCCCGTCTGCCAGCTTTCAAGCCGCAAGAGCGCTCGTTCGAGGCAATCCTGGACGAGATCGTCAGCGGATTCGCGGTCGCGCAGAAGCGAGCGTGCGTAGCGGCGCAGGCGCGGTATTTCGCCAAGGATTGCTGCCTTCTTTTCGTCCATGACCGCTGGTTCTGAGGTCGCCCTTGTTTAACCCGATTGAACGCGCCTTCCCGGCGCGGCGCAAGCGGCCAGCGCGAAGCGGTCTGCCGCCCCGGTCACCCAAGCAGTGAGATAACGAGTTGATCGGCTAAATTATTCCCCGCAATCAACAAAAGGGCCGAATTATCCTAAATCGGTCAGTGCGAAATCATGGCCTTTGTACAGCAGTGGAAGATCGCGGCTTTTCGCGCAGGCGTAAGCAAAACAGTCCCCGAGATTCAGATCCGCCTTGTGGCCAACGGCTTTGCCGTAGCGGGCACTCGCGTCAATGGCCCGAGAGCCGATGTTGTCGTCAATGGCCAGACTCTCTCCCATGATCTCCACAATGAACTCATCGATCAGATCGCGGGCATGGAGAAGGGCTTCAGCGCTGGGTCTGCGCGGGCCGGCGCCGGCCCGTGCCAATGCCTGTGTTGCTTCGAAGTGAACCAACGGAGAAACCCAGACCTGCCCGGAAAAACCGGATAGCTGCTTCAGCAATTGCTCCCACCCAGGTTCCTGGTTGAGAATGGCGACGATCACCGACGCGTCGACAAACATCAGTCTTGCCACATCTCGTCGGTGAACTTCTTCATATCGAAATCGGGATTGGGCAGGCCAAGCTTCCTGGCCCTGTCCTGAAGACTGGCGATCCGATCGCGCAGCGGCACCTTCGCCCGATTGCGCTCAAGTTCGTGCACGAGCGCGACCCGCACCGCCTCCGTTTTGCTCGGAGCGTTCGTCTCGCGTTGCAATCTGCTGGCCAGCGCATCCACTTCGTCGTCGCGGATATAGAGCGGCATCGAATATCCTCCGTTGGATATTCATATATTCCACCTCGTATATCACTTCAAGTTGCAGCGTTGGCCTCCCTCGCCGCCCGCGTCAGCAGCCGCTGGTAGAACAGGCCGATGCCGATCAGCACGGCGCCAAGACCGATGAAGGACAGCGCCCTGAGCACGCCTTCCAGTTCCGACATGTCGAACAGGAAGACTTTTACCACGGCAATCGCGATCAGCGCCGCCGAGGCAATGCGCAGCACCTGCGACTTCAGCCAGACGCCGGCGGTGAGCAGCACGACGCCGATGATCAGCCAGAGCGCCGAATAGGTGTAGGTCTCGAGCTGGCCGAGGCCGCTCCACAGGCCGATGAACTCGCCCTTGAACACGCGCCTGACCGACAGTGTGGCGTAGGCGAAGACAAGCAATGCCGCCACCACCGCCAGCATCTGCGCATACCATGGCGGCCGCTTGTCCCTGGCATAGAGCGCCAGCCCGCCGGCGGCGATGGCCGGCAACAGGTAAGCCAGGAACAAGAGGTTGAACACCGGGATCTGGCCGGTCGATTCGTCGGTGAACAGCGGATTGAGCACCAGGAAATGCTGGAGGACGATGAAGGCGACCGAGAGCACGCCGGCGGCCATCGAGCCGTAGCGCAGCACAGAGCTTGGCGAGCGCATGTCGATGGCCACCAGTATTGCGCCGGCGCCGATGGCGATCAGCGTATAGATCGCCTGTTCGGCGAGCGTCACCGGGCCGGTGTCGATGACGCCACCATGCATAGCGTGGCGCACCAGCATGGCAACGGTGAGCAGCGCGAAAAGGGCTGCACCCGCTTCCATGGCCAGGCGCGGCCGGCCATTTGTGGTGCGGGCGAGTTGCCAGGCGGCAAAGCCGAAGGCCAGCGCCGGTACGCCGTATCCCGGCAGCAGCCAGTTGAACACCGGCGTCGTCGTCAGGAACTCGGCGCCGACGATGGTTGGATCGAAGGCGACGCGGCCGAGCACGGCGACGACCGCGCCGACCGAAATCCAGCCCAGCACGGGATAAGAACGCCAACGCGTCGCCAGCGCCGGCACGATGGCGGCAACGCCGGCAAGCAACGTGGTCCAGCCGGAACCGAAGGCCATGTGCAGCATCAGGAGCCCGGCCAGAGCCGAGCCGCAAAGCGCGAAGGAGACGGCGACGTCGCCCTTGAGCGGCGGCTGTTCGGCGCGCGCAATCCATTCGCCGCCGGCGGCGAAGATGACGACCAGAAGGGCAGCTATCGCTGCGTAGACAAGGTCGCGGTCGAGATTGCCGTAGGCGAGCCACAGCGTCAGCAGAATAAGCAGCGGCGCAGCGACGCCCCATGCCGCCCAGCATGCCGCGCGGACCCGTGCTGAGGCGGCGAAGCGGCGTGCGGCCCAGAAGCCGGCGCCGATGAAAACCAGGCCGAGGGCAATGCCGATGCGCAGCGTCAACGGATTTCCGGCCGCCACCGGCATGCCGTCAAAGCCGATATTCCCCTGGGTTATGTCGGAGCCGATGGTGGTGGGCGGAATGATGCCGAGATGGATCATCACGCTCGCCACGCCGGCGGCATGCAGCAGCGGCAGCGCGCGCGGCCGGTAGAGTGCGGTGGCGACAAGGGCGACGAGGACGAAGGCGCCCGGCAAGGCGCCGCCGGCGGCGACCAGCGTCGTGTCGACGGACAGGCCCAGCGCTGAAAACGCAACGAAAACGCCTGGCACGATCGAGGGCCAGTCGAAGCCGGTCTTCGCCGTCTCCGCTTCGCTGTCACGTGTGCCCAGCCACACAAAGGCAAGCACCGCCAGCGTCACCGCGTCGATGAACAGGATGACGGCAAGGTCGGCGACGAGCGTGCTCATCATGTAGGCGATGGTCCAGGCGCCGGTGCCGAAGAAGGCGGCCGCAATCAGGAATTTCCAGTCGCGAATGCGGGCGATCACGGCTGTGGCGGCAAGCACGATCGCCAGGTAGACGAACAGCGCCCATGGGTTGGGCGCCTGCGAGGACACAAGCGCCGGCGTCGCCATCGAGCCGACAAGGCCGATGCCGGCCAGGGCCTGACCGTGGACGAGAGCGGCGACAATGGTCGCTACGCCGATGGCGCCGAGCACGGTGAAGGCGAAGGCCGGGCCGAGGAAACCGTAAATGGCGTGCGCGGCATAGACCGTACCGAACAGGATGAAGGCGCCGGCAGCCGTCAGGATCGCCGGAATATAGGCGCCTGCAGCCCCTTGCACCGGCACCTTGAAGCCGGTGCGGCGGATGAACTCGCCGCCGCCGATCAGCACCACGCCGAGCAGCGCCGCCAGGGACAGCCGCACTTCGGGGCCGAAAATGCCGGCCTCGATGGTGTAGCGGATCAGGAACAGGCCGCCCAAAGCCAATGCGACGCCGCCGACCCAGACCGCCCAACGGGTGCCGAGCGCGGTTTCGACCTCGGACTGGCGGGCTGCCTTCGCCGTGGCGGCAGGCGCGGATCCGGTGAATGCCGCCTTGGCCGCGGCTGACAGTTCTGGCACGGCCTCGCTGGTGGCCGCATCGGCTTCGGCGGCCGGTGCCTGGGCATGTGCCGCGTCGGCTGTTGTTGGCGAAGCTACGTCGGCAACTGGTGCGCTAGCGTGAGCGGCATCCGCCGGTGCGCTTGCAGCCTGCTCGACCGGTTTGGCAAGGGGCGGTGTCGCATGCACTCCGGACAGAACCAGGCTGCGCAGCGCTCCGAGTTCGCGCTCGATCAGACTGACGCGGCCCTGCTGGCGCAAGACGAGGACAAAAAGCACGATAACGACGACGGCGCCAATCAGGCTTTCAAACATGGCGGTTCCCCCAAACCAGGCCAGTTTTCACTGACGATTGCGGCGGCCACACGGCCACCCCAGACGGCTATTCAAGTCACGCCACCGCAATGGTGGCCGAAAAGAAGTTATCGAGCATGTTTCGTCGGCAAATTCCAGCGGCCTACGGTCTTTATCCTCACCCATCATCTGAGATAGCCAGGAATGGCATGCCGCCGCCACTTGCCCAGGAGCCATGCTATCCTCGGATGAACTACGAGGAAATCGAATGCCGAAACGAAGTGCAGGGCTGCTGATCCACCGGACAAGGGCCGGCATTCTCGAATTTCTGCTCGTCCATCCCGGCGGCCCGTTCTGGGCAAGGAAGGATGAAGGCGCTTGGTCGATCCCCAAGGGCCTCGTCGAGGACAATGAAGATGAGTTGGCCGCCGCCCGGCGCGAGGCTGGGGAAGAACTCGGAGTCAGCATCGATGGCGATTTCGAACCTGTCGGCAGCTATCGGCAAGCCGGCGGCAAGATCGTCATCGCCTGGAGCGTCAAAGCCGATTTCGATGCCGATGCCGTTAAAAGCAACATGTTCACGATGGAATGGCCGCCCAGGTCAGGCGTGACGAGGGAATTTCCCGAAATCGACAGGGCCGGCTGGTTTTCCTTCGCCGAGGCCAGCCTCAAGATCCTCGGCGGTCAGCGCGCCATCCTCGATGATTTCATGGAGCATCGCAAAGCCGGCTGAGGCTCTTGCCCTATGAGTACCCCCACCCTAACCCTTCCCACAAGGGGGAGGGAATGCTGCCGCATGCAGCTTTTGCTGTGAACCTGGACGGTTGCGGAGGTCAGCACCCACCGAGTCTCCCTCCCCCTTCTGGCGCAGCGTCTGCCGTAAGGGCGGCCTTGCCGCCCGAATGATGCTTGCGCAAGGCGGCGAGGAAG
This sequence comes from Mesorhizobium sp. M0862, assembly GCF_040319795.1. NCBI lineage: Bacteria > Pseudomonadati > Pseudomonadota > Alphaproteobacteria > Hyphomicrobiales > Phyllobacteriaceae > Mesorhizobium > Mesorhizobium sp. M0862. The sequence goes on from NZ_JAMYOJ010000005.1 coordinate 242,552, forward strand.
CCGGCACGGGCATCGGGCTGTTCGATGCCGCGCGGCTCGTAGACATGGCGGGTGAAAAAGAAACCGGTCAGATGGAAGGCGTCCTCGAGTGCCGCGTGGTCCGCCCGCAAGCCGGAGCTGCGCTGCAGGAAGGCCGGCAGCGCCAGCATCTTGTCGCGCCACGGCGCACCGGCGGCTCGCGACACGGCACGGCCGGATTTCGGCGAGACATAGGCCAGATCCTGCCTGGCGCCGGTCGCCGCGCACTGGCTGAGATCGAGGCCGAAGCCGAGTTCGTCGAGGATGAGCAGTTCGAAGCGCGCCACCAGTTCCCCGGCGGCATCCGAATCGTCCAGATGGGCGATCATCACGGCAAGCGTCTCATACAGGCCGCCATGGGCGTCGCGCTCCGGCAGGAGCCTGAGATGCGCGGCCATGGTCTGCAGGCCGTAGACGGCGACTGCGCTGTCCATCAACCGGGCGGCATTCATCTCGATCGCCTCGGCCTGGAAGGTGCCGAGATGCTCGTCGAGGCGTGCCCGCCACAAAAGGTCGACGCGGTTGCCGGGCTGCAGCACCGGCTGCTGCTTGCGCGAGCGCCCGCCGCGCACCAGGCCGAGATGGCGGCCATGCGCACGCGTCATTACCTCGAGAATGGCGCTGGTTTCGCCATGCTTGCGGGTGCCGAGTATGATTCCCTCGTCGCGCCATTCCATGGCAGGAGCTTGTCACCGGTTGCGTGGCGAAATCAAGATTTTGGCGCGCCGCGTGCGATCTGTGCTGACATTGGATCCCCGCACATCGTCGAAAGGCTCTGATCACGCGAATTCCCCGGTGATCGGCCAGGACGTCGTCGATGACGCAGCGCGATCGCTCGGCTTCGACTTGGTTGGCGTCGTGTCCGGCAACGGTGATCAGCGCCTTCCACAGCGTCCAGCCGCGGCCGCGCGCCCAGGTCGCTTCATCGACGTCGATGGCGGCACGGAACGCCTCCCGGCTGTCGCCCTGGAAGAACGTCCAGGCGATCGCCAGGTCGCAAGAGGGATCGCCGATCCCGGAGGTGCCGAAGTCGATGACGGCGCTCAGGCGGCCGTTTTGGACCAGAAGGTTGCCCCAGGCGACGTCTCCGTGGAACCAGACGGGCGACCCTTGCCAGGTGGCGGCAAGGGCCGCATACCAGACAGCGGTGGCCGCCTGGGTGTCGATCTGCCCCTCCAGCGCCTGGAGTGCTTCCCTTGTCTGGTTGTCATACACGCTCAGCGATCCGCCGCGGAAGAAATTGTGCTGGCCCGCGGGCGGCCCGCCCGCCGGATCGATCCGCCGGAGCGCAATGAGGAACTTGGCCAGATCGACCGCGAACTGTCGGCGATCGGCGATTTCGGCGGTCTTGGCTGTTTCGCCGTCGATCCAGCGGTAGACGGACCATTGCCAGGGGTAGTCCTCCCCAGGCTCGCCCATCGCCAGTGGAACCGGGATCGGCAGCGGCAGAAGCGGCGCCAGCCTGGGCAGCCAGCGGTGCTCTTTTTCGACCTGCAAGGCATATGGTGCGGCACTCGGCAGCCGCACAGTCATATCATTGCCGAGGTGGAAGGTTCGGTTGTCCCAGCCGCCAAACGCCACCGGCCTCACCGGCAGATGCCGCCATTGCGGAAATTGCGCGGCGATCAACCGGCGCACGAGATCGGTATCGATGGTCGGTTTTGGATCAGGCATGTCATCGTCTCAAACTGCCGGGCGGCATTTCTAGACGATGAAGCTCAATGGGGAAACTCAAGCCCCATCTCGCGGTAGCGCTCGGGGTCGTCGCCCCAGTTTTCACGCACTTTGACAAACAAGAACAGGTGCACTTTCTGCTCGAGAATGCCGGCTATTTCCATGCGCGCCGACTGGCCGATGGCACGGATCGTCTCGCCCTTGTGGCCGAGCACGATCTTCTTCTGGCTGTCGCGCTCGACATAGATGGTCTGGTCGATGCGTACCGAGCCATCCGGTTTCTCTTCCCATTTCTCGGTCTCGATATGCGAGGAATAGGGCAACTCCTGATGCAGCCGCAGATACAGTTTCTCGCGGGTGATCTCGGCCGCCAGCTGGCGCATCGGCAGGTCCGAGATCTGGTCTTCCGGATAGTACCAGGGGCCGACCGGCAGCGCTTGCGCGAGATAGTCGAGCAAATCCTTGCAGCCGGAGCCGGTCAGCGCCGAGACCATGAAGGTGCGCTTGAACGGCACCTTTTCGTTTGCTGCCGCGGCCAGGGCCAGCAGCGCCTCGTGCTTGACCCGGTCGACCTTGTTGAGGATCAGCACCATCGGCTGGCGGACGTCCTTCAGCCGCTCGAGGATGGCGTCGGCGTCGCCCCTGATGCCGCGCTCGGCATCGATCAGCAGCAGCACGATATCGGCGTCCTTGGCGCCACCCCAGGCGGTGGTCACCATCGCGGTGTCGAGCCGGCGCTTCGGCTTGAATATGCCGGGCGTGTCGACAAAGACGATCTGCGCGTTGTCATGCGTGGCGATGCCGCGCACGATGGCGCGGGTGGTCTGCACCTTGTGGGTGACGATCGACACCTTGGCGCCGACCAGCTGGTTGACCAGCGTCGACTTGCCGGCATTGGGCGCCCCGATCAGGGCAACGAAACCGGAATGCGTGGCCTCCGCTGCCGGAGGGAGATCTTCGCTGCCGGTCATGCCGCACTCCCTTGGTTGGCCCAGATGCCTTCGCGCATAAGAAACGCCGATGCCGCCGCTTCTTCGGCTGCGCGGCGAGAGCCGCCCGTGCCGCTTGCCGGCGCAAAACCGCCGACCTTCACGGACACCGTGAAAACCGGTTGATGTTCAGGTCCCTCGCGTTTCTCGATCGCGTATTCGGGCCTGACATCGCTGGTCTTGGCGATCCATTCCTGCAGGTCGGATTTCGGATTGGGCGGCTTGGCCACCACCTTTTGCGAGCGCGGCTCCCAGTAACGCAGGACGAATTGCCTTGCGGCATCGAGGCCGCCATCGATATAGACCGCCGCGATCAGCGCCTCGACCGCATCCGCCAGATAGTTTCCGCCCGAGCCGCGCGAGCGCGCCTTCAAGGCAGCGTCGGCCCGAACAAGATCTTCGAGCTGCATTTCAATGCCGATCTCGGAGCATGTCCGCGCATCGACCAGGGCATTGAAGCGCGGGGCGATTTCACCTTCCGGCGCCTCAGGAAACTTTTCGAAAAGCAGGTCGGCAACGATCAGGCCGAGCACGCGGTCGCCAAGGAATTCGAGGCGCTGGTTGTTGCTGCTTGCCTTGACCGCACTGGAATGGGTCAGCGCGGTCTCGAGCAAACGGACATCCCGGAAGGAATGGCCGGTTTTGGCTGTCACCAAATCGGCCAGAGTTTCACCCGTCGGGCGCTTCAAAGCCATCAATTCACGAAATGGAACAGGCGCGACAGGCGCACCAGCGACGGCCATTTCCAGATCTCGAGCGGGCTCGCCTTCCCGGCGATCGAGAAGAAGACGATGTTGGCGCGGCCGACAAGGTTCTCCGCCGGCACGTAGCCGACGCTGAGGCGGCTGTCGGAGGAATTGTCGCGGTTGTCGCCCATCATGAAATAGTTGCCGGGGGGCACGACGAACTCGCGGGTGTTGTCGGTGATCGAATTCGGTGTCAGGTCGAGCGTGTCGTAGCTGACGCCGTTGGGCAGGGTCTCGCGATAGACGTCGACCGGCTCAGGCACTTCCGTGATATCAGGATTTTGGATCTGGCCGGTTTTCACACGAGGCACGCCCTGGCCGTTGATGAACAATTGGCCGTCCTTCATCTGGATCTTGTCGCCGGGCAGGCCGACGACGCGCTTAATGTAGTCGAGCGACGGATCCGGCGGGAACTTGAAGACCACCACGTCGCCGCGCTTCGGATCGGAACCCCAGATGCGGCCGGAAAAGATGTCGGGGCCGAATGGCAGCGAATAACGCGAGAAGCCATAGGACCATTTGGTGACGAACAGATAGTCGCCTTCGAGCAAGGTCGGCCGCATAGAGCCGGACGGAATCGAGAAGGGCTGGAACAGCAAGGTGCGGATGACCATGGCCAGCAGCAAAGCCTGGATGATGACGCTGACGATTTCGCCAAGCCCGCCGGATTTCTTCTCGGATTTTTCAGCCACGCTCATGTCGTCCTCGATTGTGCGTTGGATGGTATAGAGTCTCGGCGCGCGCTGGGCAACGTCAAGTCGGCGTTAGATAGCGGTCGTCTGATGCAATCAATGTGGCGCTTGTTCGGCGGGCAACGCCTCGATGATCACAAAGGCTTGAGCAAGCGGGAAATCATCGGTGATTGTGAGGTGGATCGCCGCTCTGTGCCCCTGTGGCAGGATTTTGGCCAGCCGTGCCGCCGCTCCCCCGGTCAGCGCCATCGTCGGCGCGCCGCTGGGCAGGTTGGCGACCCCCATGTCGCGCCAGAACACGCCATGCGCCAGGCCGGTGCCAAGCGCCTTGGCGCAGGCCTCCTTGGCGGCGAAGCGCTTGGCATAGGAGGCTGCGCGGCCCTTGCGGCCTTCCGAGCGGACCTGTTCGACCTCGGTGTAGATGCGCTGGATGAAGCGCTGACCATGCCGTTCCAGCGACTTTTCGATGCGTCTGATGTCGATCAGGTCGCTGCCGATGCCGATGATCATTCCGCCGGAACTTCCCGTCCGCGGTGCCCGGCCTTATGCGCCCGCTCTGCCATGCGCTTCCTGCGCTGCTCGCGAAAGGCTGTCATCCCCCAGCGGGTGATGCCGTAGAAGATCAGCCCGAAGATCAGGCCGAGCGGCACAGCGCCGATCAGCATCGGCTCCAGCACCGGATGCCACAGTTTTGCAAACGACAGCGTGTGCAGCATCTCACCAAGATGCGCAGGCGGTCCGTTCTTGGGCAGGCGCTCATGCAGGATCAGCTTGCCGACTTCCCAGGACGCTCCCCACAGCAGCGGGAAAGTCAGCGGATTGCCGAAGAATACCGCGCCGAGGGCGGCGGCCACCAGATTGCCGGCGACCACCCAGCAGAGCACGGCGGCGACGGCGAAATGGAAGCCGAGCGGAAAGAAGGAGGCGAAAACGCCGGCCGCGACGCCGGCCGCGACTGCATGCGGTGTCGCCTTCAGCCGCAGGATGCGCTTGGAGAAATATTGCAACGAGCGCGAAAACGAGCGGCGCGGCCACAGATAGGTACGCACCCGCTCCAGAATGCCATCAGGCTTTCGGCGTCGAAAAAGCACTCTGTTCCAGTTCCCGGTTCATCACGCCCAAATTGCAACCACCCTGGCCGGGCGCGGTCGCTCCATCTTGCGCTTCGAGGGCGCAGAAAGGCAACAACGACTTTGATATAGCGACTGCCTTGCGGCGGAACAATGAAACGCCGCCGCGATGGTCTGCCGCAGGCGGGTAACAAGAGCGCCATTGGGGCGAAACTGAGGACAATATCGATGAAAGCTCCCCGACGACGGCAAGGTCCGCGCGAAGACGACGCCGAGGCGGATAGACTATTCCCGATATTCGCTGACTTCGACCAAATTGCTGTCCGGATCGCGGAAATAGACCGACATCATCGTGCCGCGGGCGCCGGTGCGCTCGACCGGACCGACTTCGATGGCAACGCCATTGGCTTCGAGACTGGCGCAAATCTCGGCAAGCGGCCTTGCGGCGACCAGGCAGAAATCGCCGGACCCAGGCATCGGCGTCTTGGCTTTCGGTTCAAAAGTGTGCGTTGCCTGATGCAGGTTGATCTTCTGCGATCCGAACAGCAACGCCGTCGGCCGGTTCGGCTCGTCGTGACGCTTCAGGCCAAGCACCCGCTGGTAGAAGGCGCAGCTGTCCTCCACCGAGCGGACCGTCAGCACGAAATGATCGATGCCGGCGATCATCGTGATGTCCCCTAAATGTTGCGGCTACCCGGCTTGATCGCCGGGATGCCGGCAAGTTCGGGCGGCAGGCGGTCGGCGGGATAGGCCGGCACCTCATATTCGGCAAGCGCGATCAGCGGCACGCCGACATTGGTCTTGCCGGCCGAGCGGTCGATGATGCAGGCCGCCGCCACGACCTCGGCGCCAATCGCGCGCAGGCAGTCGATGGTTTCGCGAATCGACAGGCCGGTGGTGACGATGTCCTCGACGATGACGACGCGCGATCCCGGCGCGATCTCGAAACGGCGCAGCCTGAACTCGCCGCCTTCGCGCTCCACCCAGATTGCTGGCACACCGAGATGGCGCGACGTCTCATAGGCCGGGATCAGGCCGCCGATCGCCGGGCCGACGACGTAGTCGATCTTGCCCGGCACCGCCTTTTGAATCTTCTCGGCCAGCGCCTTGCAAAGCCGCTCGGTCTTGTCGGCATGCATGAAGACGCGCGCCTTCTGCAAGAAGACCGGGCTGCGCAGGCCGGACGTCAGGATGAAATGCCCCTCCAGAACAGCGCCCGCCTCGCGGAAAATGCCCAGAACTTCGTCGGTATTCATAACTCGCCCCATGTCCATGGTGAATGGTTAATGGTGAATGGTGAATGGTGAATGGTGGTGAGAGCGCCTTCTTTCACTATTCACTATTCACTACACCATTCACTATTCACTATTCACTATTCACCCATTCACACGCCGCGCATCGCTGACGCTCGAATTATCCTTGAGCTGCGACAGCAGCCGGTTGAGGTGCTTCAGATCCCAGACTTCGAGATCGATCAGCATTTCGGTGAAGTCGGGCGCGGTGCGCACCATAGACAGCGTATGAATGTTGGCGTCGTTGGAGGCAACGACCTGGGCGATATCGGCGAGCGAGCCCGGCGCGTTGATGGCGGTGACCGAGACGCGCGCCGGAAAGCGCTCCTTGGTCTGCTCGTCAATGTCCCAGCGCACGTCGATCCAGCGCTCCGGCTGGTCGTCGAAGGCCTGCAGCGCCGGCGACTGGATGGGATAGATGGTGATGCCGGTGCCCGGCTGGACGATGCCGACGATGCGGTCGCCGGGCACGGCCCCTTCCGGCGCGAAACGCACCGGCAGGTCGCCGCGCACGCCGCGGATCGGTACCGCGCCATCGCGCGGCTGGTCCTTGTCCTTGCGCGCGGCTCGGGTGCCGGGCATCTGGAACAGCATGCCGGCGGCGTTGCGGATCTTCGACCAGCCCTCCTCGCGCTGCTTGGGGGCACTGACGGTGACGCGCTCGTCCTTGTAGTCTGGGAAGACGGCCTTCATGACGTCGGTCGAGGCGAGTTCGCCGCGCCCGACCGAGGCCAGCACATCCTCGATGTCCTTGCGCGCCAGCCGGTGCAGCACCGGCTTCAGGCTTTCCTTGGTGAAGGTCTTGCCGGCGCGTTCGAAGGCGCGCTCGAGAATGCGGGCACCAAGACCTGAATATTGCTTGCGAATGGCGTTCTTGGTGGCGCGGCGGATGGCTGAACGCGCCTTGCCGGTGACCACCACCGACTCCCAGGCCGCCGGCGGCACTTGCGCCTTGGAGCGGATGATCTCGACCTCGTCGCCGTTCTTCAGTTCCGTCATTAGCGGCATGATGCGGCCGTTGACCTTGGCACCGACGCAGGTGTCGCCGACATCGGTGTGCACGGCATAGGCGAAGTCGATGGGCGTGGCGCCGCGCGGCAGCGCAATCAGCATGCCTTTCGGCGTGAAGCAGAATACCTGGTCCTGGAACAGCTCCAGCTTGGTATTTTCGAGGAAGTCTTCCGGGTTGTCGCCTTCTGCCAGTTGCTCGATGGTGCGCCGCAGCCAGGCATAGGCGTTGGTCTCCTTCGAGATCGCATGGGCGGCACCGTTCGTCTTGCCGCCGGTGTCCTTGTAGATCGAATGGGCGGCGACGCCATATTCGGCGATCTTGTTCATCTCGCGGGTGCGGATCTGCAGTTCGACGCGCTGGCGCGATGGGCCGACAATGGTGGTGTGGATCGAACGGTAGTCGTTCTGCTTGGGCGTAGAAATGTAATCCTTGAAGCGGCCAGGTACCATCGACCATGTGGTGTGAATGGCGCCGAGCGCGCGGTAACAGTCTTCGACGCTGTCGACGACGACGCGGAAGCCGAAGATGTCCGAGAGCTGCTCGAAGGACAGCGCCTTGGCCTCCATCTTGCGGAACACCGACCACGGCTTCTTCTGCCGGCTCTTCACCCCGGCATTGATGGCATGCTTCTCGAACAGCGCCGACAGCGCCTTTTCGATGTCGGTCAGCACACCCTTGTTGCGCTCGAATATCTCGGCAAGCCGCGCGGTGACGGCGCGGTAGGCTTCCGGATTGATGAAGCGGAAGGCGATCTCTTCCAGCTCCTCACGCATGCCTTGCATGCCCATGCGCCCGGCCAGCGGCGCGTAGATGTCCATCGTCTCCTCGGCGATGCGCAGGCGCTTGGCCTCGGGCATGTGGTCGAGGGTGCGCATGTTGTGCAAACGGTCGGCGAGCTTGACCAGCAGAACGCGGACATCCTCCGAGATGGCCAGCAACAGCTTGCGCAGGTTTTCTGCCTGCTCGGCCTTCTTGGAGACGAGATCGAGCTTCTTCAGCTTGGTTAGGCCTTCGACCAGCTTGCCCATTTCGGGGCCGAACAGATCGTCAATCTCGGCCCTCGTCGCGGTGGTGTCCTCGATCGTGTCGTGCAGCAAGGCGACAGCGATCGTCGCCTCATCCATGTGCATTTCGGTGAGGATGGCGGCGACTTCGAGCGGATGCGAGAAATAGGGATCGCCGGAAGCGCGCTTCTGGTGGCCATGCTTCTGCATGGCGTAGACATAGGCCTTGTTGAGCAGCGCCTCATTGACGTCAGGCTTGTAGCGCGCAACGCGCTCGACAAGCTCATACTGACGCATCATGGGCGGGTTCTCACGGTGCTGAAATGATTGATGCGCCGCACTGATGTACGGCGCATCTCATAGATAGCCACGAAACACACGGGACGGAAGTGCCGGAACGATATTCCCGGCAGGTCCAGGGCAGCGATTAGTAGTCGTCGCTCTTTTCCGGGGGAACCAGGCCCTCGATGCCGGCCAAAAGGTCTTCCTCGGTCATGCGATCGAAGGTGACGTTTTCTTCCGCGTCGTCGGCGTCGGTAGCTGCAACTGCGTTGCCGGTCTGGTCGGCGATCGCCTCGCCGTCGGCCTCGGGCTCGTCAACTTCGACATGCTTCTGCAGCGAGTGGATCAGATCTTCCTTGAGGTCGTCGGGCGACAGCGTCTCGTCGGCGATCTCGCGCAGCGCCACGACCGGGTTCTTGTCGTTGTCGCGCGGCACGGTGATCGGCGCGCCCTGGCTGATCTGGCGGGCGCGATGGCCGGCAAGCAGCACGAGCTCGAAGCGGTTGTCGACCTTGTCGATGCAGTCTTCAACGGTTACGCGGGCCATTGATTGCCCCTTTCATGCCTGGATTTGATGGAAAACAGGCGCGGTCCATAACCCGAACGCCGCCAAAATACAAGCATTATGGCTCTGTGGCCCCATGGGCTGGCGAATGCCAGCTTCTGGCGCCGCTGAATGCCTTGCCGGCGAAGCCCGCCTACCGGGCGACGACACGGCTCCGATCACAATTGCTTGCAGTGCGCCCCGGCACCCTTGGATTGCCGTAAAACTGGCGCTATCTCGGTTGACGAAAGGTCAGCCGGTTTATTTGCGAGCCGAGCGATATAAACGACCCATTTCGATTAGTCCGCCACCTATTTCGAAAAAGGAATATTGCCATGTTCGACCCCCGTGAAAAAATCGCTCTTTTCATAGACGGCGCCAATCTCTACGCCACCTCGCGCGCACTCGGCTTCGACATAGACTACCGCAAACTGCTATCCAGCTTCCAGAAGCGCGGCTATTTGCTGCGGGCCTATTACTACACCGCTCTGGTCGAGGATCAGGAATACTCTTCGATCCGTCCCCTGATCGACTGGCTCGACTATAATGGCTTCAAGGTGGTGACCAAGCCGGCCAAGGAGTTCACCGACTCGACCGGCCGCCGCAAGATCAAGGGCAATATGGACATCGAACTGACCGTCGATGCGCTCGAACTTGCCGATGTTGTCGACCACTATGTCATCTTCTCCGGCGACGGCGACTTCCGCACACTGGTCGAAGCGCTGCAGCGGCGCGGCCGCAAGGTCTCGATCGTCTCCACCATGGCCTCGCAACCACCGATGATCTCGGACGATCTGCGCCGCCAGGCCGACCATTTCATCGATTTGACCTCGCTGAAGAACGAGGTCGGCCGCGATCCCTCCGAACGGCCGGTGCGCAGGCCCGAGCCGGCCGAAGTCGAAGAGGAAGACTATTGACGGCGGCGGCCTTGGACGCCGCTCCCGAACCCGACCGCGACTGCCCCCTCTGCCCGCGCCTGCATGATTTCATCGCAGACTGGCGGCAGCGCGAGCCGTCGTGGTTTAATGCGCCGGTGCCGACTTTCCTGCCGCCTGATGGCGAGGACGCCGTCGAGCTGCTGATCGTCGGGCTGGCGCCCGGCCTGCGCGGCGCCAACCGCACCGGGCGACCGTTCACCGGCGACTATGCCGGCGACCTGCTCTACTCAACGATGATCGCTCACGGTCTTGCCCGCGGCGAGTTCAAGGCGCGGCCGGATGACGGGCTCGAACTGATCGGCACCGCGATCACCAATGCGGTGCGCTGCGTGCCGCCGGAGAACAAGCCGGTCGGCGCCGAGATCGCCACTTGCCGCAGCTTTCTGGTGCCGACGATCGCGCGCTTTCCGAAATTGCGCGCCGTGCTGGCGCTGGGCTCGATCGCCCACCAGTCGACCGTCAGGGCGCTCGGTCAGCGCGTCGCTGCCTATCCGTTCAAGCACGGCGGTCAGTTGCCGGCCGGCGGCGTCACGCTGTTTTCCAGCTATCACTGCTCGCGCTACAACACCAACACTGGGGTGCTGACCGAAGCGATGTTCGTCAAGGTATTCAGCGACATCGCCGCCTTCTTGCGGAAGTAGCGTCCTTCAAAACCATCCAGCACGATCTTGCCCTTGGCTTGCCCGGGCGCGGATGACGAAGCTTGCCGAAAGGCGGGCATGACGAGACAGGCGCTCTCCAAAGCCTTGAGCGGCGACGGGAACCCGGAATTGCGACAATCATGAAAGTCCTGGAAGCGCTCGGTCTGAAACCGACCTTCGTTAGCGCGCAGACTGGCCGGAACGCTGGGTAGGGCCGATCAGCGCCGCGATGTTTGGTTCCAATCTCGCGCCGGTCGAGCACGCCAGGTCAAGGCGCGGCAAACAACTCAGCCAGCTTCTCCTGCCCGCCCCTCAGCACATTCAGATCGACATCGCCGGTGATGCCGTCGACGCGGCCCATATTGTGGTACTGCCAGTAGATCCAGTCGTTGCGACCTGGCTCCAGGAGCAACGAGCGACGCCAGAGCGGGCGAACGTCGATTTTCCCGGCATAGGCGTCCTCGGCCTCGTCGGTCAGGTAGATGATCGCCGGCTTGCCGAACGCAGCTTCAACCGGTCCGAGGAAGGCCTGGAGTTCCGCGCTCAGCTGCTCCGGCGACGGGCGTTGCGGGCAGTTGCCGCCGAATTCGATGTCGACGACCGGTGGCAGCAGCGGCTGGTCGTGCGGCACCACCGCGATGAAATTTTTCGCCTGGTCGGCGCCCGGCCGGCAGAAGGTGAAGAAGTGATAGGCGCCGACGGCGAGGCCCGCCGCGCGCGCCTCGCGCAGATTCTTGGCGAAGGCATCGTCGACATGGTCGCCGCCCTCGGTCGCCTTGATGACCGCGAAGGCGACATCGTCGGCGGCAACGCGCCGCCAGTCGATCTCACCCTGATGATGGGAAACGTCGATACCCCTGACCGGATAGCTGTCACGATCCGGCGAGAAGGCCCGGAAATAGAAGAAGCCGCCTGCCCCGACAAGACCCGCAAAGACCAGACTGGCCGCACCCCAGAGGATGATCCGGTTCTTCAAGCCTTCCCCCATCGTGTTTTGCTGCTGCAGCTGTTCGAAACCTGAAAGCCGACGTCTGGCTTTTCTGGGACTGCCCGAGGTTCTAGCCGCGTTCCTTCATGAGCCGGCCCTTTTCGCGCGACCAGTCGCGCTGCTTTTCGCTCTCGCGCTTGTCGTGCAGTTTCTTGCCGCGGCCGACGGCGAGCAGCAGCTTGGCACGGCCCTGGTCGTTGAAGTAGATTTTCAGCGGCACCAGCGTCATGCCTTCGCGGTCGATGCTCTGCGCCAGTTTTGCCATCTCGCGCTTGTTGAGCAGAAGCTTGCGACGCCGCCTGGGCTCGTGGTTGAAGCGGTTGGCCTGCAGGTATTCCGGCAGATAGGAATTGATCAGCCAGATCTCGCCACCCTCGACCGAGGCGTAGCTGTCCTGGATGTTGGCCTGGCCCTGGCGCAGCGACTTGACCTCGGTGCCGGTCAGCACCAGGCCGGCCTCGACCGTGTCGAGCACCTCATAGGAAAACCGCGCCTTGCGGTTTTCCGCAACGGTTTTGTTGTTTGGATCGGCTTTTCTGACCTGGTTCATGATGTGGAGAGGTGGCGCCTCATCCCTAGTTTATCAAGCCGGCGTGCTTCATCGCCGCATCGATCTTCTCGGCGGTCGACGCCTCGATGGTCACCAGCGGCGAGCGCACCACGTTCTCGACCTTGCCAATCTTCGACAGCGCGTATTTGACGCCGCACAGGCCGGGCTCAAGGAAGATCGCCTTGTGCAGCGGCAACAGACGGTCCTGCAATTCCAGCGCCTTGGCGCTGTCACCGGACAGTGTGGCTTCCTGGAATTCGGCGCACAGCCGCGGCGCGACATTCGACGTCACCGAGATGCAGCCGACGCCGCCATGGGCGTTGAAGCCGAGCGCCGAGGCATCCTCCCCTGAAAGCTGGATGAAATCCTTGCCGCAGGTGGCGCGCTGTTCGGACACGCGCTCGACCTTGCCGGTGGCATCCTTGACGCCGACGATGTTCTGGAAGTCGTGCGCCAGCCTGCCCATCGTCTCCGGCATCATGTCGATCACCGAGCGCGGCGGGATGTTGTAGATGATGATCGGCAGCTTGGTCGCCCTGGCGACAGCGGCGAAATGCTCGTACAAGCCGCGCTGTGTTGGCTTGTTGTAATAAGGCGTGACCACCAGAGCGGCGTCGGCGCCCGCCTGCTCGGCATATTGCACCAGACCGACCGCTTCCGCGGTGTTGTTGGAGCCGGCGCCGGCGACGACCGGAGCGCGCCCCTTGGCCACCTCGATGCAGACCTTGACGACATGGCGATGCTCGTCATGCGACAGCGTCGGCGACTCGCCGGTGGTGCCGACCGGGACGAGGCCCGTCGTGCCCTCGCCAAGTTGCCATTCGACGAAGGCGCGAAAGGCTTTCTCGTCGAAACGCCCGCTCTTTTCGAACGGTGTCACGAGCGCAGTAAGCGAGCCTCTCAGCATGTCGTCCAACTCCTTGGAACTTGTTTGTTTATGCGTATCATCGTCCCAAAACCGGTTCCCGCTTTTGGGCGACATGCATCGGGCGCCTTCTAGCCGAAAGCGAAGCCGCGCACCATAGTCTCGACACTGTTGCGCGGCAAGCATGCCGATGGTGCCAGCAAGCGCAATTCGAACGGCCTCGATAACCCTTTGTTTACGAGCTCTTCACGACCTAAGTCTAGGCTCTCGGGCACCTGGGCTTGCCACCTAAAGTGCCGCAACAGGGAAAGATCAGGATCATGCCGGCCAGTCGGCCACTCCGCTTCATATTGCTTGGCGCCGTTGCCCTGCTGATAGTGGGGACGGCGGCAAACGAGAGCGTCGACGAGCAGACGACCTCATCGATCCCGATGCCTGACATGCAAGATGGAGCGCAGACCGATGCGCCCTCCGCCAATATCGCCGTGCTGAAAAGCGGTCTCGACGCGTTGGCGACCGGCGATATCGCCGCGGCACGAGCGGTGCGCGAAACATTGCCGGCCAGTTCGCTGGACCGCCATATCCTGGCCTGGGCGATCGCGCTCTATGGCGGCGACCGTGTGCCGAGCAGCGAGATTGCCGATACCGCAAAGATGTTGCCGAATTGGCCGGGCACCATCGCTCTGCGCAAGAACAGCGAGCGCGCGCTTTATCGCGAAAACCCCTCGCCGCAGACCGTGGTGAAAGCCTTTGACGGCAGCCAGCCGCTGACCTTTCAAGGCGTGGTCATCCTTGCCCGTTCTTATGTAGCTCTTGGCAACACCAAGGCTGCGCTTTCCGTGCTGTCGCCATTCTGGCGCACCGAGAAGCTGGAAGCCAGGGACGAGGCGGCCGTCAGCAAGGAGTTTGGCGCCATCATTCCGGCTGCCGACCATCGTTTCCGCATGGAACGGATGTTTTATGCCGACCGGGAGAATTCGGCACTGCGGGTCGCAGCACTTGCCGGCGCGCAACCGCTGGCCGATGCCTGGGCCGCCGCCTCGCGTGGCGACAAGAACGCGGCCAAGCTGTTGAAAGCAGTGCCTGCCGCACAGCAATCGGCCGGCTATTTCTTCGCGCAAGCCGAATATCTGCGCAAGCAGCGGAAGTTTGCGGACGCCGCCGCGGTGATGATGAAAGCGCCAACGAACCGCGACGCGTTGGTCGATCCCGATGCCTGGTGGGTAGAACGCCGCGTGCTGTCGCGCGCGCTGGTCGATCAGAGCGACTGGAAGACCGCCTACAAGATCGTTGCCGCGCACGCCGCCGAAAGTCCCGCCAGCGCCGCCGAGGCTGAATTCCACGCCGGCTGGTATGCGCTGCGCGGCCTCAACGATCCTGCGACGGCCTCGACCCATTTTGCCCGCATCGCCGATCTCGCGCAGGGACCGATGTCGCTGTCACGCGCCTATTACTGGCTTGGCCGCGCGGCGGAAGTCGGCGGTCCCGGCAATGCGAAGGATTATTTCACCAAGGCGGCAGCCTATGGCACCACTTTCTACGGGCAGTTGGCGGCGGAACGGGTTGGCTTGCGCACGCTGAACATCGCCTATCCCGAGCCAAGCACTGTCGACCGCCAAAGCTTTGACGGCCGCGAAGCCGTCAGCGCCATCAAGCGGCTGCAGGAGGCGGGCTACGACCGCTATGCCGAGACGCTTTACCGCGACCTCGCCGGGCAGTTGACCAGCCCCGGCGAGCTGGCGCTGCTTGCCTTGCTGGCGGAAAAGCAGGGCAATCATTTCATGGCGCTGAAGATCGGCAAGATCGCCGGCGCGCGCGGCATCGATGTCGGCGCGCTGTCGCATCCGCTGGGCGTCATTCCCGACACCGCCGACATTTCCGGCTCGGGCAAGGCGCTGGCCTACGCGATCGCCCGCCAGGAAAGCGAATTCAATGTCGGCGCCGTCTCCAGCGCCGGCGCGCGCGGCCTGCTGCAGCTGATGCCGGGCACCGCCAAGCAATTGGCGAAGAAGGCAGGACTGAGCTTTTCCCAGGATCGGCTGACCAGCGATGCCGGCTACAATGCGACGTTGGGGGCTGCCTTCCTCGGCGAGCAGCTCGACCGCTTCGGCGGCTCCTATGTGCTGACCTTCGCCGGCTACAATGCCGGCCCCAACCGCGCCAGCCAATGGGTAGCCAAGTACGGCGACCCGCGCGGCAAGGGCATCGACGCCGTCGTCGACTGGATCGAGCGGATTCCCTACACCGAAACAAGAAGTTACGTGCAGCGCGTGATGGAGAATTACGAGGTCTACAAGATGCGTATTTCGGGGAAGTACGACATCGTTGGGGATTTGGTGAACGGGCGGGGTTGAGGCGGCAGAGCTGTCGCCATGGCAGACGTTGGCGATCCTTCGCGCCCCCCTCTGGCCTGCCGGCCATCTCCCCCACGAGTGGGGAGATCAGCTGTCGTTGCCGATTTCGCCAATCTCCAACGTCGAAGGAAGGGCGTAGCGCCTGAACCGCCAATCTCCCCCCTCGTGGGGGAGATGTCCGGCAGGACAGAGGGGGGCGCTGTCCCTCCGACATTTCCAAGAGTGTCAGCTTGCCGACAACCCTCGATTTAACCGCTCCCACCCTCGCCTGTAGCAGACGGAGACAATCCGGCCAGGGAGTCCTTTCAATATGTCGAGCACCGACGGCTTTTCCGATTTCTTCTACACAGCGCCGGACGGCCTCAGACTTCACGCTCGCATCTACGGTGAGACAAACTCGGGAAACTGGCCGGTGGTCTGCCTGCCCGGCCTGACCCGCAACGCGCGCGACTTTCATGAGTTGGCGCTTTATTTGTCACAGCGGGCCGACAATCCGCGCAAGGTCATCGCCTTCGACTACCGTGGCCGCGGCCAGTCCGCTTACGACCCTGATATCGGCCACTACACTATCGCCATCGAGGCCGGCGATGTCCTCGCCGGGCTGGCTGCCCTGGACGTCGAGGAAGCGGCCTTCATCGGCACATCGCGTGGCGGACTGATCATCCACGTGCTCGGCGCGCTGCGGCCAGCCATACTGAAAGCCATAGTGCTGAACGACATCGGACCCGTGATCGAGGCCGCGGGGCTGGCCCATATCCAAACCTATCTCGACCCGGCACCGAAACCGAAGAGCCGCCATGAGGCGATCGATGCGCAACGCGTCGCGCACGGAGCGGATTTTCCCGCTCTGACCGCGGCGGATTGGGAGCGGATGGTGTCGGCCCTCTACCGCGAGACGGACGAAGGCCTCCTGTTGCCGGATTTCGACCCCCAACTGGTCGAGACGGTGGCGGGCCTCGACCTCAGCAAGCCGTTGCCGGATCTGTGGCCACAGTTCGAGGCGCTGGCGGCGATACCTTTGCTTGCCATTCGCGGCGCCAACTCGAAACTCTTGTCGGCCGACACACTCGACGAGATGCAAAAGCGTCATCCCGGCATGGAAGCGACCACCGTCGAGGGCCAAGGCCATGCCCCCTTCCTGGAGACAGGCAACCTGCCGGGCGCTATCGCGGCCTTCCTGGATGGAGTACTAAATACGGCCCAGGATAAGTAAACCCCAAGATCATATGATCCTGGGGTTGCCATGGCAGTATATGAAAGCCTTGGGTAACTATTTGGCTTTCGAGCTTTTCCGGGGCGTCTTGGGTGCCTTCGCAGCTGCCGCTTTGCTCTTTTGGGCAGGTGCCGGCACTGAGGCCGTGGTCAGCGGCGATGCGAAGGCGGAGTTTTTTCCATCGCCGGATAACCCCTCGCCGCGGGGCGTTTCCAGCACGACAACGCAGCCGTCGAGATCGTTGGTGGCCAGATGCGCATAGCGCATGGTCATCGAAAGCGTCTGGTGGCCGAGCCACATCTGCACGCGGCGGATGTCGATGCCGCCCTGGACCAGACGTGAGGCGCAGGTGTGACGCAAGATGTGCGGCACCACCTGGTCGTCGGCGCCGAGGCCGACCTCGGCCTTGGCATCGTTCCAGATGGCGCGAAACTGCGCCTGGCTGAGTTTGGTGAACGGACCTTTGGGCCGGCGGCCCTCTGAGGGCGGCAGTTTGATCACCTCTTTGACCCGCTCGGTCATCGGGATGGTGCGGCTGCGTCCGGATTTGGTGATCCAAAACGAGACGCGGTGTTCCTGGATGTCGTTCCAGATCAGTCCGAGCGCCTCGCCGAGACGGCATCCGGTGTCCACGAGAAAGCATGAAAGACGGTAGGCATCCTCGCTGCGGGTCCTGATGGCGGCGAACAGCCTTGCTTCTTCGTCCCTTTCGAGGAAACGTATCCGTCCCGCCCGCTCCTTCTGGCGGCGGAACTCGGGTAGGCTGTGGATATCCCCCATCTTGTAAGCCTTGCGCAGCAGTTTGCTGAGGGCAGCCATCTTTCGATTGATGGTTGCGTTGCTGTTGCCGCGCTGGCGCAAGGTGCCGATAAGGTTGTCAAGGGTGCTCTGGTCGAAGGCGCTGAACCGTTCTCCGAGGAGAATCTCGTCTATTTCGCCGATGAAGGAGCTGACATTGTACTTATGTCGCCCATCATCCCAGAGTATGTCTCGGTACGCTGAAAAAAGCTCTCCGACCCGGTGCGACTTTACTTCTCTGATCTTGTTGTAGCTGTATTTTATCTTCGCATTTTGAGAAGAGAACATTGAGAAATGTTCGGAGGGGTCGCCCTCTTGTATCGCTTCGATGGTCATAAATTGCCACACCCCCGAGTGGATAGAGTCAGACCTACCCGCTTGGAAGCGTCCTTTCAAGAGATTTAATCACGCAGTTGTGAATTCATCCACCATCAGCGGATCCCACGAACTCACCCTACGGACTGTTCAGCTGCCGATTCCCCCTGTTCCTTCTGCTTGTCTTGACCCAGTCACGAAACAAAAACAGCCCGGGCGTTTATGCGCCCGGGCTGGTATTCACTTGCCTAAAGCCAGACCTTAGAACGAGCGCTGGAAGCGGAGCATGCCGCCGATGGCGTCGTCGCCATCAGTAATACCGGTCCAGTTGTGGTTCGTGCCAAGGGTATCGACCTCATCGATCTTGCCTGCATTGACGTAGTCAACTTCGGCAGTGATCGTGAACCCGGGAACGACGTCGTAGGCGATGTTGGCTGCGATGCCGAGGTTTTCACCTTCGTCATACGAAACCTGAGCGTTGAACGAGGTCTTCTCGTTGATGGTGTAGGTGCCACCACCCCAGACTGCCCAGTTGCCATCCCACGGCTTGTAGAAGCCGCGGCCGCCGGCCGGGAACGCGTAGCCCGTATCCGTCAGGTTGTCGTCGGTGCCGTAGCCGCCCATGATGAAGAGCGACAGGTTCTGCATCGGGGTGATGTCCAAACGAACCTTGCCGGAGACTTCTTCATAGTTGCTGTCGTAAGCGATGACGCCGGTGATGGCGCCCCAGCCCTGCGTGTACTTCAAGCCGCCGACGACATGCGGAACGTAGCTGTCGATCGTGCCCACGCCGTAGGAACCGGGAGTACCGCCGCCCGCGCCTTCTTCGAGCGAGATCACGGCCGAGAAGCCGTTGCCCGCATCGAAATAGTACTGGATGACGTTGGTGTCGAAATCGCCGTAGGGAACCAGCGTATCCTGAATGACGTTGCCGGCGTAGCCGATGAACGTGTTGAAGGCCGATTCGTCCTTACCGACGCGCAGGCCACCGAGCTGGATCCAGGCGAAGTTCAGCGAGACAGTGTCGCCGTTGCCAGCAGCATTGGGCGAGCCAAAGAGGGGGCCGGCTCCGTCCGGATCGAAGCCCGAATCACGGTTGTTGTTCTGGAAGTTGAAGCGGGTCTCGGTGTAGGTCTTCAAGGTGCCGAGCTCGGTTTCCTGGCCGGTCCAGGTCTTCAGCGAGAAACGGGCGTGCTTGAACCAGGTGTCGTTGCTGCCACCGTCCTCAACGTCGGCAGACGTCGCACCGTCGAACGAGCCGACGTCGCCGGCGCCGATATCGTAGCGGATATAGCCGCCGATGCGCAGGCAGGTTTCGGTGCCGGGGATGTAGAAGTAGCCCGAGCCGTAAACGTCGCAAATCTTGACGTATTCAGCCGGTTCCGGCTCGGCGACGACGACGGCGTCGGCGGCGCGCGCACCGGAAACTGCGATCAGGGCCGCAGCGGAGCCGAGAAGAAGGCTCTTAATGTTCATTTTCTGACCTCCAGTCAAAAGTTAAAAAACGGGTCTGGGTATTCTTTGCTGAAGGACAGCGTTCCCTGCCCCATCCCCACTACCGAAAAAGATGCGCACCGCGCCGCTCCTTCGAAATCGACATTACCCATGAGGCGGCGGCGTTCAACCACGATCGTACGGGCGAAAGGGCTGTGCGGACGCTATCCCCATGCGTTGTTGCACAAATGACACGATTTGGCCTCAGTCAGAAAGCTCTCATTAACTATCGAAGGGCCTGCAAGCCTTATCCAGCGCCGCGCAATGTGGCCGAATCCGGCGATGGCCGGCCGGAATTGCGGCCATGTCGCCGACTCGCCAGCCAGGGAACTGCCGTAGAATCGCCGCATGCAAAACGCGCCGCTGCGGCGGAATGCGGATTTTTCAACGATTATCGCGCCGGCTTGTTGATTGTGCCGGCGCTTTTCTCTATCCAGCGGCGCAACGGAGAGGTGGCCGAGTGGTCGAAGGCGCTCCCCTGCTAAGGGAGTAGAGGTCAAAAGCTTCTCGTGGGTTCGAATCCCATCCTCTCCGCCATCCTGCTTCGCTCTTCGAGCTTCGCAGGACAAACCCAACCCTCAGCGCGAAGCAGGATGGCGGAGAGGATGCCCTCCGAAGCCTTGGCGTAGGAGGGCCGGACCGTGTGGTGTGCTACGTGCCGCACAGCGTAAGCCCAGAGAAACCCTTGCAAAATTCGATTGGCAGTCCTGCTTCGCTCTTCGAGCTTCGCAGGACAAGCCCACCTCAGCGCGAAGCAGGAGGATGCCCTCCGAAGCCCCGGCAAAGGAGAGCAGCTCATGTGGTATGTGTATCTTCTGGAAAGTACGGCTGCGGAAGGCGAACGCTATATCGGCATAACGACGGACCTGAAACGGCGGCTTGTCGAGCACAATGCGGGGAAATCCAGCCATACATCCAAGTTTCTGCCGTGGCGGATCGTCACCTATATGGCCTTTTCGAACCAGGCCAAGGCAGCTTCATTCGAGCGCTATCTCAAATCCGGTTCAGGGCATGCTTTCGCCAACAAGCGCCTGTGGTGATGGCCGCATCACCTGCCGCAAAGGTCCATCTTTTCAATAAACTTCAACAATAACAATTGATTACAGCGAAAACGCTTGTCGCCGGCTTCACTATCTTGTTCGATTCTGACTGGAGGTCAGAAAATGAACATTAAGAGCCTTCTTCTCGGCTCCGCTGCGGCCTTGATCGCAGTTTCCGGTGCGCGCGCCGCCGACGCCGTCGTCGTCGCCGAGCCGGAACCGGCTGAATACGTCAAGATTTGCGACGTCTACGGCGCCGGCTACTTCTACATTCCCGGCACCGAAACCTGCCTGCGCATCGGCGGCTATGTCCGTTACGACATCGGTGCCGGCGACGTGGGTTCGTTCGATGGTGCGAGGTCCTTCGACCATAAGGATGGCGACGAGCAGGATACCTTCTACAAGAACGCCCGTTTCACGCTGAAGACCTGGACCGGCCAGGAAACCGAACTCGGCACCTTGAAGACCTACACCGAGACCCGCTTCAACTTTGGCAACCGCAACGGCTACCCCTCGGCAGACGATCCGACGACCGAAGCAGACGAGTTCAACTCCAACCCTGCCGGCAACAAGAACGTTTCGCTGAACTTCGCCTGGATCCAGCTCGGTGGCCTGCGCGTCGGTAAGGACGAATCGGCCTTCGACACGTTCATCGGCTACGCCGGCAACGTCCTCCAGGATACGCTCGTTCCCTACGGCGATTTCGATACCAACGTCGTCCAGTACTACTTCGATGCGGGCAACGGCTTCTCAGCCGTGGTCTCTCTCGAAGAAGGCTCCGGAACCGTTGGCACCATCGACAGCTACGTTCCGCATGTCGTTGGCGGCGTGAAGTACACGCAGGGCTGGGGCGCCATCACCGGCGTCGTCGCTTATGACAGCAACTATGAAGAAGTCGCCGGCAAAGTTCGTTTGGACATCACCCCGATGCAGAACCTGTCGCTCTTCATCATGGGCGGCTACGGCACCGACGACAATTTGACGGACTCGAGCTATGCGATCGACGCCGGCGGCCGCGGCTTCTACAAGCAGTGGGGCGGCAACTGGGCTTTCTGGGGTGGTGGCACCTACACCATCAACGAGAAGACCTCGTTCAATGCCCAGGTCTCGTATGACGAATGGAAGAATCTCGGTGTTGCCGCCAACATCGCCTACGACGTTGTTCCCGGCTTCACGGTCACGGCCGAAGTCGACTACCTCAATGCAGGCAAGTTCGACGACGCCAATTTCTCCAACTTCACCAACGCCGACAAGAAGAGCAGCATCGGCGGTCTCCTCCGCTTCCAGCGCTCGTTCTAAGACGCTCAGCCTGGCTGAAAATCGAACCCGGCGGGCAACCGCCGGGTTTTCTTTTTGAAGCGCCCGTCGCCATTGGCTGCAGTGCTGGCCTTCAAAAGGGTTGCCGCCTACCGGCGGTCAGGTCGTAGAGCGTGGCCACCCGCGCCGATTTCATCACGGGCGTGATGGCCACTATTTCCAGCCGCGCCAGAACTTGCGCCGTCCTATTGGGCACGCTAGCAAGAAGGCCCATCTTCTCGTGAGCCTTTGCCATGCGCCAGCGCCCTGCCCTCACGCCGCTTGTCGGCGCGCTTCCCTCGACGGTGCCGTTTGTCGGACCGGAAGCGCAGGAGCGCGAGCGCGGACGTGCTTTTCGCGCCCGCATCGGCGCCAATGAAAGCAGCTTCGGGCCTTCGCCGCGCGTTATCGCCCGTATGGAGCGCGTCGCGCGTGACCAGTGGATGTATTGCGATCCCGACAATTACGATCTGAAGCAGGCTGCGGCCCGCCATCTCGGCGTCGGCGCCGAAAACGTCGTGGTCGGCGAAGGCATAGACGGGCTGCTTAGCCTGGTGGCGCGCATGTATGTCGCGCCTGGCGACGCGGTGGTCACCTCGCTCGGTGCCTATCCGACGTTCAATTTCCACATTGCCGGCGTCGGCGGCCGGCTGGTCACGGTGCCTTACGAGAACGACAAGGAAAGTCTGGACGGCCTGCTCAAGGCCGTCGTCCGGGAAAAGGCGCCGCTGGTCTATCTCTCCAACCCGGACAACCCCATGGGCAGTTGGTGGGATGCAAGCGAGATCATCGCCTTCATTGAAGCCCTGCCGGAAACCACCATGCTGGTGTTCGACGAGGCCTATGGCGAATTGGGACCGGCCTCGGCGCTGCCGCCGATCGACGTCGCGCGGCCCAACGTCATCCGCATGCGCACCTTCTCCAAGGCATACGGGCTGGCCGGCATTCGCTGCGGCTATGCGGTGGCCGAGGCTGAGGTGATCCGCGATTTCGAGAAGATCCGCAACCATTACGGCGTCAGCCGCATGGCGCAGATCGCCGGCGTCGAGGCGCTGGCCGACCAGGACTGGCTGCACAGCGTGGTGGCGCGAGTCGCTGCCGGACGCGCACGTATAGCCGGGATTGCCGAGACGAACGGGCTGAAGCCGCTGCCATCGGCGACCAATTTCGTCACCATCGATTGCGGCAAGGACGGCGCCTTCGCGCTGAAAGTGCTGCAAAATCTTTTGTCGCGCGACGTTTTCATCCGCAAGCCGATGGCGCCAGGGCTCGACCGTTGCATAAGGGTCAGCGTCGGCCTCGATCATGAGCTCGACATCTTTGCCGAGGAACTGCCCGGCGCGCTCGCCGCTGCGCGGGGAAATTAGCCCGGCCGATTGCCGTCGCGACACGGCCTGCCAATGCCGCCAAAGGCCAAGACAGAATCAGCCGGGTCCCCGGCTTCCGTCGATCCAACAACAATCCAACCGTTCAAGGCTGTTGCTTTCGTCCGATCCCGCGCCAGTTCTTGAGCATGGGAGATAACGACCGGCAAAAGGCGGTGCAGGCGCGCGTGCATGGTAAGGTGCAAGGCGTCGGCTATCGGATGTGGGCGCGACGCGAAGCGATAGGGCTTGGCCTCGTAGGTTGGGTACGCAATGAACGAGATGGCACGGTGACGGCCTCGATTGCCGGTGCCGATGCTGCGGTTTCGACAATGATCGAACGGCTCCGGCAAGGGCCACGGGGAGCTTCGGTTTCGAAGGTCGAGACCGAGGAATTCGAACTCCTCGACGCGCCCATCGATTTTCGGATCATTGTCTAGACGGAACCACTTTATTGCCGCTTGAATTAATTGAACGTTCGTTTTATTACTGAATACCGGAAGGCGATCATGGCACGCACAACGGGATCCGATGGCGAAAAAACTGAAGCGGCCGTCCGCGAGGCAGCGGTCAGCCTGATCGCCCGCTTCGGCTATGAGGCGACGTCGATGCGGCAGCTTGCCGCCGAGGTCGGCGTCCAGGCGGCCGCGCTCTACCGCTATTTTCCGACCAAGGAAGACCTGCTGTTCACGCTGATGCGCGAACATATGGAAGGGCTGATCGAAGCGTGGGACGCCGCACGCCCCGACGCAGCCGATCCGGCAACGCGGCTTGCCGCCTATGTCGAAAACCACATCGCTTTCCACATCGAGCGCCGCCACTCCACCCATGTCTCGAACATGGAATTGCGCAGCCTGTCGCATGACCGGCTGACGCAGATCCTTCGCATGCGCACCGCCTATGAGAAGGAGTTGCGCGCCATCCTGCGCGACGGCGCGGAGGCCGGCGCCTTCAGTGTCGATGACACCGGGCTCACTGCCATGGCCCTGGTCCAGATGATGACCGGCGTCATCGTCTGGTTCCGGCCGGGCGAGCGGCTGTCGATGGCTGAAGTCACGGCGACATATCTTTCAATGACAATGCGCCTGGTTGGCGCGAAGATCGACGGCAAGACTTACAGCGCCGCGCGTCCCTTCGGACGCGCAAAGGACGCTGTAGCATTTTGATTTCGCGCATGATCCTTTCCGGAAATCAAAGTTGATTTTCGGGGTCATGCGGCAGGAGGAACGGCATGTACACGAACACACTCAGCTTCGGGCATGACGAAGACATCGAGGCGCTGCGCGATCTGGTGCGCCGCTTTGCCCAGGAGAAAATAGCGCCGATCGCTGCCGAGATCGACCGCAGCAATCAATTCCCCACGCATCTGTGGAAAGAGCTCGGCGCGCTCGGCCTTCTCGGCATCACCGCCGATCCCGATTTCGGCGGCAGCGGCATGGGCTATCTTGCCCACGTCATTGCGGTGGAAGAGATTTCGCGCGCCTCGGGCTCGGTTGGTCTCTCCTACGGCGCCCATTCGAACCTCTGCGTCAACCAGATCAACCGCTGGGCGACGCCGGCTCAGAAGGAGAAATTCCTGCCGGCATTGTGCTCGGGCGAAAGGGCAGGTGCGCTGGCCATGTCGGAATCAGGCGCCGGCTCCGACGTCGTCTCGCTCAAGCTGCGCGCCGAAAAGCGCAACGACCGCTATGTGCTCAACGGCTCGAAAATGTGGATCACCAACGGCCCCGATGCCGAAACGCTGGTGGTCTACGCCAAGACCGATCCCGAGCGGAAATCGCGCGGCATCACCGCCTTCATCGTCGAAAAGACGATGGCCGGCTTCTCGGCATCGCCAAAGCTTGACAAGCTCGGCATGCGCGGCTCCAACACCGGCGAACTGGTGTTCGACAATGTCGAGGTGCCCTATGACAATGTGCTGCATGAGGAGGGCCGCGGCGTCGAGGTCCTGATGTCGGGCCTCGACTACGAACGCACCGTGCTCGCCGGCGGACCGCTCGGGCTCATGGCGGCCTGTCTCGACGTGGCGATCCCCTATGTGCATGAGCGCAAGCAGTTCGGCCAGCCGATCGGCGAGTTCCAGCTCGTGCAGGGCAAACTTGCCGACATGTATTCGACGATGAACGCCGCGCGCGCTTACGTTTATGCTGTCGCGGCTGCCTGCGATCGCGGCCAGACGACACGCAAGGATGCCGCTGGCTGCGTGCTGTTTGCCGCCGAAAAAGCGACGCTGATGGCGCTCGACGCCATCCAGCTGCTTGGCGGCAACGGCTATACCAACGAGTATCCGACCGGCCGGCTGTTGCGCGACGCCAAGCTCTACGAGATCGGCGCCGGCACCAGCGAGATCCGCCGCTGGCTGATCGGGCGCGAGATCATGGCGGAAGGGGTTTAGTGCCTGCCAAGATGGCAGGCTGTTGTTTTGCGGGTATCGAGAGACAAGTAGGGCGATAGATGGTTACGTCATCGGGGCATCCAGTCACAAGGCGGGGGATATTTGCGATGGCTTTGTTTTCCACAATCGCTGGCTTTCTCGGGCGCGCGAAGGCTCAGAAGCGTCGCTTTTCTAATATGGCGGAATTCAGAGAGCTCGTAATTGCCGAACTCAAACGGCAGCCGGGTGTCGATAGCGCTGTCGCAGACCCATCGGATCCTGCAAAAATCGGTGCAAAACTCGATGGCGCAGACGTGACGGCAGACGTCACAAACGTGTTCGGGCACTTGAACTCATACCCCGACGAAGACGCCGATGCGGCCATACGCAGGCTTGTCCGAGGCCTCGCCGAAATACGACCTAGGGCGAGTGAAGAAAGTCTGATCGCGGTGATACGGACCCAGCAGTATGTCGAGCACCTCAAATCGATGGGTTTGGATTTATTGTGCGAACCGCTGGTTGGTGAAATTGCGGTCGTATACATGGCCGACCTTCCCGATACAGTCTCACCTGTTGCTCCGAAGGACTTCCCCGGCCGGGCGCTTTCGGATTTGCGCGATGTCGCACTAGGCAATGTGAAGAAATGGCTGCCGAAAATTGTCTCCGACGGCCAGATTGGCACATTTTATCTCTATTACGTCGACGGCAATACGATGCTCTCCACGAGCCTTGTGCTGCTCGACGAGTTCTGGCTGTCGATCAAAGCACAGTTTCCCGGCGATGTTTTATTTGCGCTGCCGCGCCGGGATCAATTGTTCATCTTCGACGCGAGCAATCCGCAGGCCCAAAGCGCGGCCAGACAGATGATCGACGTCACGTTCGAGGATGACTTCAATCTGCTATCCGATAAAATTTTCGAACGCCGCAACGGCAAACTCCTAGCCCAGATGTAGAGCTCGAAATGGCCGTACTCCAGACCCAGATCTCGCCCTCCTCCGAGACCTTCCGCGCCAATGCCGAGCGCATGCGGGCGCTGGTTGCCGACATTGCGGACAAGGCGGCAAGCGTCGAGCGCGGTGGCTCGGAGGAGGCGCGCGAGCGTCATGTTTCGCGCGGCAAGCTGTTGCCGCGCGAGCGGCTGGCGCAGTTGCTCGACACCGGCTCGCCTTTCCTCGAGATCGGCCAGTTCGCGGCATGGTCCATGTATGGCGAGGAGATTTCCTCGGCCGGCCTCATCGCCGGCGTCGGCCGTGTCGAAGGCACCGAGGTGATGGTCGTGGTCAACGACGCCACGGTGAAGGGCGGCACCTATTATCCGCTCACGGTGAAGAAGCATTTGCGCGCACAGGAGATCGCGCTGCAAAACAATCTGCCTTGCGTCTATCTGGTCGACAGCGGCGGCGCCAACCTGCCTAATCAGGACGAGGTGTTTCCCGATCGCGAGCATTTCGGCCGCATCTTCTACAACCAGGCCAACATGTCGGCGGCCGGCATTCCGCAGATCGCCTGCGTCATGGGCTCATGTACTGCGGGCGGCGCCTATGTGCCGGCAATGTCGGACGAGACGATCATGGTGCGCAACCAGGCGACCATTTTTCTCGGCGGCCCGCCTCTGGTGAAGGCGGCTACGGGTGAAGATGTCAGCGCCGAGGAGCTTGGCGGCGCCGACGTGCACACCAGGCTGTCCGGTGTCGCCGACCACTATGCGCTGGACGACGAACATGCGCTGGCCATCTGCCGGCGCATCGTCAAAAATCTCAACCGGCGCAAGACTGTAAGCCTGACCTTACAGAAACCCATGCCGCCGCTTCATGACGCGCAGGAACTCTACGGCATCGTGCCGACGGATCTGCGCCAGCCCTATGATGTGCGCGAGGTGATCGCGCGCGTCGTCGACGGCTCCGAGTTCGACGAGTTCAAGCAGAATTACGGCACCACGCTGGTCACCGGCTTTGCCCATCTTCAGGGCATGCCGGTCGGCATCATCGCCAACAATGGCGTGCTGTTTTCCGAAAGTGCTGTGAAGGGCGCGCATTTCATCGAACTGTGCTGCCAGCGCAAGATCCCGCTGATGTTCCTGCAGAACATCACCGGCTTCATGGTCGGGCGAAAATACGAGGCCGGCGGCATCGCCAAGGACGGCGCCAAGCTGGTGATGGCGGTCGCCACCGCCAAGGTGCCGAAGGTGACGATGATCATCGGCGGGTCGTTCGGCGCCGGCAATTACGGCATGTGCGGACGCGCCTACTCGCCGCGGTTCCTGTGGATGTGGCCGAACGCGCGCATTTCGGTGATGGGCGGCGAACAGGCGGCGACCGTGCTGGCGGTGGTCAAGCGCGAGGGCATCGAGCGCAAGGGCGGTGAGTGGAGCGCGGACGAGGAAGCGAAATTCAAGAAGCCGATCCTGATGAAATACGAGCATGAGGGCCACCCGCTCTACTCCTCGGCGCGGCTGTGGGACGACGGCATCATCGACCCGGCGAAAACGCGCGAGGTGCTGGCGCTCAGCCTGTCGGCCGCGCTCAACGCCGACATCGAGGAAACGAAGTTCGGCGTGTTCAGGATGTAGGATGAGCAAGTTCGGCGAACGGATACATGTCCACACCGGCGACATCACCAGGCTTGCGGTCGATGCCATCGTCAACGCCGCCAATTCCTCGCTGCTGGGCGGCGGCGGCGTCGACGGCGCCATTCACCGCGCCGCCGGCCCGGAGCTCGAATTCGAATGCCGGATGCTGAACGGCTGCAATGTCGGCGAAGCAAAGCTTACCAAGGGCTATCACCTGCCGGCACGTTACATCATCCACACGGTCGGACCTGTCTGGCAAGGCGGCGGCAAAGGCGAAGCCGGGCTGCTCGCCTCCTGCTATATCAGGTCGCTCGAAATCGCCGCCGCCAGGGATTGCCGGACTGTGGCATTTCCGGCGATCTCCACCGGCATCTACCGTTATCCGAAAAATGAGGCGACGCAGATTGCCGTTGGCATCGCAGGTACCTTCGTCGGACAGAACTCAACGCCCGAAACAGTTATTTTCTGCTGCTTCGACGAGCCAATAGCTCAACTATACCGACAAGCCGTTGCTGCCATTGGAGGATGCTAGTCTGCATGGATAAGATGGTTCCTCCACCTACGCAAAAGCAATTTTCGGTGAGCAGGCTGGCGGCACTGGAGAATAGACGCTATTGTTCATCCCACATTGGGCAACGGGGATGGGGTAAAGATGAGGCCGAAATATTCGGGAAAAACGACTGCGTCGGTACTTGCAGTCTTGCTTATATTTTCGGTACCCGGCGTTGGCGCCGCGGCATCGCTGGCGGGAAGCAAAGGCGACATCCATTTCTATCCGTATTTGCCGAAAAGCCCGAAAGACCAGTGCACCATGGCTTACAACGCCTATGTGGCCGCCGGCGGCCATTCGGCCTATGCGACCACGCCCTATGCCCGGATCCGTTCGTTGTACATCATCTGCGGCTCGGGCTTGAATGCACCGTCACAGAAGGCTGCCGAAGAACGGGCGATGAAATCCTGCGAGTCCGCCCGCAGCCATTACAAGGTCATTACAGGGGCTGGCTGCGAAGTTGCGGCATCGAAGTAGGCCGACAAGCATCGGCTTGGGCATTTTTCAAATGGGCGGCGCAAGATGAAATCGACACGCATCAAACGAATTACTGTATCGATGCTTGCCGGCCTGCTCGTATTTACGGCACCCGGTATCGGGGCGGCTGGATCGCTGGCGGGCAGCAAGGGAGACACCCGATTCTGGCCTCCGTTGTCACTGAATCCAAAGGAGCCCTGCACGAAGTCGTACAACGCCTATGTCGCGGCGAGTGGCCACTCGGCCTACGCGACCACATTCTACTCGCGCGTCGACGATCTTTACATCATCTGCGGTGCGCGGCTGAACGCGCCATCTCAGAAGGCCGCGGAAGAGTTGGCGTTGCGAAGCTGTCAGGTTGGCCTGAAAAAGTGGAAGGTTCAGACCGCGAGCGGCGGCTGCAAAATCGCGGCTTCGAAATAGGCTCATTCCTGCCAGACCGGCGCCGCCCGAGACAAACCCGGGAGGCTCCATGTTCGCCAAGATCCTGATCGCCAATCGCGGCGAGATCGCCTGCCGGGTGATACGCACGGCCAGGAAGATGGGGGTGCGCACCGTTGCCGTCTATTCCGACGCGGACGCCAAGGCTCTGCATGTCGAAATGGCCGACGAGGCGGTGCATATCGGCGCTTCGCCCGTCGGTGAAAGCTATCTGCGCGGCGACAGGATTGTTGCGGCGGCGCTGGCGACCGGCGCCGAAGCAATTCACCCCGGCTATGGCTTCCTCTCGGAAAACCCCGATTTCGTCGACCAGGTGGTGGCGGCAGGGCTCACCTTCATCGGCCCGTCGGCCGCCTCGATCCGCGCCATGGGGCTGAAGGACGCGGCCAAGCGGCTGATGGAAAAGGCCGGCGTGCCGGTGGTGCCGGGCTATCATGGCGAGGCGCAGGAGATCGTGCTGCTGGC
Source organism: Mesorhizobium sp. M0862 (assembly GCF_040319795.1). Classification (NCBI taxonomy): domain Bacteria; kingdom Pseudomonadati; phylum Pseudomonadota; class Alphaproteobacteria; order Hyphomicrobiales; family Phyllobacteriaceae; genus Mesorhizobium; species Mesorhizobium sp. M0862. The sequence goes on from NZ_JAMYOJ010000005.1 coordinate 272,607, forward strand.
GTCCAAGGCGCGTGAGATCGGCTATCCCGTTCTGATCAAGGCGCGCGCCGGCGGTGGCGGCAAGGGCATGCGCCGGGTCGAACATCCCGACGATTTCTCCGAGGCGCTGTCGGGCGCACGGCGCGAGGCCAAGGCCGCGTTCGGCGACGACCGCGTGCTGGTCGAAAAATATGTCGACAAGCCGCGCCACATCGAGGTCCAGGTATTCGGCGACAATTTTGGCAATGCCGTGCATCTCTACGAGCGCGACTGCTCGGCGCAGCGCCGCCACCAAAAGGTGATCGAGGAAGCGCCGGCGCCCGGCATGACGCTGGCGCTGCGCGAGGCGATGACGGAAGCGGCGGTCAAGGCCGCCAAGGCGATCAGCTATTCCGGCGCCGGCACCATCGAATTCATCGTCGATGCCTCGCAAGGGCTGAAGGCCGACCGCTTCTGGTTCATGGAAATGAACACCCGCCTGCAGGTCGAGCATCCCGTCACCGAAATGGTCACCGGCACCGACCTGGTCGAGTGGCAGTTGCGGGTAGCCGCCGGCGAAAAGCTGCCGAAGACGCAGAGCGAAATCACGCTTTCCGGCCACGCCTTCGAGGCGCGCATCTATGCCGAGGACGCGGCGAAAGGGTTTCTGCCGGCGACCGGCACGCTGCATCACCTGGCGTTTCCCGACAACGCGCCCGAAGGCGCCAGCATGCGCATCGAGACCGGCGTGCGGGCCGGCGATGCGATCTCGCCCTTCTACGATCCGATGATTGCCAAGCTGGTCGTCCACGCCAAGGACAGGCAGGCGGCGCTCGATGCGCTCGGCACTGCGTTGTCGCAGACCGAGATTGCCGGCTCGACCGTCAACACCGCCTTTCTCGCGGCACTTGCCGCGGACGCCGATTTTTCGGCCGGTGATGTCGATACCGGCCTGATCGGCAGGCATCAGGAAGCGCTGACCGCGGTCGCCCCGCCGAGCTGCGGGATCGTTGCCGCGGCAGCCCTTGCAGCGGCCGGGGCCGGTGCCTTGCCGCCGTCGAACGATCCGTGGTCGTCGCTTGCCGGCTATGCGCATTTCCACAGCGTTGCGCGCCGCACGCGCCTGCGCCATGGCGAGGACGATATACTGGCGCGTGTTTCAGTGCGGCCGGACGGGCGCTTCGAGGTGGCGCTGGACGCGCCCTATGACCGCGTCAATTCGCATGATCTTCGCGCCGCCCCTCGCCTTGCCCGCTGGCCAGGCCACGTCACCGTGTTCGAAGGCGCGGTCGGCTACAGTTTCCTCGTCCCGGATCCGCTGGCGCGCACCGACGAGACTGCCGCCGCTTCCGGCAGCCTGCGCGCGCCGATGCCGGGCGTGGTCAAGCTGGTGCGCGCGGCAAAGGGCGAAAGGGTGATCAAGGGCCAGCCGCTACTGATCCTGGAAGCGATGAAGATGGAGCACACGATCGCGGCCAGCCATGACGGCGTGATCGCCGAGATCGCCACCGAGGGCGCGCAGGTCACCGACGGAACGGTGCTGGTGCGCTTCGTTGAAGAGGCTGCATAGCCGGCTGGAGGCTTGAATGAAAAATGGCCGGGACAAGCCCGGCCATTGCCATGAGTACGCGGCCGCTTACTGCGCGATCGGTGCGTATTTGCCGTCGTGCCACTGGTTGATGTCGTAGCTGGCGTTCTTCAGATCGCCCTTCTCGTCGAAGGTCACGTCGCCGACCACGGTGCTGAACGGCGTGCCGTTCTTCAGCGCTTCGGCTACCTTGACCGGATCGTCCGTTCCGGCGCGCTTGACGCCCTCTGCAAACGCCTGAACGACGGCGTAGGAGAACAGCGTAAAGCCTTCCGGCACGAAGCCGCCCGCCTTGATCTTGGCGATGGCCTCCTTGGCTTCCGGCTTGGCCTGCGGGTCCGACGGGAAGACGAACAGGGTGCCTTCACCGGCGGGGCCGGCGACCTGCCAGAATTCCGGCGAGGCGATCGAGTCCGGCATGATCAGCTGGAACTTGACGCTCTGCTCGGCCGACTGACGCAGGATAAGCCCGGCTTCCGGGTGATAGCCGCCGAAATAGACAACGTCGGCCTTGAGGTCCTTCAGCTTGGTGACGAGAGCCGAATAATCCTTCTCGCCGGCATTGATGCCTTCATAGTCGATCTCCTTGAGGCCACCGGCATTCATCGTCGCCTTCACGGCATCGGCAACGCCCTGACCGTAGGCGCTCTTGTCATGCAGGATAACGACATTCTTGCCGGCATATTTCTTGGCGATCCACGGGCCAATGAAGGCGCCCTGCGCGTCGTCACGCGTATAGAGACGCATGATCGTCGGCCAGCCGGCCTTGGCGGCGGCATCGGTCAGCTCGGGATTTGAAGAGGCCGGGCTCATCATCAGCGCGCCGGCCTCGGCGTAGACGGCGGAAGCCGGGATGCTCGAACCTGAACAAGCATGGCCGTCAATAAACTTGACGCTGTTGGCAACGATCCGGTTGGCCACCGAAACCGCCTGCTTGGGATCGCACTGGTCGTCCTCGATGTCGAGCTTGATCATCGAGCCGTTGACACCGCCGGCGGCGTTGATCGCGTCGGCGGCTGCCGTTGCGCCCTGCTTGAACTGGTCGCCGATCGTGGCGAGCTGTCCGGTCATCGGGCCGACCACCGAAATGGTGATGTCATCGGCAAAGGCAACCGGCGCGCTCATCATCAGGCCAAATACGGCCGCGCTCAAAATACCCATTTTTTTCATGGTGATAGAACTCCTCCCACACTCGCGCAGCCGCTCTGGCCGCGCTTCTTTCCGAAGGCGGGACAATTTCATCCTTCATTGGGCCTGTCTAGGCGCATCGGCGCCGCTCGATTGGGCCTCATCAACGCAAAAAGCCACGCCAGCCTGTTCCGGCCGGTCGTGGCTTTTTGCTCGTAGCAGTCCCCATGCGCCCCCGCGCCACCAAAACCTGCCCGCCGTCCCCATTGTGCACGACTGGACCGTGCCCGCCTGCCGCGTTCTTGTTCTTTCATGGTCGGCCGTCTTGTCGCGGCCTTGTCGTTTCACCGGTTCCGACCGTCTTTGCGGTCTTGATCCCGGGGCTTCCCTGTTTTCGATAATCTGCCTGCGATAATCTGCTCGCGATCTCAGTGCATCGTCATCCATTCGCGGGCTTCGCGCAGCGCCTTGGCGATCTCGACCTTGGACATTGCGGCCGACAGTTCCGAGCGCAGTTCCGCGGCGCGGACCGAGCCCTTGATGGCGGCGATGTTGAACCATTTGTGGGCGGCAACGACATCGGTCTCGCAATCGCGGCCGGTCGCGTACATCATGCCCAGTTCGAAAAGAATGTCGGCCTGGGCAGTTGCCCCCATGGCGCCGAAGCCGGCTTCAAGCATTTCAAAACGTGCCATTTTAGTCCCCTGTCTGGCTCCCGAGAGCGGGCCTCTTCTGTCCCCCGGTGTTCCCCGGGGAGCCGCTCTTTCGATGCTTCCGAGAATGAGGCCGAGCCTTGAATCCGTCGTTAAATGGCGTGCTTAATTTGGAGAAAACAAAGCTAAAACAAGAGGTAAACGCGGAAATTCGTTAAGGATACAAAGTCAGCAATCCCGCCGTTTTTCGATCGATTTGACGAAAATTTGCAAGACGCCGATCAACACTCTGCTAACCACGCAAACCAAAGCCAACGCCTCGATCGTTTCATTTTCACGGGCTGCGCTCTCCCGACCCCGCATGAAAATTGCGAAACCTTCCGTCGCGGCACCCGCTTTTGTTTTGCCGGGAGCTGGATTAGCTTACGTTTGCGTAAGGGGCAGAGAGGCGGCTGCCCCACCTAACACCAGGGAGGACAGATATGTTTCGCAAAGTGAGCTTGGCCCTGGCGGCCACCGTGATGATGGCTGGTGCGGCCTGGGCCGATCCGATCGAAGGCAATTGGAAGACACAAGCCGGCGACACAGCAGTTATCGGCGGCAGCGGTTCATTCTCCATCACCCTGAAGACCGGCAAATATGCCGGGAAGACCATCGGTTCGCTCAAGGCGGCCGGGGCCAACAAATATGCCGGCAACATCACCGATCCGGCAAACGACAAGACCTATTCGGGCAAGGCAACACTGTCGGGCACCTCGCTCAAGATGAGCGGCTGCGTGCTCGGCGGGCTGATCTGCAAGAGCCAGACTTGGCACAAGCTCTGATCTTGCTGCTTTGAGTTGACCAACGGGGCCTTCACAGGCCCCGTTTTCTTTTGCAGGACGGTCCGCGCCATAGCGACGACCGTGCCGTTTGCGGCGGCGCAAACCCGAACCGACGCTCTCTCTAAGACCTCGTCAATCACTTTGAACCGCAGATGAACGCCGGCATCAGCGCCGGTTCAGTCGCATCAGGGCATTTTGATGGCGTGTTCAAGGAGACACTCCGCAAATGCTCGCTCGCCGCTTCACCATCGTCTGCCTGTTGATGAGCCTGTTCGGGATGCTCTTCGCCATCCTCGTGGCCGAATCCGGCCGTCCGGCGCGTTCCTGGGATGCAGCCAGTTCCTGCCAATTCGATTGCATGAACCATTTTCGCCCCTGAGACGACAAAGACATAGATCCAAACAGAAAAGCAAAAGCCATGAACCGCATCGCCATCAACGCCCTCCAGACCCTTCGGCTCCTGCCGCGGGCGGCGCTCGTCCTGGTCGTGCTGTCGGCGCCGGTCCTGGCCATGCCAATGATGCGGGCCAATGCCGACACGACGATCGACGCGCCGGCGACGAAGAAGCATGGCGTCGGCTTTGTCTTGCTGGTCAGTCTGCAGCGCGGGTAAGGTGTGCCGGTATTAAGGTGATGCCGGCCTGCAAGTGGCGGCCTTGGTGCTCACATGCTTCGAGTACGCTCCGCTCCGGTTCTCGAAGCCAACCAGTTTGGTCGCTTCGCGCCCGGCTCGACTCCGGCTCAGCGTTACCTGAATCTCAGCACACCTTGGGCGTGGACGAATAAATCGACCACTTGGCGGCCATCCTCCCCTCCCAAGTGCGGCCTCAAGTCTCTATATTGAGCCATGGAAAAGCGAATCTACCCACAAGCTATCGAATCGGTCGTCATGCCGGAGCCTTTCGGCAAGCAGAGCTTCGACGACGCCAAAAAGGCCGTGGCCGCCTTGCAGGTGCTCTACGACCGCAACACCAAGTTTCTGCGCGACTCCTTTGCCACGCTTGCCGCCGGCGGCGACGAAAGCAAGCGCTACCGCGCCTTCTACCCAGAGATCGGCGTCACCACCAATTCGTTCACCCAGATCGACTCGCGCCAGGCTTACGGCCACATGCCGACCCCCGGGCATTTCTCGACCACCATCACCCAGCCGGTGCTGTTCGAACGCTATCTCGTAGAGCAGCTTCGCCTGATCATGCGCAATCACGGTGTGCCGGTAACGGTTTCGGAATCGACCACGCCGATCCCGCTGCATTTCGCGTTCCTTGAAGGAACCCATGTCGATGGCGCCGCCGCCGACCGCATCAAACGGCCGATCCGCGACCTGTTCGACGTGCCGGATCTTGACGGCACCGACGACCAGATCGCCAACGGCACCTTCGAGGTCGCGTTCGGCGAACCAAGGCCGCTGGCGCCGTTCACGGCGCAGCGCATCGACTATTCGCTGCACCGCATGACGCACTACACGGCGACGAGCCCGCAGCATTTCCAGAACTTCGTGCTGTTCACCAACTACCAGTTCTACATCGACGAGTTCGTCGCCCGCGCGCGGGCCCAGATGGCTGAAGGCGGCCACGGCTATACCGAATTCGTCGAACCGGGCAATGTCATCACCAAGGCAGGGCAAAACGCACCCAGCGAAGGCGTGGCGGCGCCGCGCCTGCCTCAGATGCCAGCCTATCATCTGAAGAAGCCGAACCATGGCGGCATCACCATGGTCAACATCGGCGTCGGCCCGTCCAACGCCAAGACGATCACCGACCATGTCGCGGTGCTGCGGCCACATGCATGGCTGATGCTCGGCCATTGCGCCGGCCTGCGCAACACTCAGGCGCTGGGCGACTATGTGCTGGCGCATGCCTATGTCCGGGAAGACCATGTGCTGGACGATGACCTGCCGGTGTGGGTGCCGATACCGCCGCTGGCCGAGATCCAGGTGGCGCTGCAGGAGGCGGTCGCCGAAGTCACCGGACTTTCCGGCTACGATCTCAAGCGCATCATGCGCACCGGCACCGTCGCCACCATCGACAACCGCAACTGGGAACTGCGCGACCAGCGCGGACCGGTGCAGCGGCTGTCGCAGTCGCGCGCCATCGCGCTCGATATGGAATCGGCCACGATCGCCGCCAATGGCTTCCGCTTCCGCGTGCCCTACGGCACGCTGCTTTGCGTCTCCGACAAGCCGCTGCATGGCGAGTTGAAGCTGCCCGGCATGGCGACCGAATTCTACAAGCGGCAAGTGGCGCAGCATCTGACCATCGGCATCAAGGCGATGGAGAAGCTGGCGGAAATGCCGATGGAACGGTTGCATTCGCGCAAGCTGAGAAGCTTTTCGGAGACGGCCTTTCAGTAGACCGGCTGCCGTAAATGTTTGCCGCGAGGCGTTTCGTCATCTTGATTGGGCCGCATTTCAGCCGATAAAGGCCTGATACCTCGGCAATGTATTACCCGGTCTATGGGCAAAACCCGGTCTGATGGCACGCGTGCGAAAGATGATGGCTTCAATGGCGTTCCTGGCAATGCTCGGCCTCTCGGCCGCGCTTGTAGCCGGGTTCTTTGGCGCACTGCATCCGGCCTTCGATTCCTTCGCCCATTTCCGCATCCATTTTGCCGTGCTGATGGGGCTGATTGCGCTGCCGCTGCTCGCCACCTCGTTTCGCCTGCAGGCGGGCGTGGGCCTGCTGCTGGCCGTGGCCGCCTTCGCCAGCACGTTGAGCGCCTTGCCGCGCCTGTGGCCGGTGCAGGCCGCCAATGACGCCGCGCCCGGCAACGAACCGGTCTACCGGCTGCTGCAGATGAACCTGCGTTTCAACAATCCGACACCCAAGAAGGTTCTTTCGCTGATCGCCAGGACCAACCCAGACGTGATCACGCTCGACGAAGTATCGGCCATGTGGGCGACCGAACTCGGCTATATCCAGAACGCCTATCCCTATCGCATCCTGTGCGCCCATCCCGACGGCGTGTGGGGCGTGGCGCTTTTGTCCCGGCGACCTTTTGCGGCCGGCACCGAGCCGCATTGCGAACCGCGCGGCGCGATGGCGGCCGCCACCATCGATTTCGGCGGCACTCCGGTCGATGTCGCGGCGATCCATTTGAGCTGGCCGTGGCCGAAGGAACAATACTGGCAGATCGGCGAGTTGACCGAGACGCTCACCTCGCTCGGCGAGACGGCGATCATGGCCGGCGACTGCAACGCCGTGCCGTGGAGCGCCGCGGTACGGCGCGTTGCCTCGCTCGGCGGACTGACCGTGATGCCGTCGGCCGGACCGACCTGGATCCACCGGACCCTGCCCGATTTCCTGCGGCGCTATGCGGGCCTGCCGATCGACCAGGTGTTTTCGAAGGGCGGGGTGACCATCCTGTCGTCGACGCAGATGGAAGAGACCGGCTCCGATCATCTGCCGGTGATGGTGGAATTTTCATTGATGCGCGACGAGACCAAGCCGGTCGACGAGGATTCTACCGCGACTGTGTCGCTGATCCAGCCCAGCATGGGCGGCTAGATCGTACGCCACGGGGCTTACGGTTTCACAAGCCTACCAAGGCCTCGATGATGCGCTCGACATGGCCGCCTTCACTGTGCTCGCGCGCGTCGAACGCGATCTGTTTTGCCTCATAGAGCTTGGAAGTGGCTTGCAAGCGCCGCGTGGCTTCGACGCGCGTTTTGTTGCATTGCGGATCGTTGGCAAATTTCAGGCCGCGAACCGACCGCTCGGCAGCCTGCATCATCTGCCCGGCGATACGGCCATGGGTTCCTTCATGAGCGAGAACGCCTGTGAAAAACCGGTTCCAGCGTTTGCGCAGCGCCGGCGTGATGGCCGAGGCGACGCGCGGGTAGGTGTAGGCGATGTTGAGCGTTCCATTGGCCTGGCGCAGGCGGCAGACGCCGTTGACCTGACCCACGTCCAGGCTCCAGTCGGCGGTGTAGCTTGTCTGCGCGATGGCGTGGGTCATGAAACCGTGCTTGGGGCCCCTGCGGTTCATGGCGATAACCAGACCGGCACCTGTCGTGCCGGTGATGTCATAGGTTCGCGTCTTGACGACGGTTTTCACCCCCGCCGACGCCGTCCCGACGACGCCGCAGGCCGCGCTTACGACGGCGACGCAAAACAAGACCAACACGCGCATGCCATTTTCCCCATGGACGCGGCAATGAGACCACAAGCAGACGACGGTTTCAACAATCTTTGGCGCCGAGCGCCTTACATGCCTTGGTAAACCCGGCCATCGCCGCCATTTTTGCTGGTTGAGACGGCCCCGGTCGGTGAGGCTCACATGCCCTGATAGACCGGGCCTTCGCCGCCTTGTGGCGGCACCCAGTTGATGTTCTGGTTGGGATCCTTGATGTCGCAGGTCTTGCAGTGCACGCAGTTCTGCGCGTTGATGACGAAGCGCACATCTTTGGCAGACGGATCGGCGGCGGCGTTGCCGTCCTTGTCGACCCATTCGTAAACACCGGCCGGGCAATAGCGGGTCGAAGGCCCGGCAAAGACATCATGCTCGGAACGCTTCTGCAACCCCATGTCGCCGACGATGAGATGCACCGGCTCGTTTTCCTCGTGATTGGTGTTGGACAGGAACACCGAGGACAGGCGGTCGAAGGTCAGCACGCCGTCCGCTTTGGGATAGGCGATCTTCTTGTGCTTGGCCGCGGGCTCAAGCGTGGCATAATCGGCCTTGCCATGTTTCAGCGTGCCGAAGGGCGAGAAGCCGAACAGCGTGTTCAGCCACATGTCGAGACCACCGAGGCCGACGCCGATAATGGTGCCGAAGCGCGACCAGAGCGGCTTGACGTTGCGGACCTTCTTCAAATCCTTGCCGATATCGGTCGCGCGCCAGGCGTCCTCATAAGACGACAGCTCGTCATTGGCGCGGCCGGAGCCGATCGCTTGCGCGACATGCTCGGCCGCCAGCATGCCGGACAGCACCGCATTGTGCGAACCCTTGATGCGCGGCACGTTGACGAAGCCCGCCGCACACCCCATCAGCGCGCCGCCGGGGAAGGAGAGTTTCGGCACCGACTGCCAGCCGCCTTCGGTAATGGCGCGCGCGCCATAGCCGATGCGCTTGGCGCCCTCGAAGGTGCGCGATATCGCCGGATGCGTCTTGAACCGTTGGAATTCCTCGAAGGGCGACAGCCAGGGGTTCTTGTAGTTGAGATGCAGGACGAAGCCGACCGCGACCTGGTTATCCTCGAGGTGGTAGAGGAAGGAGCCGCCGCCTGTCTTCAGGTCGAGCGGCCAGCCGAAGGAGTGCTGCACCAGGCCCGGCCGGTGGTTCTCGGGCTTGACCTGCCACAGCTCCTTGAGGCCGATGCCGTACTTGCCGGGCTCACGGCCGTCGGACAGTTTGTATTTTGCGATCAGCTGCTTGGACAGCGAACCGCGCGCGCCCTCGCCGATCAGCACGTATTTACCCATCAGCGCCATGCCCGGCGCAAAGCCCGGGCCATGTGTGCCGTCTTTTTCGACGCCCATGTCGCCGGTGATGACGCCCGTGACCGCGCCGGCATCGTTGTAGACGAGGCTGGCGGCAGCAAAGCCCGGATAGATTTCGACGCCTAGCGCTTCAGCCTTGGTTGCCAGCCAGCGGCAGACATTGCCGAGCGAGACGATGTAGTTGCCGTGATTGTTCATCAGCGGCGGCATCAGGATATTGGGCAGACGGAACGAGCCGGCGGGGCCGAGCACCAGGAAATCGTCGGCCGTAACCGGCGTCTTGAAGGGATGGCCATCTTCCTCGCGCCAGCCCGGCAACAGGCGGTCGATGCCTATGGGATCGACGACGGCGCCTGACAGAATGTGTGCACCAACCTCGCCGCCCTTTTCCAACACCACGACGGAAAGCTCGGGATTGACCTGCTTGAGACGGATCGCTGCGGCAAGGCCCGCCGGGCCGGCCCCGACGATGACCACGTCGAATTCCATGCTCTCGCGTTCGATCTCGCTCATCAACCCCTCCGCACTGGCCAACCGTTTCCGGCATTTTGCTGGCTCCTGCGCTGCATAGCGCATCAATCCGCGACAGGAAACCGGCGCTGACGTGACAATGCCGATTTCGACAAAAAGTCGCGGATAACAACTCTGCCGCAAGCGTTTTGCGCGCGGCCGCGCTCAGCGTCCCATATTTTAATTGTTCGACGGCTCTCTTATCGGCCATACTTATTTCCATGCGCACGCCGTCCGGCTATTCATTGACGCGCTTCCCCCTTCCGCCCGGCCGGACGTGCCGAGCGATCCTTCTCGCCCTTTCAATGCTTACGCCGGTTCGCGCTCAGGCCGAGCCGGTGAAGGTATGGGCGACCGGCGCCTATTCCTTTTCCGACGAGCTTGGCGGTTTCCACATCACCGGCGCCTCGGGCACCGGCACCAAGGAAGATCCGTTGGTCATCTCCGAGGAGCTGAATTCGTCGACGCCGGTGACGCTCACCATCCGCACCACCAAACCGATCCAGCCGTTCAGCACCAACGGCGAATTCGCCAACGGCATCCTGTACATGCGTATCGAGGTGCTCAACAACAGCGGCCAGGCCTGGGTCGAATTCCAGTTCGAGCTGCAGGAGATACTCAACCAGCCGAGCGTGTTCGGCGACGGCCTGTCCTTCGACCAGCGCAACAAGACGCCCGACAACATCCTGTCGAACGCGTACGCCGATTTCGACCGCGATTTCGAACCCTATGACCGGCTCTTGTTCAAGAGTGGACAGATCGACCCGCTGAAGAGGGGACGCTTCGAGTTTCTGATCACCGACTACACGCCGCGCTGGACGTTTTATCTGGTTCAGGATCCGCGGATTCCTACGGGGTAAGCGGCAGACGCCGTGAAAATCGCCACGAAATGCCCTTCGTGATTGGCGAAAGCCGACGAGCGCGTAATCTCCCTCCGTGAGGGGGAGATGGCCGGCAGGCCAGAGGGGGTCGCTGCGCGTCGAGCGCCAACCTCCTCTGTCGCCGACAGGCCGCGTCCGGTCGTGCCGACCCCCTCTGTCGCCTTCGGGGACATCTCCCCTCGAGGGGGGAGATTACTAACCGCCCAACCTTGCAAATCGTCTCTCGGCGGACGAATGTGCCCGGCATGACTGCCGCCTCCCCCAACAACCGATCCGACCTGGCCGAGTTGCTCGCCTTCTACGCCTCTGCCGGCGTCGACGAAGCGTTGGAGGACGCGCCGGTGAACCGGTTTGCCGGGGCAGCACCGAAGCGCCCCGAGCGCACAACGGCGCCTGCCGCGCCGTCTCGCGAAAACAAGGCACCGGAACAAGCCACGGCAAGCCCTGGTCTGGATGCGAGCCGGGTGCCGGACGCGCCGGCGCGCTCCGTGCCGGCCACCGCGACGGTGCCCGACGAGGCGCAGGCGGCTCTTGCCCGGCAAATGGCGGCAAGCGCCTCGACGCTCGACGCGCTGCGCCAGCACATGGCGTCCTTCGACGGCTGCAACCTCAAATTCACCGCCAAGAACCTGGTCTTTGCCGACGGCAATCCGGAAGCGTCGGTGATGCTGGTTGGCGAGGCGCCCGGCCGCGACGAGGACATTGAGGGCCTTCCCTTCGTCGGCCGCTCCGGCAGACTGCTCGACCGCATGCTGGCGGCGATCGGGCTTGATCGCACCTCGGTCTATATCGCCAACGTCATTCCCTGGCGGCCGCCCGGCAACCGAACGCCGACGCCGCACGAGACCGAGATCTGCCGTCCGTTCATCGAGCGGCAGATCGAGCTGGTCAATCCGAGGGTGCTGGTCAATCTCGGCGGCCCATCAGCCAAAACCTTGCTCAACACGACCGAGGGCATCCTGCGCCTGCGCGGCAATTGGCGCGTCCACACCACGGCTTCCGGTGTCGCCATTCCGGCGATGCCGACCCTGCATCCGGCCTATCTCTTGCGGACCCCTGCGCACAAGAAGCTGGCCTGGCGGGACTTTCTCGAGGTGAAGGCGAAGTTGCGGGAGGTGGGGTGAGGCGCGCCTCTTCCTTCCACCCTTGCGGGGGGAGGTGGATCGGCGCGCAGCGCCGAGACGGATGAGGGGTGTTCCAGCGGAGTGAGACGTTGGCGTTCCCTGGAACACCCCTCATCCGACCGAGCTTCGCTCGGCCACCTTCTCCCACAGGGGGAGAAGGGAGAACCGCGCCAATGACCTCCGAGGTAATTGAAATACCGCCCACCCCGGCCTAATCCTTTCACCCATGACAACACCCCAGACCTCTGCCGGCGGCCTGATCCGCGAATGGCGCACGCGCCGGCGCATGAGCCAGCTTGATCTCGCAATGGAGGCTGAGATTTCCCAGCGTCATCTCTCCTTCGTCGAAAGCGGCCGCGCCGCGCCCTCGCGCGAGATGGTGCTGCATCTGGCCGAGCAGCTTGAGATTCCGCTGCGGCAGCGTAATCAGCTGTTGCTGGCTGCCGGCTTTGCCCCGAGCTTCAGCGAGCGGCCACTCACAGATACGACGCTGGCGCCGGCGCTTGCCGCGGTCGAGAGCGTGCTCAAAGGGCATGAGCCGTTCCCCGCCCTCGCCGTCGACCGGCACTGGAACCTGATTTCCGCCAATGCCGCCATCGGCCCGTTTCTGGCCGATGTTGCCGAGCCGTCGCTGCTCCAGCCGCCGGTCAATGTGCTGCGCCTCAGCCTGCACCCGAACGGCATCGCACCGCGCATCGTCAATCTCGCGGAATGGCGGGCGCATCTGCTGGAGCGGCTGAAACACCAGAACGATGCCGCCGGCGATCCCGTCCTGGTCGAGCTGGAGCGCGAATTGCGAACCTATCCGTCCGGGCTCAAGGGTGCGCGGCCGGTGCGGGTCGAGCCCAACGGCATCGTCCATCCGCTGCGGCTGGCGCATGGCGACCAGGTGCTGTCCTTCATCAGCACCATCACCGTCTTCGGCACGCCGCTTGACGTGACGCTGTCGGAACTGGCGATCGAGTCTTTCTTCCCGGCCGACGAGCAGACGCGAGCGGTGCTGGTGCGGCTGGCGAAGGAACGTGCGGAAGCTAACTGAGCCAACCCCGCGGACCTCCTCACCCCTGTGGTGGCGCTGCCTTGCGCGTTCGGGTGCGTTCCAGGCCGAGTTGGCGCTCGCGCCAGATGATGAACATGCCGGCGGCAACGACGATCACACCGCCGACGAGCGTGTTGATGGTGGCGATATCGCCAAAGGCGAAATAGCCGACGACCACGCCGAGGATCATCGAGGTGTATTCGAACGGCGCCACCACCGAAGCTTCGGCATGGCGGTACGCCGCCGTCATCAAAATCTGCGCCAGCCCGCCACAGAACCCTGCTGCGACCAGCAGACCGGCCTGCAGCGGCGTCAGCGCCTGCCAGCCGAAGGGCAGCGTAAGCAGCGCCATGACACTCGCCGTCGCCGAGAACCACAACACGATGGTCGCTGTTCGTTCAGTCTGGACAAGATTGCGCACGAGCAGGATGGCATTGGCGGAGATTGCTGCAGAAACAAGAGCAGCGATGACGCCCAGCACCTCCTGGTCGCCGAGCGCGACGCCCGACGTGAGCAGCGTCAGCTCCGGCCAGGAGATGATCAGCACGCCGACCAGACCGACCGCAACCGCGCTCCAGCGATAGACGCGAATGGCTTCGCCGAGGAATAGCGAGGAGAACACCACCACCAGCAAAGGCTGGGCATAGTTCAGCGTGATCGCCTCAGGCAGCGGCAGCCGGGTCAGCGCGAAGAAGCCGAGCCCCATGGCGCAAACGCCGACGACACCGCGCGCAATGTGGTTCAGCGGGCGTTTGGTGGCGAACGCCGTACCGAGTTTTCTCTTGAAGGCCAGGAAGACGATGATCGGGAAGATGGCGAAGAAGGAGCGGAAGAAGACGATCTGGCCGGCCGGCAAAGTGCCGGCGGCCTTGATGCAGGTTTGCATGCCGACAAAGACTGCCACCGACATGACCTTGAGCATGATCCCAGTGAGAACATTAGAGCGCCGCGCGTCGTCTTCGACGCGTAAAGGACGCTCTGACACTTTAAATCTGCGCATCGTGCTTTCCAAAAATCGACATTGATTTTTGGGCCGATGCGCGCCGGGATGATCGGACAGTTTCCCGCCCGCTTCGTCTCCAGGCCCGGCTTTCACTGTTTTGTTGCTTCCCGGATCTCCGCTGAGATGCGCGTCGAACGACGCGGTACACAGGCGCCCATGCCGAACTTCGATGTGATGACGGTCATCAAGGCCTCACGATAATGGCGGAAGGGGAACGCCCCGAAATAGGCATTGGCGCAGTTTTGTCGAGTGACCGTTTCGTGTAAAGAGCGCGCAACTTTAGATTTAATGGGCCAGGACACGTCAGCGGCTCCGATAGCGACAGGGAAACCCAAGGGAATGCGAACCGATACCGGCCAGGTCTTCAAGCTCGAAGACTACCGCCCCAACGACTTTTCCATCCCGCAAACCGGCCTCACCTTCCGCCTTTCGCCAGACGCAACGCGTGTCACCGCAGTGCTGACGATCGAACGCCGCGATGGCGCCGCCGCCTCGACGTCGCTGGTGCTGGACGGCGACGGGCTGGTGCTCAAGCGCATTGCCATCGACGGTCGCGAGCTTGCCCCGGCCGAGTATCTCGCCACGCCGGACCAGCTGACCATTTTGAGGCCGCCGGCCCGTTTCCAGCTGCTGCTCGAGACCGAGATCGCGCCGGCCAGCAATGAGGCGCTGATGGGCCTCTACCGCTCCAGCAATGTCTATTGCACGCAATGCGAGGCCGAGGGCTTTCGCCGCATCACCTATTTCCTCGACCGCCCCGACATCCTGTCGGTCTATACCGTGCGTATCGAGGCGAGGCTGGACGAAGCGCCGCTGTTGCTTTCCAACGGCAATCCGGTCGAAAGCGGCGCGCTTGCCGACGGCTGGCACTTTGCAGTCTGGGACGACCCCTTCCCCAAGCCGTCCTATCTGTTTGCGCTCGTGGCCGGCAATCTCGGCAAGGTTGCGGACAGTTTCGTCACCATGTCCGGGCGCGAGGTCGAACTCGGCATCTATGTCGAGCCAGGCAAGGAGGGGCTTGCCGGCTACGCCATGGATGCGCTGAAGCGCTCGATGCAATGGGACGAGCAGGCCTTCGGCCGCGAATACGACCTCGACGTCTTCAACATCGTCGCCGTTTCCGACTTCAACATGGGGGCCATGGAGAACAAGGGCCTCAATATCTTCAACGACAAATATGTGCTGGCCGACCGGGAAACCGCCACCGATGCCGATTTCGCCAATATCGAGGCGATCATCGCGCATGAGTATTTCCACAACTGGACCGGCAACAGGATCACCTGCCGCGATTGGTTCCAGCTCTGCCTGAAAGAAGGGCTGACGGTTTTTCGCGACCACGAATTCTCCGCCGACCAGCGCTCGCGCGCGGTCAAGCGCATCGCCGAAGTGCGCACGCTCAGGGCACACCAGTTCCCCGAGGACCAAGGACCGCTGGCGCATCCGGTGCGGCCGCGCCGCTACCGCGAGATCAACAATTTCTACACGGCGACCGTCTACGAAAAAGGCTCGGAAGTCGTGCGCATGATCCGCACCATTCTCGGACCTGACACGTTCCGCGCCGGAATGGATCTCTATTTCGAGCGCCATGACGGCGAAGCAGCGACGATCGAGGATTTCCTCAAAGTGTTCGAGGACGCCTCCGGGCGCGATCTGTCGCAATTCGCGCTCTGGTACCACCAGGCGGGCACGCCGAACCTGACCGTCAGTTCGACGCACAATCCGGCCACGCGCGAGTTCACGCTCGAGATCGAGCAGTCGGTGCCGCCGACGCCGTCGGAAAGCCGCAAGCGGCTGATGCACATCCCGCTCGCCTTCGGGCTGGTCGGCGCCGGCGGCGAACCGGTTGCCTATGGCGGCGTCGAGGGCGCCGCCGTCGAGGACGGTGTCATCCATATTCGCAAGCGCCGTCACATGGTGCGCTTCTCAGGCGTTGCCGAGCGGCCGGCGGTGTCGCTCAACCGCGGCTTTTCGGCACCGATCACGCTTTCGGTCGAGCAGAAGGCCGACGACCAGTTCTTTCTCGCCGGCCATGACAGCGATGCCTTTGCGCGCTGGCAGGCGTTCAACACGCTTTTGACCGATGCGCTGATAGCGGCCTTCCGCCAGATCCTCGGCGGCGCGAAGCCGGCTTTCACCGCCAGGCTGACCGGACTTGCCGGCAAGATCGCCGGCGACGAGACCCTGGAACCTGCCTACCGGGCGCTGGCGCTGTCACTTCCGGGCGAGGCCGACATTGCCCGCGACATCGGCACGAACATCGACCCCGACGCCATCTTCGCTGCCCGCCAGGCACTGGCGCTGGCAATCGCGCGCCCCAATCAGCAAACGTTCACCGGCCTATACAGCCACCTCGCCGACGATGGTCCGTTCAGCCCCGACGCGGCAAGTGCGGGACGACGGGCGCTGCGCAACACCCTGCTCGACTATCTCTCGCTGCTGCCGGAAGGCGCTGCGCTCGCCGCCCGGCATTTCGAGGTCGCGACGAACATGACCGACCGCGCCGCAGCACTGACCGTCCTTGCGCACCGCCATGACGGATCGCTGGAGGCGATCAAGGCGCTGGCCGATTTCGAGGCGCGTTATGGCGCCGATCCGCTGGTCATGGACAAATGGTTCCAGATCCAGGCCAGCGTGCCAGGCCCCCGGACAGTCGATACGGTACGCGAGCTGACTGGGCACGCAGCTTTCTCGATGGCCAATCCGAACCGGGTGCGCTCGCTGGTCGGCACATTCGCCAGCGCCAACCAGACCGGCTTCCACCGCGCCGATGGCGAAGGCTACCGGTTTTTTACCCAGACCGTACTCGAGGTTGAAAAACGCAATCCGCAAGTGGCGGCCAGGCTGGCGACAGCGCTGCGCTCGTGGCGCTCGCTGGAGCCGGGCAGGCAAGCCAAGGCCAGGGAAGCGCTGCTGGCCATCGCCGGTGCCGAGAACCTGTCGGCGGATTTGCGGGATATTGTGGAGCGAACGCTGGCCTGATCCCTCCCCCTTGAGGGGACGGTGGACAGCCGCCGAAGGCGGATGGACGGGTGGGGTCGTTGCGGCAGTGCGCGACCTCGACCAACTTCGACCGTGATTGAGAGAGTCGAGCGCTTCGCCGAGGACCCCACCCGGCCCTTCGGGCCACTCTCGCCTCAAGGAGGGATTTCAGCGTTATTTCAATCAATTTTTAATGTTTTTCGGCCGCGCCTCTGGACAAGGCGAATCACCTTTGATTCTTTACAGACGATTCGGACGTGCGGTGTTGCCGGATCGTCAAGCGTACGGAAATTCGGGGAGTGCCATTTATGGCCAAGGCGGACGCGTGGGGCGCGCCCGAAGGGACGGCTTTTGAGCGGCGCAAGGCGCGAGGCGACGGCCTCGCCGGCAATACGCGGCTCATCGCTGAACCAGCCTACCGGCGGCTCCTGGCTGCCGAACCCCTTCTGCGCCGTTCGATACCGGCTCTCATCATCATCTTCCTGATCGTCATCGCCGCACTGCGCGTGCTGTCGCTGATGAACGAGCGCGACGAGGCCGAGCGCGACGTCAAGGCGGTGCTGGGTCTCGCCGCCGGCCAGATGGCGAACGCAATCTCGGCCGACCCGACCGCGGCATCCAGCGGTGCAATTGATCTTCTGGAAAGCACGAGCCGCCAGGGCGCCATGGGCAGAAGCCATGTGCTTGTGATCACCGACAGCGCCTTCAAGATCATTGCCGTCTCGCCGCTGTCGACCGGCTGGCAAGGGCGATCGCTGGACAGCCTGGTGCTGGACGGCCAGCCGCTGTTCATGTTCGGCGACCGCGCCGGGGTCATGGATGTCAGCATCGGCGGCCAGGACTGGTACGCGGCGGTGAGCCTGACCCGGGACCGCAAGAACGCCGCCGCCGTGCTGGTGCCGCAGGAAGCGGTGTTCGACAGCTGGCGCAAGACCGTCTCGCTCAACGTCACGCTGTTTGTGCTGACAGCCGGCGTGCTGATCATCATCCTCTACGCCTATTTCGGCCAGGCATCGCGCGCTCAGACAGCCGACCGCATCTATCTCGAAGCCCATCAGCGCATCGACATGGCGCTGGTGCGCGGTCGCTGCGGCCTGTGGGACTGGGACATGGTGCGCGGCAAGATGTACTGGTCGCGCTCGATGTACGACATGCTGGGCTACGAGCCCTGCAACTCGATGCTGTCGTTCGGCGAGGTCGACGACATCATCCACCCCGAAGACGGCGACCTGTTCGAGCTCGCCAACAAAATCGTCGAGCGCGAGATCGACCATATCGACCAGGTGTTCCGGATGCGTCACGCCGACGGCCAGTGGGTATGGATGCGCGCCAGGGCCCAGGTGATCGACCCGGAAGCGCCTGAGATCCAGCTGATCGGCATTGCCGTCGACGTCACCGAGCAGCGGCATCTGGCGCTGCGCTCGGAGGCGGCCGACCTGCGCCTGCGGACCGCGATCGAAAACATCAACGAATCCTTCGTGCTGTGGGATGCCGCCCAGCGCCTGATCATGTGCAATTCCAAATACCAGAAGGACAACGGCCTGTCGGACCGCGACGTCATGCCGGGCGCTGCGCGCGCCGTGCTTGAAGAGCGCATGCTTGCCTTCGCCTCTGAACGGCGGCTGGCCAACACCAACGGGCCGCAAGGGGGCGCGACGTTCGAGCGGCAGCTCTCCGACGGCCGCTGGCTGCAGGTCAACGAACTGAGGACCCGGGACGGCGGCACGGTCTCCGTCGGCTCCGACATCACCCAGATCAAGCTGCACCAGGAAAAGCTGGTCGACAGCGAGCGCCGGCTGATGGCGACCATCCACGACCTCAGCCTCGCCCGCCGGGCCGAGGAAGAGCGCGCCAAGGAACTGGTCGAGCTCAACCGCGAATATATGAAGGAAACCGAGCGCGCCGAGGCCGCCAACCGGGCCAAGTCCGAGTTCCTGGCCAACATGTCGCACGAGCTGCGCACGCCGCTCAACGCCATCATCGGGTTCTCCGAACTGATGGAACAAGGCCTGTTCGGGCCGCTCGGTTCGCCGCGCTACGAGGAATATGCCAACGACATCAACGGCAGCGGCAAATATCTGCTCGGCGTCATCAACGACATACTCGATATGTCGAAGATCGAAGCCGGCCAGTTCTCGGTGGACCGCGAGGAAATCGATCTCTGCCCGCTGATCCGCGAGACGGTGCGGGTGATCTCGCTGCAGGCGGCGGAGAAGTCGATCACCGTCGAAACCCGCATCGCCGATACGATGACGCTGTTCGCCGACCGCCGGGCGATCAAGCAGATCGCCATCAATCTGCTGTCGAATGCGGTGAAGTTCACCGGCCAGGGCGGCCATATCTCGGTGCGCGCCCGCAACACGTCAGGCGCGCTGGTGCTGACCATCGAGGACAATGGCTGCGGCATTCCGAAGGAGGCACTGAGCAAGCTTGGCCGCCCCTTCGAACAGGTGCAGAACCAGTTTTCGAAGAACCACGCCGGTTCCGGCCTCGGCCTTGCCATCTCGCGCTCGCTGGCCGAGTTGCAAGGAGGAGCGCTGAAAATCCGCTCGACCGAAGGCGTCGGCACGATCGTGTCGGTGCGCATCCCGGTGAAGAAGGCGCAGCCGGCGGTGAAGGCGGCGGCCTGACGGCCCGCCAATGCCAGCGGTGCTCTCCGCCGCGTTCAAGGACTGGGTAGCCGCGGTCATGTAAGGGCTCCGGCGGCTTTCGCCGCCGGAGACATATCGCCACTCACTCCATGCTGTCGTCGCCGCCGTCCCATTGGTGGTGGCGGCCCATGCGGCCGTTCTTCGGCAGTTCGTTGCGCTCGATCTTGCCGTCATTGTTGCGGTCGAGCATCGCGAACACCTTTTTCTCGCGCCCGGTGATGTCGTCCGTGGTCAGCGTGCCGTCGCCCTTGGTGTCGTAGCGGGCGACGATACGCTTTGCCATTTCCTCGAACCGCGCCTTCTCCAGCGCGTCGGCGAGCTGGGCAACGGTCAGCTTGCCGCCATTGTCAGCGACCAGCTTCTTCAGCCGCGCGTTCATGGCGTCGGAAAACTGGTCGAAGCTGATGGTGCCGTTGGAATCCTTCATCGCCTTGTCGAGGCGCATCATCGCGCCCTCGCGCATTCTGGCGCTGGCATTGTTCTCGGCATAGGCGGTGGTGCCAACGGCGCCGGCAAGCGCGACGAAGGCAAGGGCAAGTCCGGTTGTTTTTCTCATGGGTATCTCCTGTTGCATCGTCACCCCCGATGCGATCCGAAACAGCCGCCAGCGCTTCACGCCCTCACGACCGTTTCGTACGAAGCAAAAGGTCGAAATCCTTTCTGACCTTTTGCGACGTCTCCTTGAGGTGTGCTTCCAGCACACCGAAATCCGGCAGGTCAGTCACCGCCAGAAGCAGATCCGACAGTCCCGGCGGAACGTCATCGCGTTCGAATGCGCCGGTGAGGCAAAGCCGCGTCATCTGGGTCAGCGCCAGATAGAGTTGGTAGGCTTCGCAAAGCTGCTGCCTGACGTCGGCCTCGGCGAAATCCGGCGACAGATGCGCTAGGATTTCGCCGGTCGCGGTCACCCTGCGGCCGCCTTCGACCTGCCCGGTTATAACCGCCACCTGCGCGATGAATTCGAGGTCGATGAGGCCGCCGGAGATGAGCTTGATGTCCCAGAGATCGCGCGGCGATTTTTCCTTCTCGATCAGCGCGCGCATCTCGGATGCCTCTGCCCCCACCTTGGCGGCGTCGCGCGGCAAGGCCAGAAGTGCCGCGACCTCGGCCTCGACCTCGGTGCAAAGAGCCGCGTCGCCGCCGATGGCGCGCCCCCGGGCCAGCGCCATGTGCTCCCAGGTCCAGGCCTCCTGGCGCTGGTATTTCTTGAAGGCATCGATGTGGGTGGCCACCGGCCCCTTGTTGCCGGATGGCCGCAAGCGCAGGTCGAGCTCGTAGAGAACGCCTTCGGCGGTCGGCGCCGAGACAGCCGCGATCAGCCGCTGCGTCATCCTGGTATAGTAGTGCGATGGTGCGAGCGGCTTGTCGCCGTCGGACTCGTCGGCATTCGCGTCGTGGTCGTAGAGCAGAATGAGGTCGACGTCGGAGCCGGCGGTGAGCTCGCGGCTGCCGAGTTTGCCCATGCCGAGCAGCGACACGGTGCCGCCGGCGATGCGGCCATGACGTAGCGCGAATTCGGTGGTCACCGCCTGCAATGCGGCGTCGATGGTGAGGTCGGCGAGATCGGAAAAGGCGCGGCCGGCGCGCGCCGGGTCGATCGAGCCGGCGAGCAGCCTGACACCGATCAGGAATTTCTGCTCGGAGGCAAAGATGCGCAAACGGTCGAGCACGTCCTCATAAGCCCGGTCGCCTTCGATGAAAGCGGCCAACCGCGCTGAGAGATAGGCTCGGTTGGGCAGTTCGGCGAGCAGCGCCGGGTCGAGCAGACCGTCGAAGACATGCGGGCGCCTTGTGATGATTGCCGCCAGCCGAGGCGCGGCGCCCATGATCGTCGCCATTAGTTTCAGCAGGGCGGGATTCGACTGCAGCAGCGAAAACAGCTGGATGCCGGCGGGCAGGCCGGCGAGGAATTCGTCGAAGCGAACCAGCGCCTCGTCGGCCCGGCGCGTCTGGCCGAAGGCTTTGAGCAGCGCCGGCGTCAGTTCGGTCAGCCGCTCGCGCGCTTCCGCAGACTGGGTGACGCGGTAGCGGCCGAAATGCCAGCCTCGAATCACGCGGCAGATGTCGCTTGGCCGCTGGAAGCCAAGGCCGTGCAAGGTCTGCAGCGTGTCGGGATCGTCGACATCGCCGGTGAAGACCAGATTGCCGACGCCGGCCGACAATTCAGGCGCGGTCTCGAACAGCGCGGCGTAATGGCGCTCGACCTCATGCAAAGCCGCGCGAAAGGTTTCGGCAAATCTGGCGGCATCGGCAAAGCCCAGCATATGGGCGATGCGTTCCAGCCCTTCATCATCGTCGGGCAGAATATGCGTCTGCTCGTCGGCGACCATCTGGATGGCGTGTTCGACGCGGCGCAGAAACCAATATTGCTGCGTGAGCGCGTCGCGTGCATCGGCGGTGATCCAGTTGCGCGCCGCCAGCGCACCCAGCATCGGCACCGTCTCGCGGCCGCGCAGCTCCGGAAAACGGCCGCCGGCGATCAGTTGCTGGGTCTGGACGAAGAACTCGATTTCGCGAATCCCGCCGCGGCCGAGCTTGACGTTGTGTCCTTTGACCGCGATCTCGCCATGACCCTTGTGGGCATGGATCTGGCGCTTGATCGAATGAACGTCGGCGATCGCCGCATAGTCCATGTATTTGCGCCAGACATAGGGCTGCAATTCCCGCAGGAACGCATCCCCGGCATCGAGATCGCCGGCCACGGGACGCGCCTTGATCATGGCGGCGCGCTCCCAGTTCTGGCCGCGCGCCTCATAGTAGCGAAGTGCTGCCTCGACCGGGATCGCCAGCGGCGTCGAGCCTGGATCGGGACGAAGCCTCAAATCGGTGCGGAAGACATAGCCGTGCCCGGTGCGGTCCTGCAGGATGCGGACCAGCCTGCGGGTCAGGCGCGCAAACAGCTCTGTGGCGTCGAGCGGATCGACGATTGCCGGCGCATCCGGATCGAAGAAGACGACGAGGTCGATGTCGGAGGAGAAATTCAGTTCATGCGCGCCAAGCTTGCCCATGCCGAGCACGATCCAGCCGGATTGCCGTGACGGATTTTCGGGATCGGGCAATTTGAGCTTGCCTTGGCTGTGCGCCTCGCGCAGCAGGAAGTCGACCGCCGCACAGGTGCAGGCATCGGCGAGATTGCTGAGGCGCCTTACCGTCAGCGCGGCATCGGCCTCGCCGGAGAGGTCTGCAAGTGCGATCAGAAAGTGAGCTTCACCCTTCCACTGCCTGAGTTCCATCATCAGGCTGGATTCGGAAACGGTCTCGGAAAAGGCGGCCTTGCCGATCGCTTCGGCGATGGTGAGCAGCCGAGCCTCGACACTGCCATCGAACAGCGCGTCGAGGATTTGCGGCCGGCGGCGCGCGACATCGCGGAGGAAAGGCGAGAGATCGAAGACGGCAGCGAGAAACTCCTGGGCCGCGCCCTTGCCCCCTAGGAATTTCGCCAGCCGCGGCAGGTTCTCGTCCTTGGCATCGCCAGCGATCTCCGACAGTTCACGCCGGGCGCGGGTCTCATCCAGCGGCGCGAGCTGCGCCGCCAGTTGCAGGCGCCATTCGGTCTCGATCCGTTTCGCAGCCATCCTCACCGCCATCAATGGTCCTCCCGCGCCGGGAAGCTCATGATAACGGACAATCCGGGATTGGCAGGCAGAAGTTCAAGCCGGCCATTGTGAAAAGTCATGATCGCCTTGGCGAGGCTGAGGCCAAGACCGGATCCCGGCTGCGAGCGGCTCTTTTCCAGCCGCACGAAGCGCTCGGTCGCCCTGGCGCGGTCGGCGTCATCAGGGATGCCATGGCCGTTGTCGGCAACAGAAAGGCGGATTTCGTGACCGACGCGCTGCAGGGCTACGCGCACAGCAGGCTTTTCCGTCGCATCGGTCGAGTATTTGATGGCGTTGTCGACGATGTTCGACAGCGCCTGGCCGATCAGCTCGCGGTTGCCATTGACGGAAAAATTCCCGTCCGCGGCAGTTTCGAGCACCACGCCAGCCTCCTCCGCCACCGGCTCATAAAGCTCGACAACGTCATGCACCGCGGCGGCGAGATCGACCTTGCTGGTGCTCTCCGAGGAATAGCCGGCCTCCAGCCTGGAGATCATCAGGATGGCGTTGAAGGTTTTTATCAGCTGGTCGGATTCGGCCATGGTGCCTTCCAGCGCCTGCCGGTAGTCGGTGGTCTTGTGCTTGCCCGAAAGTGTCGCCTCAGCGCGGTTGCGCAGTCTGGTCAGCGGCGTCTTCAAATCATGGGCGATGTTGTCGGAGACCTGCTTCAGCCCTTCGTTGAGCGTCGCTATCCTGGCCAGCATGGTGTTGAGGTTTTCCGACAGGCGGTCGAACTCATCGCCAGCGCCGGTCACCGGCAGCCGTCCCGTGAGATCGCCGCCCATGATGCGGCGGCTTGCCTCCGAGACGCTGTCGATGCGCTTCAGCGCGGCGCGGCCGACAAGGAACCAGATCAGCAGCCCGCCCAGGCCCATCATGCCCAGCGCCAGCATCAGGGCGCGGCGGACGACGGCGCGGAAGCGCTCGGGCTCGCCGAGATCGCGGCCGACCAGCATGATCATCTGGTTGGGCAGCCGCAGCACCAGCGCGATGGCGTTGTGGCCCTTCTCGCCCTCGGACTGAATTTCGGTCTCGCCGGGCTGCGCGCCGTTCGGGTCAGAAGCCTGGTTGCGCTGCCGTTCGAGCTCACCTTCGCCGAAACGGCGATAGGAGAAGGGTTCGGTCGTCCAGCCATCGGTCTCGAGCACCCCCGGCGCCAGGCTCTGCACGTTTCCGGTGAGGATCTGGCCGTTGACGTCGGCAATGAGATAGAGGTTGGCGCCGGGCTGGCGCGAGCGCTGCTCGACGACGCGCACCAGCCGCGGCAGGCCGCCGCTCTGATAGGCACGGGCGAGGCCGAGCACCTCGTCATTGATGGTCTGCTGGGTCTGGCCGGTCAGCATGCGGGCCGACAACGACGTCATGTAGAAGACCAGCAACACGGCACATAGCGCGAAAAGCAGGAAATAAAGCGCTGAAAGCCGCGCCGCCGTCGTCCTCATGATGGCCGGCAGGGAAAGGGCCATCGAGTTCTAGCTCATGATGAGATTTGGCTGAAATCTCATCATGACCTACCCCTTTGTTGGAGCATGATCTTCTCCAAAAACCGGTACCTACTTTTTGGGATCATGCTCTAGCCGCTCTTCAGCATATAGCCGGCGCCGCGAACCGTATGCAGGATCGGCTTGTCGAAACCCTTCTCGATCTTGCCACGCAGGCGCGAGACGTGAACGTCGATGACGTTGGTCTGCGGATCGAAATGATAGTCCCAGACATTTTCGAGCAGCATGGTGCGCGTCACCACCTGGCCGGCATGGCGCATCAGATATTCGAGCAGGCGGAATTCGCGCGGCTGCAGCGTGATCTCGCGCGCCGCGCGCTTGACCGAATGGGACAGCCGGTCAAGCTCGAGATCGCCGACCCGGTAGACGGTTTCGGCCTCCCTGGCGCTGGCGCGGCGGTTCAGCACCTCGACGCGGGCGAGCAATTCGGAAAAGGCATAGGGCTTGGTCAGATAGTCGTCCCCGCCGGCGCGCAGACCGGTGACGCGGTCATCGACTTCGCCCAGCGCCGACAGGATCAGCACCGGCGTGGTGTTGCCGCGCGAGCGCAGGCCGGCAATGACGGAGAGCCCGTCGCGGCGTGGCATCATGCGATCGACGACCATCACGTCATAGTCGCCGGCATCGGCCAGCGCAAAGCCGGTTTCGCCGTCGCCGGCGACATGGGCGGTGTGCCCAGCCTCGGCAAAGGCCTTCTGCATATAGTCGGCCGCCTCGCGATCGTCTTCTATGACGAGAATCTTCATAGAGCCGTTATACGCGATTTCGCCGGAAGATTGAGGGGCCGCCATGAGCGCAAAAGCTTTCGTTCAAGCATGTCGTTTTGCCAAAACCGCAGTGCACTTTTGGGCGACATGCTTCGCTGTTAGAGCGGCAGCGGGCGATGGGGGCCCGCTGCCGCCGGGGGCAGAACACGATGACTGACTAACGCGATCGGCCCCTTGCTTCCCGTGCGGCGGCTCGGGGGTGTTGAAACCGCCGCACTGGAAACTGTGTGATGTCAGCCTTTGGCGACTGGCAGCGCGACGAAGCGGTTTGAATCGTCGCGGGTGATCTGCATCAGCACCGCCTTGCGGCCGGACTTGACCGCATCGGCCATCGCCTTGGCGACGTCGTCGGTGCCGTTCACCTCCGTCGAGTTGACCGAGGTGATGACATCGCCGGGCTGGATGCCGCGGTCGGCGGCATCGCTGTCGGGATCGACATCGGTCACCACCAGGCCCTTGCCGTTTTCCGACTTGGTGACGGTGAGGCCGAGATCGGCCAGCGCGGCGGGCTTTGCCGGTGCCGCGGGCTGCTGCGGGTCGGCCGAGGCCTGCTTGTCAGTGGATGGCAACGTGCCGAGATCGACCTTGATGGTCTGGCTCTTGCCGTCGCGCCACACCGTGACGTCGACCGACTTGCCGGGTGGGTAGGCGCCGATCAGACGAGCCAGTTCCTTCGGCGATGCGACGTCCTTGCCTTCGACCTGGGTGATCACGTCACCGGCGGTGATGCCGGCCTTCTTGCCGGGGCCACCGTCCTGGGCGCCCGAAACCAGAGCCCCGTTCTGCGACTTCAGGCCCAGCGATTCGGCGATGTCCGATGTAACCGGCTGGATTTCGACGCCGAGCCAGCCACGCTGCACCGAGCCGCTCTTCATCAGATCCTGCACCACCTGCTTGGCGGTCGAGGCCGGAATGTCGAAGGCGATGCCGACGCTTCCGCCCGACGGCGAGAAGATCGCGGTGTTGATGCCGACGACCTGGCCGTTAAGGTTGAAGGTCGGGCCGCCCGAATTGCCGCGGTTGACCGAAGCGTCTATCTGGATGAAGTCATCATAGGGACCGGCGCCGATATCACGGCCACGGGCCGAGACGATGCCGGCGGTGACGGTGCCGCCGAGGCCGAACGGATTGCCGACGGCCACCACCCAGTCGCCGACGCGAACCTTGGAATCGTCGGCGAAATCGACATAGGTGAACTTGCCGACGCCATCGACCTTGAGCACCGCCAGATCGGTGCGCGGATCGGTGCCGATCAGCTTGGCGTCAAGCTCCTTGCCGTCATTCATCACCACTGTGAAGGCGGAGCCTTCCTCGACGACATGGTTGTTGGTGACGAGATAGCCGTCATCGGAGATGAAGAAGCCAGAACCCTGCGCCACCGGACGCGGCTGGTCGTTGTTATGGTCGCGGTGGCTGAAGCGACGATTGCCGCCGTCATGGCCGTTCTGATCACCAAAGCCGCGGAATTGCTTGAAGAACTGGCGCAGCTGCGGATTGTCGGGCAGGTTGTTCATGCCGTCCGGATCGTCGGACTGGTCGGAGCCGTCATCGGCGGCAGGCTCGATCTTGGCCTTGACCTTGACGCTGACCACGGCCGGCGAAACGCGCTCGACGACATCGGCAAAGCCCGGCACCTGGGGCGCTTCGACCCGCACGGCGTCGGCCAGAACGGGAGCTGTACCAGTGGCAACGGCGCCGAAACCGATGCCGCCGGCAATGGCCAGCGAAGCGGCGGCGGCCAACAGGCGTTTGCGGGTGCGGGAATATGGGTTGGGGGCGATAGTCATGGGTCTCGTATCCTCTTTTCACTGGATGCGGCTCAGGCAGAGCATCCTCGGACAAGAGAAATAGAGAGGCGCACATTACGGCGCCATTTCCGGTGCATGAAAGTTTTGTAATGTTGGGCGGTCGCACAAATCGCTTGGTTGCGCTCGCCTGCTGCCCTATGGTGTACACAACTCAGCACAAGGCTTTCACAATGACAGCAAGCACCACCATGACCATTCGAGTCTCGTCCGAGACCAAGCTGAAGCTGGAGCAGATCGCTACCGATACCAGGCGTAGTAAATCGTTCCTCGCCGCCGAGGCGGTCTCAGCCTATGTCGATCGCGAGCTGGATATCATCGAAGGCATAAAACGTGGCATGGCCGACGCAGAGGCTGGCCGTGTCGTGCCCCACGACGACGCCATGGCGGAGCTCGACGCGGTGATCGAAGCAGCGAAAGCCAGGCGCGCAGGCAAGGCGTGAAGCGGTTCGTCACCTGGTCGCGAGAAGCGCTGGACGATCTCACGCAGCAAGTTGCCTTTATCGCTCAGGACAATCCTGCCGCCGCCCGACGCCTCGCGGACCGTATCCGTGAAATGGGCCGGGGCCTTGGTGATATGGCGACGGGCCGACCTGGCCGGGTAACAGGCACTTATGAGAAGCCCATCGGCCGCCTGCCCTACATCATTGCCTATGAATTGCGCCTGATCGCCGGCCGTCAGAGCATTGTTATCCTGCGCGCCATCCACACGTCGCGGGACTGGCCTTTGGAGGAATGGCCGAGCTAGTCGCTCAGCATCTTGTCCAGCGCCGCCTGTTCCTCGGCGCTCAGCGCCTTGGTTGCCAACGAGCGGCGGGAGCGTGTGGTCAGCACAATGAAAATGCCGCCGACTAGAAGCAGAAGCACCGGCGTGCCCCAAAGCAAGGCGTTGCGCGGGCTGAAGCGCGGCTTCAACAGCACGAACTCGCCGTAGCGCGACACGATATAGTCCATCACCTGCTGGTCGGTATCGCCGGCAACCAGGCGCTGGCGCACCAGGATGCGCAGGTCGCGGGCGAGGTCTGCATCGGATTCGTCGATGGACTGGTTCTGGCAGACCATGCAGCGCAGGCCTTCCGACAGGAGCCGCGCCCTCGCCTCGAGCGCCGGATCGGTGAGAACCTCGTCCGGTTTCACCGCTTGCGCGGCGCCGGCAAACAGCAGCGCCAGAAGCAGGGTGAGCGAGGCCAACGAGAACCTGGTGCTCACGGCGCGCCTGCCGACGGCATGGAGGCTGCCTGCTTGCGGCGGCGCGAGGGTGCGCCAACCCGCAGGCGACGGTCGAGCAGCGACATTGCGGCTCCCGCCATCATCACCAGAGCTCCGCCCCAGATCAGCGTCACCAGCGGCTTCCACCACAGGCGCACCACGACGGATCCATCGGTGCCTTCATCGCCCAGCGACAGATAGAGCTGGTTGAAGCCGATCGTCTCGATGCCGGATTCGGTCGTCGTCGTCTGCCGCACCGGAAAGAAGCGCTTGGCCGAGGTGATTTCGGCTGAAACGCCGCCATCGGCGCCGATCAGGGAAAAGCGGCCGCGCTGCTCGCTGTAGTTCGGACCCTGCGCCGGGAAGAGGCCGTCGAAACGCAGCGTGTGGCCGGAGAGTTCGACGCTCTCGCCGGCATGCATCGACAGTATCCTTTCGGTGCCGAAGCACAGCGTGCCGACAATGCCGAGCGTCGTCAGCCCGAGGCCGAGATGGGCAAGTGCAGTGCCGAACACCGAACGCGGCAGGCCGGCGAAACGGCGCAGCATGATGGCGTGCGACACATTGCCAAAGCCGGACTTGACGGCGAGGTCGGTGAGCGCGCCGCAGACCAGCCAGCAGGCGAGGCCGACACCAAGGGCGGCGAACACCGACGCGCCGTCGATGAACAGCCCGGTGACCAGCATCGCCAGGAGAGCGGCGCCGAAAGCCGCCATCAAGCGCTGGGCGACGGCATAGAGGTCACCGCGCTTCCAGGCGAGCAATGGTCCGAAAGGAACCACGACCAGCAGCGGCACCATCAGCGGGCCGAATGTCAGGTTGAAGAAGGGGGCGCCGACTGAGATCTTGCCGGCCGAAAGCGCTTCGACCGCCAGCGGATAGAGCGTGCCGACCAGCACGGTGGCCGTGGCCGTGGTCAGGAACAGATTGTTGAGGACGAGTGCGCCTTCGCGCGAGATCGGGTGGAACAGGCCGCCGGCCGTCAGCCGCGAGGCGCGCAGCGCAAACAGGGCCAGCGAGCCGCCGATGAACAGCGTCAAAATGCACAGGATGAAGATGCCGCGGGTCGGATCGGTGGCGAAAGCATGCACCGAGGTCAGCACGCCGGAGCGCACCAGGAAGGTGCCGAGCAGCGACAGCGAGAAGGTGAGGATGGCAAGCAGCAGCGTCCAGATCTTGAGCGCCGAACGCTTCTCCATGACGATCGCCGAATGCAGAAGAGCCGTGCCGGCCAGCCACGGCATAAAGGAGGCGTTTTCGACCGGATCCCAGAACCAGAAGCCGCCCCAGCCGAGCTCGTAGTAGGCCCAGTAGGAGCCCATCGCGATGCCGCCGGTGAGGAACATCCAGGCGACCAGCGTCCACGGCCGCACCCAGCGCGCCCAGGAGGCATCGATGCGGCCTTCGATGAGGGCGGCGACCGAGAAGGAAAAGCAGATAGAGAACCCGACATAGCCGAGATAGAGCAGCGGCGGATGGATGGCGAGGCCAAGATCCTGCAGGACCGGGTTGAGATCGCGGCCCTCGATCGGCGCCGGATTGAGCCGGGTGAACGGATTGGATGTCGCCAGGATGAACAGGAAGAAGGTGGCGCCGATCGCCCCCTGCACGGCCAGCACATTGGCGCGCAGCGTCGCCGGAACGTTGGAGCCGAAGACAGCGACCAGCGCACCGAAGAAGGTCAGGATCAGCACCCAGAGCAGCATCGAGCCTTCGTGATTGCCCCAGGTTCCGGTGATCTTGTAGATCAGCGGCTGCAGCGAATGCGAGTTTTCCCACACGCTCGCCACCGAGAAATCGGAACTTGCATAGGCGCCGGCGAGTGCTGCGAACGATAGCGCCGTGAGCGCGAAGCCTGTGACCGTGACGGGACCGCCGACAGCCATCAGCCTCTGGTTGCCGGTACGGGCGCCGATCAGCGGCACCAGCGTCTGCACCAGCGACAGCACAAAGGCGAGGACGAGCGCGAAGTGTCCGGTCTCAACCATTACTGGCTCTTGCTCTCTTGCCACACGCCCTTGGCCTTCAGCCCGTCAGCGACTTCCTTGGGCATGTAGCGCTCGTCATGCTTGGCCAGCACGCTGTCGGCGACGAAAACGCCGTCGGCGCCAAAGCTGCCTTCGGTGATGACGCCCTGCTCCTCGCGGAACAGATCGGGCAGGATGCCGGTATAGCTGACCTTGACCGATTTGTGCGTGTCGGTGACCGAGAACGCAACCGTCGCGCCCTGCCCGCGCACGACCGTGCCCTTTTCGACGAGGCCGCCGAGCCTGATGCGCTGTCCCGGCTGCAAGCTGGCGGTGGTCAGATCGGCGGGCATATAGAAATAGGAGGCCTTCTGGCCCAACGCATAGAAGGTCAGCCCGGTGGCGGCGCCGAGGAAGGCAAGACCTCCGACAATCACCGACAATCGCTTCTGCTTGCGCGTCATGTCCTACTCCGTCGCCGTCAGGCCGAGCGAGGCGGCAAAGGCGGTGAATTTCTTCGCTTCCTCACTGTCGGCGCCAAACACGGCAATACCGCGATGCAGCGCGTCCCGCGCCTGGTCGGCCTTGCCCAGCACAACATAGGAACGAATGAGCCGCATCCATCCTTCCGTGTCGCGCGGATTTTGCCGCAATTTTTCGTCGAGGCCGGCGACCATGGTTTCGATCATGGCCTGCCTGTCCCGCGGCGCCATCGACGAGGCGGCATCGACGGCTGCGGCGTCGGGGCCTTTGGCGGGCTCTCCTGACGCGACGCTGCGGTTGGCGGCCTCGGCCAGTGCCTGTTGGACAGCTCCGCGCCATGGCGAATCCTGCGGCAGGGAATCGAGCATTTTCTGCCAAGCCGTGGTTGCCTCGGGTATGCGGCCTTCCTGGGCCAGCGCCATCGCCAAATAGAACGAGGCTTTCGCGTTTGCCGGGTCGAGTTTTAGCGCCTGTTCGAAAGCGGATTGCGCATCGGCCGAAACGATGCCGCCGGCCGCATTGGCAATCGCTTCGCCGAGACCGGCCTCGCGGGCAGCCGTGTCGCCATCGAGGCGGATGGCATTGCGATAGGCGGTCACGGCATCGGGAAAGCGCTGCAGGCGCAGATAGATCGGGGCGAGCACGTCCCAGCCGCGTCCATCGCCAGGGTTGGCGGCAAGATGGGCCTCGGCGCGCGCCACCAACTCATCGACCGAACTATCGGCCGGATTCTTGGCCAGCCGTTCGGCAAGCGGCTGCGACGGCAGATCGGGCGAGCCGAGCTGGCTGTACATGCCCCAGCTGAGCAGCGGGACCATCAGCACCGCTGATGTCGCCACCAGCCTGGCCGCCTTTGACGGCTGCTGAAGCGTCGCGGCATCGGCCTGGCCGGCATTTCCCAGCCGAAGGATGCGGCGGGCGATTTCGGCGCGCGCCTCCTCGGCTTCCGCCGGCTGGATCAGGCCGCGCGCGGCGTCACGCTCGAGCTCGGCCAATTGATCGCGATAGACTTCGAGGTCATGGTCGCTGCTGGTCGGAGCGTCCGTGCCGCCGCCGGTCAGCGGCAGCAGCACCGCCAGGCTTGCGCCCAGCGTGAGGAGTGCGGCTATGACCCAGAACAGCATGGTTCTTCCAATAGAGCGAGAGCCCTGCTCTCACAACATGAGGTCGCTGCGACGCTTTGACGGGATTCCGACCCCGGCCCAATGTTCAGGTCAGCGGCGTCCAGCTGCCGTCGGCGTTGCGGCATGCGGTGCCCCGCGCGGTCTGGCCGCCCGTGCCGGTAAACACTGTATGGGTGTACTGGCGGCAATCCTGCGAGCCGACGCGGTAGGGCTGGGCCGCGACGACTTCGCCGGAATGGGCCGAACTGTCGCCCTTCCAGGTCACCTTCTGGCCGCTCGCGGTATATTCGAGCGCCTTGTACTCCGCCTCGAGCGCCTTGCGCTTCTCGGTGCTGGTCAGGCCGCTGCCGATCGACCCGCCGACGAGCCCGCCAGCCATGGCCGAGATGATCGTCGTCGCGACCTTGGCACCCGAGGGAGGTGACGCGGGCGGATTGGTGATGGAGATATCCGGGCCACTGCCCTTGCCCAGCGTTCCGCAGCCGGAAAGAGCGAGCAGTGCGGAAACGAGCGCAACGCGAATCTTCATGCCAACAACCGGTTTTCTTGAACGGGATGCGCTGGGGGCCGCGTCATCGGGGGCGTCAGGACGTCATACTATTGACATTTGTCGGAAATTTGGCCGTTTTTAACGGCTTTTGTGCAATCGAGGGGCCGCCATAACACAGGCATTCGGCCGTGTCGATTGGCCCTGGGCAGTACATCATTGCAAGCTCCGCAAGCGCACAACCGCCTTCAGCCCGCCCATCGTGGAGCGTTCCAGCGCCAGCGCCCCGCCATACTCGTTGACGAGGTCGGCAACGATGGCAAGTCCGAGCCCGGTTCCCGGCTTTGTCTCGTCGAGGCGCCGGCCGCGTTTCAAGACATCGCGGGCCTTGTCCTCGGGGATGCCGGGACCGTCATCCTCGATCGATAGCTCGAACAGGCCGGCTGCGGCCGGCGTGACGGATACGGCAACAGTGCTCTTCGCCCATTTCATCGCATTGTCGAGAAGGTTGCCGAGCAGTTCCTCCAAATCCTCGCGCTCGCCAGCAAAGACGATGTCGGCCGCCGGCAGCGTAAGCGACAGGCTGACATCAGGCTTGAGTTTTTGCAGCACGCGCACCATGCGCTGCACCAGCGGCGTCACCGGCGTGCGGTAGACGACGCTGTCGCGCTGCGCCGCGACCCGTGCCCGCTGCAGGTAGTGGTCGACCTGTTTCTGCATCGACGCCGCCTGGTCGGCGATGAGCTGGCCCTTGGCGCCGCCTAGAGCCCGGCCCTCATTGATCAGCACGGCGAGCGGCGTCTTCAGCGAATGGGCAAGGTTGCCGACCTGCGTACGCGAGCGCTCGACGATGCGCTTGTTGTTTTCGATCAGCGCATTGGTTTCGTTGGCGAGCGGCTCGATCTCGGCGGGAAACCGGCCATCGAGCCGCTGCGCCGTGCCTTCGCGCACCTGGGCAAGCGCGTTGCGAACCCGGCGCAAGGGCTGGAGGCCGAGCAGGATAGCGATCGCATTGATGGCGATCATGCCGACGCCGAACAGGCTGAGATAGGTCAACAGGCGGCCCTGGAAGGTGGCGATCTCGTGCTCGAGCTCGGTCTTGTTGCCCATCACGCGGAAGCGCGCGGCGCGGTTCTTGGCATCGAGGACGAATTCGCTTTCGAACACTTGCAGTTCCTCGTCACCGATGCCGTCGGTGGAATAGCTGCGCTGGAAACTGGAATTGAAAGGCACCTCGGCAACGGTCGGCGACGGGATCGTCGTGGTCATCGAGGACGAATGAAGGTTGCCGTGCACGCCTTCGGAAGCCGGCTCCACCGACCAGTACCAGCCCGAATTCGGCTCCGAGAAGCGCAGGTCGCCAAGGTCGGGAGCGCCGGTGAGCTGGCCGGTTTCGGAAACGCCGACGGAGCCGATCAAATTGAACAGATGCGCCGACAGCAGGCTGTCGAAGCCGCGCTCGCTGGCCTGGCGGTAGAGCGTGGTGATCAGAGTGAAGATGACGATCAGGGTGAGGATCGCCCAGATCGTGGAAAAGCCGATGACGCGGAAGGCCAGCGAGCGAGGCCAGAGCCGCGCCGAAAAAGGCTTCCTTGCTGGTATGGGGAGCGGTTCCGCCTTACGCCTCCGGCTCACGCATGCGATAGCCCATGCCGCGCACGGTTTCGATCATGTCGATGCCCATCTTCTTGCGCAGCCGGCCGACAAAGACCTCGATGGTGTTGGAATCGCGGTCGAAATCCTGGTCGTAGAGATGCTCGACCAGCTCGGTGCGCGACACCACCTCGCCCATATGGTGCATCAGATACGCCAGCAGGCGGAACTCATGCGAGGTCAGCTTCAGCGGCACGCCGTTGACATCGGCCTTGGAGGCCTTGGTGTCGAGGCGCAGCGGCCCGCAAGTGAGCTCGGACGAGGCATGGCCGGCGGCGCGGCGGATCAGCGCCCTCACCCTGGCCAGTACCTCCTCGATGTGGAACGGCTTGGTGACATAGTCGTCGGCGCCGGCATCGATGCCCGACACCTTGTCGCTCCAGCGGTCGCGCGCTGTCAGGATCAGCACCGGCATCTTGCGGCCGTTGCGGCGCCAGCGCTCGACGACGCTGATGCCGTCCATCTGCGGCAGGCCTATGTCGAGCACGACGGCATCGTAGGGCTCGGTGTCGCCGAGGAAATGCCCCTCCTCGCCGTCATAGGAGCGGTCGACGACATAGCCGGCATCGACCAGCGCGTCGGCCAGTTGCCGGTTGAGATCCTTGTCATCTTCGACGACGAGTACGCGCATGATCGGTCAGGCCTGTTGATGGGTCAGCTATAGGCCGATTCCGGTGGTCTGGGAAACGACCCTGCAAGGGGGAAGATTGGATCAGTTCGCCGGGACGACGATCTCGGAGCGGCGCGGACGCTGGCCGTCCTTGCCCGGCACAAGCACGACGATGACGCAGACCTCCTGGCCGCCACGCGTCGTCTGCGAAGCCTTGGCCAGCGTGCCGCCATTCTGCTCGGCAACCTGCTGGCCGATCGCGTAGCAATCCGCCGCGGCTGCCGGCGTCGCTTGCGACGCCAACAGGCCGGCCGCTGTGAGCGCCAGTATCGCGGTTCTGACATGAGAGCGAAGCGTTTTCATGGTCGGCGTTGTAACGCAACTGTGCTGAACGTGAAATGAACGGTAAACGGGTGAAAATCCATCCCCGCAATACCCCCTGCGCGCGCAACGAATGAATGCGATCCTACCGCCCAGTCCCTCAGACCGGGCAATGGATTCATAACCGGAAAACCGGCTGCGCGGCTATGGTGTTTGCGCGCAGGTTCTCAATTCGCAGCCAGATTGGGAACAGGTCAAGGCGAGACCATTCTGAAGGGCCGCCCTAAATAGCGCGGGAAACGCCAAATCATCGGAGTGCGCCATGACGGATAAAGACCTTGCCGACCTTTACCGGGGCTATATCGCTTGCCTGAATGCCCAGGACTGGGCGAAACTTGGAGACTTTGTCGGCGACGAGGTGCAGCACAATGGCGAAATGCTCGGCCTGTCGGGTTATCGCCGTATGCTCGAAGGCGATTTCGAGGCGATTCCCGACCTCCGCTTCAACATCGAACTGCTGGTCTGCCAGCCGCCGCGCGTGGCGGCGCGCCTGCATTTCGACTGTCATCCCAAGGGCGTGCTGTTCGGCCTGCCGGTGAACGGCAAGCGCGTGTCGTTCGCTGAGAATGTTTTCTACGAATTCGGAGAGGGTCGCATCCGCGAGGTGTGGTCAGTCATCGACAAGGCCGAGATCCAGGCGCAAATCTAGGTTGCTTCAATCACTTTGCTCGGTGAGGGCGCGTATCCGCAGCACCCCGTGGTAGAGCGCCAGGTCCTCGTCGTAGCGGGCCTCGGCGAACTCCAAGGACAGGCGGGTCTGGTCGCGCGAGCCGGTGGCGAAAGCGGCGCCGTCAAGGCGCGCCCGGATGCTGTCCATGATCAGACGCGTCTCGGCCTCGCCTTGCGCCTTCGACCAGACATGCAGCGTGATGAGCTGGTCGTCATCATTGTCGGCGCCGGTGTCCAGATCGAATGCGCTGGTCCTGCCATAGGTCACATAAGGGAAGGCGGCACTGTCGGCCGCCTGCTCGCGCAACCCGGCGCCGCCGAGCAGCGCCGTCAGCGAGGCATCGCTCTTCAATCTCATGAACAAGGCTTGCAGCAAATCGCCGGGCGCCGTCATCGTCGTCTCCGTTCGCCTGTCACGCTTTGAACAACCTCAGTTTCGCGCGCAACCTAACCGCGTTGCACGGATTTCGCCAGATGACGATCCGCCTGATGGAAGGCGGCGAATCGGGCGGCATGGCCCTTTCACGGACCGGGTTCTATTTGGCATGCGGGGAGTTTCAAGAAGGGTGTTATGAGGAGCCCTGTTTTCTCCGGCAATTCGAGGTCATTTCATGCGAACGCCACCGCTGCTGCCGGCTTTTGGAAAGCTCGGCGTCAAGCCCCCGGTCGCGATTGCGGCAGCACCCGCCCTGTCGAAGAGGACCGTGGCCCTGCGCATGCGCGAGATACTTTCAATGCATGGCGGCCTGGCCTTGAAGCTGTCGGTGGTGGCCTGGACAATCCTGATCCTGGCGGCGGCATTTTTCATGTCAAAGGCCTGATGCCGATATGACAAACCGCTACGCGTTGCGCATGGACGAGCCCGAGAGCTGGACTATCTTCGACATCTTCACCGGCCAGCCTGTCGAGCTTAAGCAACAGGTGATGGTGGCCATGAATTTGCGCGATGCGGAAGCGATGGCCGACCGCCTGAACAGCCGGGACGTCAAGCGGCGGGCAAAAGCCGACCGCAAGTCCTGACGCACGCTGATCTCAGCCGCTCTGATTGCAAGACGAACGCGCGCTAACCGAAATCCGCGGCTGTGAGCACATATATGCTCTTGCGGGTGCGGGCGTAGGCCTTGCTGGCAACGTCATGGATGGAGCTGGACGCGGTGTCGAAAGCCGCCAGATAGGTGGCTTCCGCGGTCGCCGTCCCTGATGGCGCCTTCGAGAGGGCATCGGCTGCGACAGAGAAGGAAATCTGGAACATGCCGTCGTGGCCGACAAAGCGGATGCGCTTGCCGGCCTCGTCATAGAAGCGACTTGGATTGGGGAATGTCAGGCTCATGACGTGCCCCCCTTCGGCGCGGCGGCGGCTTTCTTGACTGTCGCCCGCTTCTTCTTCGGTGTCGGGTTCAAGGCTTCCGCGACGCGGTCGGCCTCTTCCTTGGCCAGGCGCAATTCCCTGAGCCTTGCTGTCTTGATCTCCCTGGCCCTCGCTTCGGACATGTAGTCGGAGGTTGCCTTGTTGCGCTCGGCCGTCTTCTTCTGCTTGTCCATGAAGCGGGCTTCAGCTTTTTCCATGATGCTCTGATTGCCTTCGGCCATCGCCTAAATCTCCTTCGTGCCTGAAATTGTGAAATCGAACTTACGATATAAATAGCCACTTTTGCCTCGAAATTCAATTTTTTGAAATATCTAGGCGCCTCGCGACGTTTCGAACCCTGCAGACATCATAATACTTTTTAATATTTAATTTTGGCCACGAATAATTTTTGGCACTCCTATCTATCGAGTGCCAACACGCCTATAAGAACGGCGCGGTCGCCTATGCCGGCCCCAGAAAGAAGTTCTCATGAAGTTTCGGCCACTCCACGACCGCGTCGTCATCCGGCGCGCCGAAGGCGATGTCAAATCCAAGGGCGGCATCATCATTCCCGACAATGCCAAGGAAAAGCCGCAGGAAGGCGAAGTCATCGCCGTTGGGCCGGGCGCACGCGACGAAAACGGCGCGCTTGTTCCGCTCGACGTCAAGGCCGGCGACTTCATCCTGTTCGGCAAATGGTCGGGCACCGAGGTCAAGATCGACGGCGAGGACCTGCTGATCATGAAGGAAGCCGACATTATGGGCGTCATCGGCAAGAGCGAGACGGCCGCTATCGGCAAGAGCGGGACGGTCGTCACCGAGAAGAGCGTCAAAGCCAAGAAGGCTGCCTGACCGGCCTGGCTTTGCCAGGCTCCGGCGAGCCGCTTGCTTCACCACACCAACGGGATTGAAAAAAATGTCTGCCAAGGAAATCAAATTCGCCACCGACGCGCGCGACCGCATGCTGCGCGGCGTCGAGATCCTCACCAATGCGGTGAAGGTCACGCTCGGCCCCAAGGGCCGCAACGTCATCATCGACAAGGCCTATGGCGCGCCGCGCATCACCAAGGACGGTGTGACGGTGGCCAAGGAAATCGAGCTTGCTGACAAGTTCGAGAACATGGGCGCGCAGATGGTGCGCGAAGTGGCTTCGAAGACCAACGACCTCGCCGGTGACGGCACCACCACCGCCACGGTGCTGGCCGCATCGATCCTGCGCGAAGGCGCCAAGCTGGTTGCCGCGGGCATGAACCCGATGGACCTCAAGCGTGGCATCGACCAGGCTGTCGCCGCCGTGGTCAAGGACATCAAGGCGAAGGCCAAGAAGGTCAAGTCGTCGGCCGAGATCGCGCAGGTCGGCACTATCGCCGCCAATGGCGATGCCAGCGTCGGCGCCATGATCGCCAAGGCGATGGACAAGGTCGGCAATGACGGCGTCATCACCGTCGAGGAGGCCAAGACCGCCGACACCGAACTCGACGTCGTCGAAGGCATGCAGTTCGACCGCGGCTATCTCTCACCCTATTTCGTCACCAATGCCGACAAGATGCGCGTCGAACTGGAAGAGCCTTACGTGCTCATCCACGAGAAGAAGCTCGGCAATCTGCAGGCGATGCTGCCGATCCTCGAAGCAGTGGTGCAGAGCGGCAGGCCGTTGCTGATCATCTCGGAAGACGTCGAAGGCGAAGCACTGGCGACGCTGGTCGTCAACAAGCTGCGCGGCGGCCTCAAGGTCGCGGCCGTCAAGGCGCCGGGCTTCGGCGATCGCCGCAAGGCGATGCTGGAAGACATCGCCGTGCTGACATCGGGCCAGATGATTTCCGAGGATCTCGGCATCAAGCTCGAAAACGTCACCATCGAGATGCTTGGCCGCGCCAAGCGCGTACTGATCGAGAAGGACACCACCACGATCATCGACGGCGCCGGCACCAAGGCGACCATCCAGGCGCGCATCGCGCAGATCAAGGGCCAGATCGAGGAGACCACGTCCGACTACGACAAGGAGAAGCTGCAGGAGCGGCTGGCCAAGCTCGCCGGCGGCGTCGCCGTGATCCGCGTCGGCGGCGTCACCGAGTCTGAAGTGAAGGAAAAGAAGGACCGCATCGACGACGCGCTGAATGCGACGCGCGCGGCGGTGGAAGAAGGCATCGTGCCCGGCGGTGGCGTGGCGCTTCTGCGCGCAAGATCGGCTCTGGCCGGCCTGACCGGCGCCAATGACGATGTGACCGCCGGCATTTCGATCGTGCTCAGGGCGCTGGAAGCGCCGATCCGCCAGATCGCCGAGAATTCCGGCGTCGAAGGCTCGATCGTCGTCGGCAAGCTGTCCGACAGCAAGGACCAGAATCAGGGCTTTGACGCCCAGAACGAGGTCTATGTCGACATGATCAAGGCCGGCATCGTCGACCCGGCGAAAGTGGTGCGCACCGCGTTGCAGGACGCCGGCTCGATCGCCGCCCTTCTGATCACCGCCGAAGCGATGATCACCGACGTTCCGGCCAAGGATGCGGCGCCTGCGGGCGGCGGTGGCGGCATGGGCGGCTACTGACCATCGCCCGAAAATTGCCCGCTGGGAATCTGGGCGGGCATAAATCAAAACAGGCTGCCGGGGACATTTCCCCGGCGAGCCAGGAATTTCCGTCAGTCAGTCAAGACCAGTCATCAACGACAGGGAGATCGATAGATGATCACATTCGCCCCGAAGCCAAACGCTGTATCCGCGACCAAGCCGGCGGAGGAGAGCCGCTTCGATCGCATCCGCCGGATTGCCGCCGACAAGCACAGGCAGGCCGATGCCGGGCCGATTCGCCGCGAGCCGTCGAAGACCGGCGACAAGCGGCCGACGTGACGGCTGCCAACCTCACGACACCGGCAACGCTCCGCCCTCTTCGGTGCGGCGGGCAATGAACTCGTCGAGCACATCGGATGTGGCAACGGCCGACGCCGGCGGCTGGAAGTCGGCCAGCGTCCGCTTCCAGATGCCGGTGGCGCGCTCGGTGGCCGACTTCGAACCGGACTGCGTCCAGCTGCCGAAATTCGACCAATCGGCGACCAGCGGCTCGTAGAAGGCGGTGCGGTAGCGCGTCATGGTGTGGCCGGCGGAGAAGAAATGCCCGCCCGGCTGGACTTCAGCGATCGCCTCGAAGCCGATCGAATCCTCGTCGCCGGGGGTCGTAGCGCAGAGTTCGGCAACCGTCTGCAATGCCTCGATATCGGTGATCAGCTTCTCGTAGGAGACGCTGAGGCCACCCTCCAGCCAGCCCGCGGCATGGATGCAGACGGTGGCGCCGGCAAGCACCGAGCCCCACAGCGCGAACTGCGTCTCGTGCGCCGCCTGCACATCGGAAATGTTGGCCGCACTGCCGCCGCCGGACCGCCAAGGCAGGCCGGTGAAGCGCGCCAGCTGGCCGGCGCCCAGCGTCGCCTTGACGTGCTCGGGCGTGCCGAAGGCCGGTGCGCCGGACTTCATGTCGACATTGGAGGAGAAGGATCCGTAGACCACCGGTGCGCCCGGCCGCACCATCTGCGCCAGCGCGAGACCAGCCAGCGCCTCGGCATGCTGCAGCGTCAATGCGCCGGCGACGGTGATCGGCGCCATGGCGCCGGCCAGGCAGAAGGGCGTGATGACAGAGACCTGGCCGGCCCTGGCGAAGTCGATGATGCCTTGCGCCATCGGGATATCGAGCTGGCGCGGCGAATTGGTGTTGATCACGGTGTAGCAATGGACGCCGGCCAGGAACTCGTCCTGCGAGAGCCCGCGCGCCAGCCTGATCATCTCGAACCCATCCTCGACCTGCGGCGTGCCGCGGGCGAAGACGAAGGGGAACTTGTCCGACAGGGTCAGCTGCGCACGGTTGACGGCATAGTGGCGCAAATGGTTGTCGACATCCTGCGGCTCGATCCAGGGGCCGAGCATATGCAGCACGTCGAAATTCTGAACAAGCTTGGTCAGTTCTTCGAAAGCGGCGAGCGTGCCCGGACGCCGTCCGCGTTCGAGATCGGTGACGTTGGGCGCCCCGGCTC
The DNA here is from genome assembly GCF_040319795.1 of Mesorhizobium sp. M0862. Taxonomy (NCBI): domain Bacteria; kingdom Pseudomonadati; phylum Pseudomonadota; class Alphaproteobacteria; order Hyphomicrobiales; family Phyllobacteriaceae; genus Mesorhizobium; species Mesorhizobium sp. M0862. The sequence goes on from NZ_JAMYOJ010000005.1 coordinate 314,004, forward strand.
CGGCCAGGAACGTCATCGAGCCGAGCTCCAGCATGAGATCGCGGCTACGGTTGCCCGCCAGCGCCCGGATGGATTTCGGCGCCGAGGCCAGTGCCGCAGTGACAATATCGCGGCCGATGCGCACCATCTGGCTGTCCTCGTCGACCAGCGCACCGGCTTTGGCGTAGATCGCCCGTGCCTCCGGCAGCAGCACCTTGATGCCGAGCTCTTCCAGCACGCGCAACGCCGTGTCGTGGATGGCCGCGACCTGGTCGTCCGAAAACACCGGCTGCGGCAGGAACGGGTTCTTGAGCGAGCGATAGTTCGGGTGGCGGCTTGACCCGCTGCCGGCCTCACCGGTGTGCCCGCGCCGGCGCTCGCGCCTGGTCTCCCTTATAATGTCATCGACCATGGCCAAAACTCCTCATTGCCGCATCGCCTGCCCTCGGGGTCGTATGGCGAGGCCGGAATAATTCGCGCCGGCCGCTCGACGCCGACAATGTGCACCCAAAGCGCGGTCCCCTCCCCGGCGAATTCGTCGCCCAGCAACGTCAGCGCGACGCTTTTGCCTATTGTGTAGCCATAGCCGGCTGAGGCGACGAAGCCGACGCGCCGGCCCTTGTGCCAGACTGGCTCGAAGCCACTGGCGTCGGCATCGACGGCGTCGACCTCCAGCGTCACGATCCGGGCGGCGCTCAACAAACCGTGCGGTGTGGCCTGGCTGCCCTTGTGAGCCGGGCTGAAATGGAAGAATAGTCTTCGCCGGGTATGCCCGCCCTGAAATTGCCCGCTTGCGGTTCTCAGGTGGGTGGGGTGAGTTTCGGGAATGGCCAGTCCTTTAGAACGACGTCCAAGACGAAGAGGTCCGATCGCCGCCGCACTGCTGGCGGTGGACGCGTGGATCGATTCCTCGCTCTACGAAATCGGCTTCAAAGCCGGCCAGTTCTGGGAATCGGCGACCATTTTTTCGCGGCGCTTCCGAGTCACCGGCTGGCGACGCGGCATCATCGAGGTGCTGAGCGAAGGTTTTACGATGGGCGCCGGCGGCGTCGTCGTGCTGCTCGCACTCGCGATGCCGGCCTTCCAGATCACCACCGGCGACTGGCGCAGTCAGGGCGATTTCGCCGTCACCTTCCTCGACCGCTACGGCAACGAGATTGGCCAGCGCGGCATCATCCAGCGCGATTCCGTGCCTGTCGACGAGATGCCGGACCATGTCATCAAAGCAGTGCTGGCGACCGAGGACCGGCGCTTCTTCGAGCACTACGGCATCGACGTGCTCGGCCTGTCGCGCGCCATCTTCGAGAATGTGCGGGCCAATTCCGTCGTCCAGGGCGGCTCCAGCATCACCCAGCAGCTGGCCAAGAACCTGTTCCTGTCGAATGAGCGGACCTTCCAACGCAAGATCAAGGAAGCCTTCCTGTCGCTGTGGCTGGAGGCCAATCTGTCGAAGAAGGAGATCCTGCAGCTTTATCTCGACCGCGCCTATATGGGCGGCGGCACGTTCGGCATCGAGGCGGCGGCGGATTTCTATTTCGGCAAGAGCGTCAAGGATCTGAACCTCGCCGAGGCGGCGATGCTGGCCGGCCTGTTCAAGGCGCCGACCAAATACGCCCCGCACATCAACCTGCCCGCCGCCCGTGCTCGCGCCAATGTGGTGCTGTCGAACCTCGTCGATTCCGGTTTCATGACCGAAGGCCAGGTGCTGCAGGCAAGGCTGCATCCAGCCGAGATCGTCGACCGCGGCGAGCAGAAGAGCCCGGATTATTACCTCGACTGGGCCTTCGATGAGGTCAAGAAAATCGCCAAGCCCGGCCAGCATTCGCTGGTCGCCCACACCACTTTCGACGCCAACATCCAGAAAGCGGCGGAGGAATCCGTCGAATTCCATCTCCGCCAGTTCGGCAAGGAATACAACGTCACCGAGGGCGCCGTTGTAGTGATCGAGACCAATGGCGCGGTACGCGCCATTGTCGGCGGCCGCGACTATGGCGCAAGCCAGTTCAACCGCGCCACCAAGGCGCTGCGCCAGACCGGCTCCTCGTTCAAACCTTACGTCTACGCCACCGCCATGGAGCACGGGTTCACCCCGGACTCCGTCGTCTCAGGCGGGCCGATCAGCTGGGGCGGCTGGTCACCGCACAATTACAATGGCGGCTCGGCCGGCAATGTGACGCTGATCACGGCGATCGCCAAATCGATCAACACCGTGCCGGTACGGCTGGCCAAGGACTATCTCGGCATCGGCCCGATCAAGGCGATGGCCGAATCATTCGGCGTGGAATCGCCGCTGGAGTCGCACAAGACCATGGTGCTCGGCACATCGGGCATGACGGTCATGGACCAGGCGACGGGCTACAGCGTGTTCGCGCAGAACGGCTTCGCCGGCTCGCGGCACGGCATCACCCAGCTCGTCACCCGCACCGGCGATGTCGTCTACGACTTTGCCAAGGATGCGCCGGCGCCGCATCGGGTTCTGTCGGAACAGGCTTTGAAATACATGAACACCATGCTGGCTGCGGTGCCGGCGATCGGCACCGCGCGGCGCGCGCAGCTGCCCAACATCGTCGTCGCTGGCAAGACGGGGACGACGCAATCCTACCGCGACGCCTGGTTCGTCGGCTTCACCGGCAATTACACGGCTGCCGTCTGGCTCGGCAATGACGACTTCACCCCGACCCGCAACATGACCGGCGGCACGCTGCCGGCGATGGTGTGGCAGCGGCTGATGGTCTACGCGCACCAGAATATCGACCTGAAGCCGATCCCCGGCCTAGACAAGCCCTTCGTCGACGAAGAGATCGCGGCCAAAGCCGAGGAAGCGGAGAAGAAAAACGCCGATCAGGCAGCCGCCGATGCCGCGGCCGAGCGCCCGGCGGTGTTGTCCAGCCGCACGACACAGACGCTGCGCGAGATGACCAAGGTGTTCCAGACAGCGCCCGTGCTCGGCTCGCCGCAGACACCGGAGACCCTGTCGGCGCTTTGATTCCACAGCGCTGCTTGCTCTGTGGCCTGCCCCGCTATATCCCCGAACGATAATTCTCTCGTCCCGGTTCTTCATGCTCAAGACCGCCTTTTTCACGCTGCTTTCGCTTGCCATAGCCATCGGCCTCGGCGGCGGCAGCGTCTGGTATGCGCTGCAGGCGCAGAGCGGCGTCGGCGCGATCAGCATCGGCCAATGGACCGCCTTCCCCGAGATCGGCACGCAAGATGCCGACCCCTATTCGAAGGCGCGCGTGGCGCGCGAGGGCGTGCTGGCGCTCGGCAAGGCGGAAGGCTTGTCCTTCATCGCCGAACGCGATGCGGCCGGCGATGAGCTTCAGCGGCAATGCGACTACAGGATCGAAGGCAGTTTCCCGACCGCCCGGTTCTGGACGCTCTATGCCGCGGATCAATCGCTCGGCGTGGTCGACACCGGCAAGCCGAGGCTGGCGGCGCTGCAATCCTACCAGGTGCTGCGTCAGCCCGACAATTCGGTGATCATCGCCGTCGGCAACCGTCCGGCCCCCGGCAACTGGCTTCTGACCGAAGGTTTTGGCCGGATGTATTTCGTGCTCACCTTCTACGACACGCCGATTGCCTCAAGCACCGGCCTTTCCGACGTGTCGCTGCCCCGGATCGTCAAGGCTGGCTGCAATGCGTAGGTTGCTGCACGCCATCCTGCTCGGCCTGCTCGGCGCCGGCATCGTCCACATCGTGGTGCTTTTGCTGGTGCCGGAATTTACCGAGCGCGATGCCTGGTCACGGCTGGCGATGGCGTCCGACCTCTACAAGATGACCAGGCTGGATGCCGAGGCGGGCGGCGCGCCGGTGGTGAAGTCGGTGGATCCGCTGTTTTACGCCGCCGCCTGCCGCTTCGACCTTGCCGAAGGCGTGGTGCGGATCAAAGCGCCGGGCAGCGTGCCGTTCTGGTCGGTGTCGGTCTATGACCGCAACGGCCACAATTTCTATTCATTCAACGACCGCACGGCGACCGGCAACAAGCTGGACACCGTGGTGCTGACGCCGGCACAGATGATCGACGTGCGCAGGGAGCTTCCCGAAGACCTGCAAGGGGCGATCTTCGTCGAGGCGCCGATCGAGGAAGGCATCTTCGTCATCCGCGCCTTGGTGCCTGACGACAGCTGGAAGCCGGTTGTGTCGCAGTTCCTGGACCAGAGCTCCTGCGAACTGCAGGACTACTGACCTCACCCCGACGACCAGCAAATTCAGTGGTGCGGAACAGGCGTCCGTGGTGTGCCCGGCTGGTCCGCCGGTCGCGCCTGGCCCGCCAATGGCGGATGCTCGTAGCGGACGCCGGGGAAAATGATCACCGCCGCCGGCGTACCGGTGTCCTGAACTGCTCGATTGACTGGTGCCGATCGCGGCACGAAAGACAGTACCCTGCCCATGGTTCGCGTATTCCTCTCGGTTGCCCCGGAGCACAACGCAACGCCTCCAAATGTGATTAAGGCAGGCAGAGGGTTAACGGAGCGCTAACGGATCGCGGCTAATTTGATGTTTGTTCCAGGCCTAGCGCGAAACCGACACAGTTGCGGTTGAGCATGGTCCGGGTTGTGTCGAGTGTCGGGCGTATCTTCCGTGTCAGCTTCGGATTTCAGGCAAATCGCCATACGGACAGAATCGGGAAAAGCCGAAAGGCTGTTTCGCGCCGCCGTGTCGGCGTTCTGCTCGCTGACCCGCCCGTCGCGCCGCGAGATCGCCCAGCTCGAGGATCTGACGCTGCCGCTGTTCGACAGCGTGCCGGACGAATCGCGCCGCTATGTCGCCGCCGCCCTGTCCGAATGCGAATATGCGCCGGCCGCCCTGGTGCGGCGGCTTTGCGAGGAGCCGGTCGATGTCTGCGCGCCCTTGCTCGTCCGTTCGCGGGCGCTGGGCGACATCGACCTGATCGCGTTGATCGGCCGCCACGGCCTGCCGCATGCGCGCGCCATTGCCCGCCGCAAGGATTTGAACCCGACCATCGCGCAGTTGATCAAGGCGCTGGAAAAGCCGACCCTGGTGCGCGTGCGGCAGCCCGAGCCGATCGCCGACGTGGCGGGCGCCGACGCCGAAGCCGCTGCCGCCGCTCCCAGCGCACCAAAACTGCCCGGCAGCGCCGCCGAAACCGCCAGGCGCCGCCTGCGCTCGATGATGCTCGCCGAGGGCGAGGCGACATCGGTCAATCCCTTCGTCGGCTTAGCAACTTACAGCAAGCTGCGCGAGACGGCGCTGACCGGCAACGCCGCCTTCTTCCAGACCGCGCTTGCCGACGCGCTCGACATCGACTTCTCGACGGCGCGGTCGCTGACCGAGCATTCGAGCTATGTCTCGCTGCTCGCCGCGCTGCGGGCGCTCGACCTCAGTGAGGACAGGGCATTCCTGATCGTGGTCGCGGTTTACCCCCGGGAGTTTCCGCACCCGCAGGCGATCCGCATCTTCCTCGACCGCTACCGGCTGCTGCACCACGAGGCGGCGCTCGACAAGGTGCGCGGCTGGAAGGCCGAAACATTGTCGCGAGCGGTGCGCGGCAACACCCCTGTCGCCGCGAATGGCGACCAAGCGCCGGACGTCGACAAAGCCAGCTTAGGGGCCAGCCTCAAGGCGTCTTGACGGAGAGAAGCTCCTCGACGGAAACCGTTCCGGCCTCGATTTCGACCACCCAGATGTCGGGATCGAATTTTTTCTCCCGCTCAAGCCTGGCGTCAAGCGCGGCGGCATCGTCGCCGGCGCCGAGCAGCGTGAAAAAGCGATCATCCGGTTTGTCCGAATCGTAGCTCGTCTGCGGCGCCGGGCCGAACAGGGAGACGTCGCCCAGCCTGCCGCGGGAGAGCACGAAGACAGCGCCGGCCTCGGTCGCGCCGCGCTTGACGACGGCCGCAAAGCCGCCGGCGCCGAACACACGGCGCAGCAGGGCCGACACCCAAAACTCGGTGGTTACGCGCATGACGAGGCTCCGGAGGACATGCGCGGCGTCTTAGCCGGATTTTCGGCTATCCGCGAGCGGTCGTCTTGACCCTCAATTGGTCAGGCCGATCTCGCGCATCTTGACGTAGACGACCTCGTCGGGCTCGCCCGTTTCCGGCAGGCCGAACAGCGACTGGAATTCCTTGATCGCCGCCTTGGTGCGGGCGCCGACGACGCCGTCGAGTTGCATGTCGTCATTGCCGAATGCCTTCAGGCCGGCCTGGATCTTGACGATGCGGGCATCGGGCGCCTGGGCGGATACCGACGCGGAAACCGGGATGAGCGCAGGCGCGGCCTCGGGCGCGGCAACTCGAGCGGCGGCCATATCCACGGGCCTCGGCACAGGATGCGGGATGCCAGCTGTTGTCTGCTTGGCGCCGAGCTGGTCGAGCAGGACGGCGTCGATCTCACCGGAGGCCGGCAGGCCAACTTTCTGCTGGTATGCCTGGATCGCCTTTTGGGTATTCGGCCCGGAAATGCCGTCGACCGTTCCCGTGTAGAAATCGAGATCCTTCAGGATGCCCTGGACCTGCTCGACGGTCGGGTCGCTTTTGACCGGTGCCGGGCCGGGCCGCAGGATGTTGATGGTGGTTTCGGGTTCGTCCGCGCCGGGGTGCGGAAAACCCTCGATGCTGCGGGTGGCGAAGAAGGCGCCGGCATGCGGAAACGGCTGGTACCACAGCGCGTTGGCGGAAACGTAGAACAGCGTCACCAGGAAGGCGGTCGACCCGCCGACCAGGACCGGATTGCGCGAGATCGCGCCGCCGAGCGCAATCGCGCCGGCCTCGAACGCGCCGCTGCGGCGCTTGACCGCCTTAGGCTGTTTTGCGGAGCGAGCCATTCCTGTCCCCTTTCGCGTCGCCTTTCGTCCTGGTCGCGGGCATCGGCAGCACGCCGTTCCTGTCGGTCGCGCTCCTCTTCGGCCCGTTCACCGGCAGGCTGATCGTGACCGTCGTCCCCTCGCCCGGCATGCTTTCGATCGACATCGTGCCGTCGTGCAGCGCCACCAGGCCCTTGACCAGCGACAGGCCGAGCCCGGTGCCCTCGAAGCGGCGCGTATAGTCATTCTGGATCTGCATGAACGGCTTTCCGAGATTGACAAAATCTTCCTCGGCGATGCCGATGCCGGTGTCCCTGACCCAGAAATGCAGCCGCGAGCCGATCCGCTTGGCGCCGACGACGACATTGCCGCCATCGGGCGTGAACTTGACCGCATTGGAGACGAGGTTGATCAGGATCTGCTGCACGGCACGACGGTCGGCATTGATCTCCCCGGCGTCCGGCGCAATCTGCGCCTGGAGATCGATGTTCTTGGCATTCGCCTGCAGCTGCATCATCGACTGGCACATCTCGACCGCTTCGATGAATCGGAACGGTTCGGGCTCGGTCGCGTAGGCGCCGGCCTCGATCCTCGAGACATCAAGGATGGAGGTGACGACGGCAAGCAGATGCTGGCCCGACTCCTTCACCAGGCTGACATACTCCTTCTGGCGCGGGTCCTTGAAGCCGCCGAACATCTCATGCAGCAGCATGTCGGAAAAACCGATGATGGCGTTGAGCGGCGTCCGAAGCTCATGGCTGACGACCGCCAGGAAGCGGCCCTTTGCCACCTCGGCCGACGCTGCGGCCTCATTGGCGGCAGCAAGCTCGTCGCGCAATTCGGCAGTCTCGTCGTTCTCGCGCAGCAGCAGGGTGAAGGTCTCCTGCTGCTCTTCGGCACGCATCAGTTCGAGCTGAAATGGCCGGTAATTGTCGGCCGTCGAGGCGCTGCCGTCCTGCGGCAGCCTTACCCGAAGATCGAGCCGGCGCGCCAGGGCGCCATCGCGCATGTCGGCAAGCGCGCTGAGATAAGCGACGCGATCGGACAGGTGGATGCGGTCGAACAGCCCGGCGCCGAAAAGCAGTTCCGGCGGCAGCTTCAGGATGGTGCGCGCCTTGGCCGAGGCATCCAGGACCTCGCCATGCCGGGCGACATGCAGGACAACGGCGTCGATCATATCTTCAAGGCGGTCGTTTGGAAGCAGCGCGGGCTGCGCGCGTGCGGCATCGCCGAGGGCTGCGAGCCGGGGAACCAGCGTCAGGCCCCAGGCGAGCGGCAGCAGCCAGTGCCACGCCGCGACTTGCGCCCCTCCGAGCGGGACGACAGAGCCGACAAAGGGCTGCAGCAGCATTGCGGCCAAGGTTGAGAGGCCGCCCCAAAGTGCCGCGCGCTTTGAACCGCCGATCCACCAGGCCTCGAATGGCAGTGCCAGGGCCAGCAGCGCAACCGGCGACGCCAGGCCGCCTGCTGCCGCGACGGCGCCGGCAAGGGCAAGACCGCCGGCGGCAAGGGCAACCTGGGCTGCCAGCGTCATCTTGCCCGACGCCGCCACCAGCAAGGCGGCGAACCAGCAAAGACCGAAGGCGGCGAAAATGGTTGCGACGGTGACGGCGGCGCCCATGCCCGAGGTGACCAGTGTCACCGCCGCACCGGCGGCGAAGAACGGAGCGGCAAGCATGATGCCGATGAACCGGCGCTGGCGCAGGCGATCGCCCTGGCCGATGATGGCCGGATGGACCATGCGTTCGCAACCGGCCGCCAGCGCGCCAGGCAGTTCAATGTATCTGGCAGTTGTCAAACTCAACGCACTCGCACCCGGTCGTGACTGCCCTGCTTTGCAGGTCGCTTTTGCTTGTTTGAAACTCGCATCCAGCGTTTAAGGAATGAATAAGGCTGACCGGAACAACGAGCGCGCTGCGGCAAAAATTGGAGCGCCGGCACCGGAATGCACCGCCATTTGTAGCCATAGTAAACGGAGCGTTATGTGCAAAGGGCGTGCCCGTGGCTGCGAAACCCTGAGCCGGCATGCCTGCTCTTCTGAAGATATCCATGCGCAACAATCGCTTAGATGGTTACTGCAAGGTTAAGAAAATTGCCGGCATTTGAGGCTAATGCACTGCAAAACGCCTCGCTTCGAATTTGCCTAAAATTTGAGGAAAATTTTCGCTGAGCAAGAAAGCCGTCCTTTGCGCCTCATGTGCCATTGTCGCTGATATAAAGAGGTCATTGCGCATGGACGCATGATCCGGTCATTGGACGAGAGGGCAGATCGATGGGCTTTTTGATAAGAATGGCGTTCTGGTTTTCGCTGGTGTTGCTGGCGCTGCCGCTGACCGTCGGCCCCGACGAGGATGGCCGCGAAAGCGTCGGGCCGTTCCAGGCGCTTTTTGCGGCGCGCGAAGCGGTCGGCGACATCGCCGGCATTTGCGAGCGTAAGCCGGACGTCTGCGAAACCGGCAAGTCGGCGATGCATACGATCAGCGCCCGGGCCAAGGAAACCGCCAAGATCGCCGCCGCCATGCTGGACGACAAGAGCGCCGAGACCTCGCCCGATACATCGCTGGCCACCGGCAACGTCGCCAAGGACATCGTGCTGCCGGCGACAGTCAACATACCTGCCAAGCTGGTGGCGAAGAACTAAACACCGTTTCAGCTGTATCTACAGCGACACCGCAGGCCGGTCGGACCTCTCGATGCCTGCGGTGCTTTTCTTCTTTTTCCGTGACGCCGCAGCCGCGGATGACTATATCCTGAGCAATGGCCACGACGATCCAGACGATCCGCGACGACTTCTCCCTGCTCGACGAGTGGGAAGACCGCTATCGCTATGTGATCGAGCTCGGCGAAGCGCTGCCGCCATTTCCCGACGCCGAACGCAACGCCGCCAACAAGGTGCCGGGCTGCGTCAGCCAGGTCTGGCTGACCACGAGCCGAGCGCCGGGCGCCGATCCGGTCATCACCTTCACAGGCGATTCAGACGCTCATATCGTGCGCGGTCTGGTCGCCATCATGCTGGCGCTGTTTTCGGGACGGACTGCCAGCCAGATCCTTGAAACGGACGCCGAGGCGACGCTGAGGTCGCTTGGCCTCGACGAACATCTGTCGCCGCAGCGGGCCAATGGCCTGCGCTCGATGGTCAAGCGCGTCAAGCGGGACGCCGAGATGGCTCTCAAGCAGACTGCTTGATTGCTCTATCTTCTCTTCTTTCGACGCAATTCCAAGGGAAAGCGCTCGGCAGTTTTCCTGGAATTGTTCTAGGAACAAAAACGGCGCCGTAAGGGGCGCCGTTGATCTTGTCCATTGGAGCCGGTGTTACCGCCCCTTGCGCTTGCGGCCGAGGCCCATCTTCTTGGCCAGCTGCGAACGGGCAGCGGCATAGTTGGGGGCAACCATCGGATAGCTGGCGTCGAGATTCCACTTCTCGCGGTATTCATCGGGCGTCAGACCGTAATGGGTCATCAGGTGGCGCTTCAGCGACTTGAACTTCTTGCCATCTTCAAGGCAGACGATGTAATCGTCATGAACAGAGCGCTTCGGGTTTACCGCAGGCTTCTGCTTGTCGGCCGGAGGCTGTTCGCTTGCTCCGCCCACGCGCCCGAGAGCGGCATGGACATCAGCGATAAGGTTCGGCAATTCGCCGACCGGCACGGGATTGTTGCTGACATAGGCTGCCACCACATCGGCGGTCAGCTCGATCAGCGCATCGCTATTTCTGGAAGGTGTTTCGACGATATCCATGGTTTAGGCCCCAACGAAGGATGTTTCTGTTTGCGCCCTTTTTGGAAGATCGGGCATGGCGCGAATTTCACGCGGGAAGAGCTTCATGGATTCGCGTCCGGGCATCTTAATGAGCCCACAGACAAAGTAAGTCAATTCGCATCTTGCGCTATATTCAACGATATTCATCGAATAGTCGCTCTTCAGCTTCAATCTTTCGTGCACTCTGTAACTTCGCGATATTTTCTGGTCGGACCAGGACTAGCATGACGTAAGGTCACACCACCGCTAAATCAGCAAGGACTCATAAAGTGGGCAGCGATGCTTGGTCTATGCTTCGAGGTTTGGGCGGCTGATTGTCGGATTCGTACCAAACCGCAAGTTGCAAAGCGTTGGCGAAACACGCCGAAGAAGATCTTCGGTCTGACCGGATTCAATACGGCGTGAGGTATTTTCCATAGACCCAGCCACTAACAAAACCACCATTTTGCGCCGGGTCGTGCCAAACTTGACACCATTGATAGCGAATTGCCTGTTTCTGTTTCCAGTGCGGCTGGCCGGCGATCTCCAGAAGATTCAAGCCGCCGGTGCACTTGCCGGTCATCTGCAGGATCGTCCCGTTGGGATAGGCGGCCTGCTTCTGCGAGGTGCCGGACGGATATTTGCGAACGTTGAGCGTGTCGCCGAACGGCACGCCAGCCACTTGCCAAGCGGCGAACGCGGTTGCATGAGACTGGCCGGTGAAAGCCAGAACGGTCGAAGCGACGACGGCGAGAGCCGCAGCGGTGTTGATATGGAAATTCATCATCCTCTCCTTTTGGCTCATCTCCCGAGCCCGCCGCAACCAATACATCCCGGCCCTTGAACCCGCGCTGATCGGCGTGTTCATTTGCCATTCAAGTAATTTCTTCAGTGAGACGCAATGACCAAGACCTCAGCTTTTCCGACCGCCAGCCCGCCGAGCCCCGAGAAACACCCCGTCTTCGACACGCATCACGGCATTACCCGCACAGATGACTATGCCTGGCTGAGGGCCGAGAACTGGCAGGCGATGTTCAGGGACCCTTCCCTGCTTGAGGGCCGCATCCGCGCCCATCTCGAAGCCGAAAACGCCTATCAAGCAGTGCTTATGGCCGATACGCTAGAGCTTCGGAAGCAGCTGTTCGGCGAGATGAAGGGGCGCATCAAGGAAGATGATTCGACGGTGCCGATGAAGGATGGCCCCTATGCTTACGGCTCATCCTTCAAGCTTGGCGGCGAACAGCCCCGCTATTTCCGCATGCCGCGCGATGGCGGCGATGAGCAGATCCTGCTCGATGGCGACGCGGAAGCCGAGGGCAAGCCCTATTTCCGCCTCGGCGGCGTCGACCATTCGGCCGATCACCGCAAGCTGTTGTGGGCGTTCGACGACAAGGGCTCTGAATTCTTCACACTTCGCGTGCGCGATCTCACCAGCGGCAAGGAACTGAGCGACCAGATCGAGGCCACCAGTGGTGGCGGCGTCTGGAATGCCGCCGATGACGGCTTCTTCTACACAAGGCTCGACGACAATCATCGCCCGTCCAAGGTGCTGTTCCACGCGCTCGGCGGCAGCCCCCTTAATGACCGGCTGATTTATGAGGAAACCGATCCCGGCTTCTTCATGGATGTCGGCGGCACGCGCTCCAACGAATGGATCATGATCGGGATCAACGATCACGAAACCTCGGAATATCACCTGATGCGCGCCGATGAGCCTTTCGCCGAGCCAAAGCTGGTGGCAAAGCGCGAGACTGGCCTGCAATATGATCTGGAAGAAGGCGGCGACATCTTCTTCGTCCTCACCAATGCCGACGGCGCCAAGGACTTCAAGATCATGACGGCGCCGGCTAATGACCCGGTTCGCGCCAATTGGGAAGAGCTGGTGGCGCACGAGCCAGGCCGGCTGATCCTGTCGGTGGTCGGCTTCAGGGATCATATGGTCAGGCTCGAGCGCAAGGAAGGGCTGCCGCGCATCGTCGTTCGCGATCGCCGCAGCGGCGAGGAGCATCTGATCTCGTTCGACGAAGAGGCGTTCTCGCTCGGCCTGTCGGGGTCCTATGAATACGACACCGAGATCATGCGCTTCACCTATTCGTCGATGACGACCCCGGCGCAGGTCTTCGACTACAATATGCGCAGCCGCGAGCGTGTGCTGCTGAAGACCCAGGAAGTGCCGTCCGGTCACAATCCGGATCATTATGTCACGCGCCGGTTGATGGCGCCGGCCGCCGATGGCGAACTGGTGCCGGTCTCGCTGCTGCACCACCGCGACACGCCGCTCGATGGCTCCGCACCGTGCCTGCTTTACGGCTACGGCTCTTACGGCATTGCCATTCCGGCGGCGTTCAACACCAACTGGTTCTCGCTGGTCGACCGTGGCTTTGTCTTTGCCATCGCCCATGTCCGCGGCGGCAAGGACAAGGGCTATGGCTGGTATGACGACGGCAAACGGGCGCACAAGATGAACACGTTCACCGATTTCATCGCCGTCGCGCAGCATCTCGTCGCCGAGCGTTACACCCATCACGACCGCATCGTCGCGCAAGGCGGCTCGGCCGGCGGCATGCTGATGGGTGCGATCGCCAACATGGCGCCGCAAAATTTCGGCGCCATCGTTGCCGAGGTTCCCTTTGTCGACGTGCTGACCACGATGCTCGACGCAAGCTTGCCGCTGACGCCGCCGGAGTGGCCGGAATGGGGCAACCCGATCGGGTCGGCGGAAGATTACAATACCATCGCCGCCTACTCGCCCTATGACAATGTTGCCGATCACGACTACCCGCCGATCCTGGCGCTGGCCGGCCTCACCGATCCGCGCGTCACCTATTGGGAGCCGGCCAAATGGGTGGCGCGGCTGCGCGAGCGCAAGAGCGGCGACAATCCGGTGCTGTTCAAGATCAACATGGATTCCGGCCATGCCGGCGCGTCGGGCCGGTTCTCCAGGCTGGAGGAGATCGCCTATACCTACTCCTTCGCGCTCAAGGTTACGGCCAAGCCCGAACCCGAGGTTACGGGCAAGGCTGAGAATGCAACGGAGGCGTCGCAATGATCGATCTATCCACCTTGACGGCTTACATAGCGGTTGTGCTTGGCTTTGTGTTTATTCCAGGCCCAGCCACGCTTTTGACGGTCGCGCGAGCGACGAGTTCCGGAACCAGGGTTGGCGTCGCGACGGGCGCGGGCGTCGCGGCTGGCGATGTGTTCCATACCATCATGGCGATGGTCGGCATTTCGGCGATCATCGCCACTTCGGCAACGCTGTTCAGCGTCGTAAAATACATCGGCGCGGCGTATCTCGTTTACCTCGGCATCCGCGCAATCATCGAGAGAATACCGGCCGACCCTACTGCCGGCGCACTCGCGATCTCCGCCAGCAAGGCGTTTCGTCAAGCTGTCCTGACCGAAGTGCTTAATCCAAAGACGGCGCTTTTCTTCCTCGCCTTCCTGCCCCAGTTCGTGCGGCCTGAAAACGGATCGGTGATGCTCCAGCTGATGACGCTGGGCATAATCTTTGTTCTGCTCGGCCTTTTCAGCACAGTCGTCTTTGCCGTGAGTGCGGGCCGGCTCGGCACGTTCCTGCGCCGCAATCCGTCGGTGGTGAAATGGCAAGGCAAGGTGGTTGGCGGCATCTACTGCGCGTTAGGCGTTCGTCTGGCCTTGCAGCAGCGCTGATGTCGAAGCGAAAAGCGCGCCCGTCGAGGCGCGCCGGTCGTCACTTTTTGAATTCCGGGCTGCTCATTTTCACTCGCATTTGCAATGGCTGCGCGCTACCCATGCGCGCCACCTTCCAGACCATGACATACGCAAAGGGGCCACTATGTTGCTCGTCGACACCTATCTCGAGAAATCACCGATCCAGGGCATCGGGGTTTTCGCCAGGAACCACATTGCCAAGGGCACGCTGGTCTGGAAGCTCGACCCCAGATTCGACCGGATCATCGACGTCGAGACCTATGAAGGCGAGAGCGGCCCGGTGAAGAACTATCTCGACCGTTATTCCTATCCAGACCGCCGGGATCCGAACTACATCGTCTTCGAAGCCGACGACGCCCGCTACATGAACCATGACGACGAACCGAATTGCGATGTCTCCTCGCCCGAGGAAACCTATGCCTTGCGCGACATCGCACCCGGCGAGGAACTGACCTGCAATTACAGCCATTTCTTCGAGACGGGCTTCGACTTCCTCGGCGATCGCCACCTGTAGATGGCCACCTGTAGCCGGGATCACTTGGCCGGCTTGCTGCGCACCGGGTAGCCGTTGGGATGCGGCGGCACCGCCTTGAGATAGGCGGCTATTGCCGCGCGATCTCCCGGCGGCAGTTCGGCCATGTTGCGCTGCACGTCGACCATGGCGCCGCCTACCGAGTCGAAATCGGGGGTAAAACCGGTTTCGAGATAGTTGGCGATGTCGGCTTCCGACCAGTCACCGAGCCCGCCCTCGCCCGATGTGATGTTCGGCACGATGCCGCTGCCTTCGGCGGCCGCCGCGCCAGCCAGCCACTGGCTCTTCCTGATGCCGCCGGTGACGTCGCGCGGCGTGTGGCATTCGCCGCAATGGCCGGGTCCCTCGACCAGATAGCGGCCGGCCAGTACCGGATCAGGCGTGCCATCGGCAAAGGCAATCACCGGCTCCTTGCTGAGATAGAGCCGCTTCCACAGGCCGAGGCCGCGGCGGATGTTGAAGGGGAAACTCAGCGAATTGTCGGGCGCCTTGCCGGCGACCGCCGGCAGCGTCTTCAGGAACGCATAGAGATCGGCAATATCAGCCGGCTTCATGCGGGCGTAGGATGCGTAGGGAAAGCCCGGATAGAGATGTTCGCCCGACGGCGACACGCCCTTCAGCATGGCGTTGGCAAGGTCCTCGACCGTCCAGGCGCCGATGCCGTCCTTGGGATCCTGCGAGATGTTGGGCGGCACGAAGGTGCCGAACGGCGTCTTGAGCTCGAGGCCGCCGACCAGTTGCAAACGGGCGTCGCCTTGCGAGCCCGACTTGGCGTGACAGGAGGTGCAGCCGCCGGCATTGAAAATGCGCTTGCCCCTGGCGGCGTCGCCGGGGCCGAGTTGCGCCAGGGTGCCAGTGTCGAGCTTGACCGGCGCCGACAACAGCCAGCCGGCGCCCGCACCGACGACGCCCAGGGCAAGGGCGACGCCGACAAATTTTTTCCACAAGGGCATTGCCCGGGATCAGCTCTTCTTCACCCGATAGGTCTTGTGGCAGGTGCCGCAATCACTGCCGAGCGTATCGATCTGCGCCTTCAGCGCATCGACATCGGCGGGCGCGGCGGCGACTGCGGCCTTGACGTCGGCGAGGTACTTGTCTTCGGTCGATTTGAAGCCCGCCATGTCTTTCCAGATTTTGGGCGAGGCGGTGGTATCACCGCTGTCGCTGCCGGCCGGGAACAGCGTGTCGACATCGAACTTCTCGGCATTGACTTGCAGCGCCTGCAGCGCCGTCAGCACGGCGGCGGCATCGAAGTCTGCCTCGCCCTTGGCGATTTTTGACAGGCCGCCGACGATCTTGCCTCGTTCCTTCATCAGTCCCTGTCGGTCGAGGATCGGGTCGGCAAAAGCCGCCGAGGCGGCGAGGCTGAGCATAGAGATGGCGATAACAAGCTTTCTCATTCAATTGGCTCCAGGATGATGAGGGGTCGCGACCTAACGTTAACGGAGGGCGGGCCGGGATTATTCCCTGTCCGCCGGCCGGATTCTGCCGAATTTTGTGTGCCTGCTGCTTCAGCTGAGAAAGAAAAGCCCCGGAGTACCGGGGCTTCTCTGGGTCGATCAGGCTTTCGCCTCTTCGTACATTTCAAGGACATGGTCCCAGTTGATGAGGCTGTCGACGAAGGCCTCGAGATATTTCGGCCGCGCGTTGCGGTAGTCGATGTAATAGGAATGTTCCCAGACATCGACGCCGAGGATCGGCGATGCGCCTTGGACGAGCGGGTTCTCGCCGTTCGGCGTCTTGGATATCGCCAGCTTGCCGTCCTTGACCGAGACCCAGGCCCAGCCCGAACCGAACTGCGTGGTGCCGGCGGCGATGAAGTCGGCCTTGAACTTGTCGTAGCCGCCGAGGTCGGCGTCGAAAGCCTTCTGCAGGGCGCCCGGAAGCTTGTTGCCGCCGCCGCCCTTCTTCATCCACTTCCAGAAATGGATGTGGTTGTAGTGCTGGGCTGCGTTGTTGAAGAGGCCGGCATTCTTGCCGAACGACTGCTTGACCACCTCTTCGACCGACAGATCGCCAAGGCCCGCTTCGGCGGCCAGCTTGTTGCCGTTGTCGACATAAGCCTTGTGGTGCTTGTCGTGGTGATACTCCAGCGTCTCCTTCGACATGTAAGGCTGCAAGGCCTCGTAGTCGTAGGGCAAGGCGGGCAATTCAAAAGCCATCGGTCATACTCCTCATGGAAAAATCCGGTGCGGATACCGGATTAAGATAGGGCTGCATTGATCTGGAACAACTCCGGAATGAAGCGCCAATTGCCTTTTAGCGGCTCAACCGGCGGAAGTCGAATGCGCCCATTCCCAATAAAGGTCGCGCGCTTTCTTGGCCACCGGCCCGGGCTGCAGATCGCGGTCCTCGATGCGGGTGATCGGCACGACCTTGGAATGATTTCCGGTCGAAAAGATCTCATCGGCTTCGAGAAAGTCGCGCACCGACAGCATCTTCTCCGTGGTCTTGAAGCCGTAATCGCCAAGCAGCGTCATGGTGCGCGAGCGGGTGATGCCGGACAGGAAGGTGCCGTTGGGCGCCGGCGTCAACACGTGGCTGTCCTTGACCAGGAAGATGTTCGAGGTTCCGGTCTCGGCGACATTGCCCAGCATGTCCAGCACCAGCGCATTGTCGAAGCCGCGTCCCTTCGCTTCGAGGATGGCGCGGCCATTGTTGGGATAGAGGCAGCCGGCCTTGGCATTGGTCGGCATGGTCTCGATGGTCGGCCGCCGGAACGGCGACACGGTGATCGAAAAGCCGGTCGGCGAGATCATCGGCGATTCGTAGAGGCAGAGGCAGAAACGGGTCGAGGCCGGATCGGCCGGCACGCCCATGTAGCCGCCATGCTCGGCCCAGTACATCGGCCTGATGTAGACCGCTGTCTTGCCGTCGAACTTCTTCAGCCCGTCCCAGGTCAGTCCAACAATCTCATCGGCGCTCATCGACGGCGCGAGGCCGAGCGCGGTCGCCGATGCGTTCACCCTAGCGGCATGCAGCTCGAGATCGGGGGCGACGCCTTCGAACCAGCGGGCGCCGTCGAAGACGCTGGTGCCGAGCCACATGGCGTGGCTGCGCGGACCCAGAATGGCGACGTTGCCTTCGTACCAGTCGCCGTCGACGAAGGTCCATGTCGCCGATAGCGCCGCAGTCGCCAGTGTCATTGTTCGGTTCCGCTTCAAAGCTGCCTGTGCCAAGCATTGGAAGATGCTTTGACCGGCGCCGTCAACCGGCATGGAGCGGTTTTTGTTGAGGCCAGAGCGCCCCAAGAAAGCGATCAAGACTACAATCGATGCTTGCACCTTGCGCCGCCTGCCCTCAAAACTGTCGCCATGCATTACGCGGCTTACGTTTTCGACGCCTATGGCACGTTGTTCGACGTGCACGCCGCCGTGCGCCGTCACGACGGCGAGATCGGCCCCGACGGCCCGCTGCTTTCGGAAATCTGGCGCGCCAAGCAGCTGGAATATTCCTGGGTGCGCACGCTGATGGGCGGCTATGCCGATTTCTGGCAGCTCACCGAACAGGCGCTCGATTTCGCCCTGCGCAAGGTTCCCTCCGCCGACAAGGGACTGAAGGCCAAGCTGCTCGAAGCCTATTGGCGGCTCGACTGCTATCCGGAAGTGCCGGCCGTGCTCAAGGCGCTGAAAGCATCCGGCGCCAAGCTCGCGATCCTGTCCAACGGCTCGCCCGAGATGCTGGAAGCGGCGGTCAAGTCGGCCGCCCTCGACCAGGTGCTGGACGATATCTTTTCGGTCGACGCCGTCAGGCGCTTCAAGACCGACCCGTCGACCTACGACATGGTGGCGACGGGCTGGCGGCTCTATCCGGGCGCCGTCTCGTTCCAGTCGTCCAACCGCTGGGACATCGCCGGCGCCACCAAATTCGGCTTTCGCACCGTGTGGATCAACCGCGCCAACCAGCCCGAGGAATACCGGGATTTCCCGCCGGCGCTGATCCTGCCGTCGCTTGACGGCCTGCTGACCGGCGGCTGATCACTCTGTTGCCTTCGAGCAACAGTGGCAGAGCGGTCACAGCTTCGCCTTTGTTTGTCCACCCTCAGGCCAGAATCGGAACCGCCTATCGCGTCAGGCATTGGGAGAGGCCGACCACTGCGCCGCTTGAGGGCATTCACGCTTTCTTGCGATTCGAGACTTAAAAAGGCAACCATGTTGAAGACCGAAATCGACCCCTATCGCCTGAGCCGTCGCGGCTTTCTGAATGCCGCAGCCCTTGGTGCCGCCTCGATTGCGGTCTCCGCCTGCACCACCACCGGACCGGCACCGGCGCCGGTCGAACCGCCACCGCCGACCTATGACGAGCCGCCGCTCGGCGACTATGCGACGATGTACGGCCCGATTTCCGACAGCGGGTTCGAGCTCCCAGCGATCCCGATCAAGAAGATGGACCCGCAGTTCCTACGCCAGATCGTTCCCGATCCGACCGGCCAGCGGCCAGGCACCATCATCGTCGATACGACCAACCATTTCCTCTATCTGGTGCGCGAAGGCGGCCAAGCGATCCGTTACGGCGTCGGCCTCGGTCGCGCCGGCTTCGAATGGTCGGGAGACGCCGTCGTCCAGTGGAAGCAGAAATGGCCGAAATGGACGCCGCCCGATGAGATGGTCGCCCGCCAGCCTGAACTGGAAGAATACAGCGCCAAGAACGGCGGCATGCCCGGCGGCCTCAAGAACCCGCTCGGCGCCCGCGCGCTCTACCTGTTCCACGACAACGTCGACACGCTCTACCGCCTGCATGGCTCGCCGGAATGGAACTCGATCGGCAAATCCGTCTCGTCAGGCTGCGTGCGCCTGATAAATCAGGACATCATCGACCTCTACGACCGCGTGCCGTCGAAGAGCCCGGTCATCGTGACGTCCGACATCGGCCAGCCGATGGCGGCGAGCGCAAACCGCAGAGCCATCCCGATCGATGGCGGGGTGCCGGATGGCTCGGTCCTGCTCGGCCCGGTGACCTGATCGACTTCATCTATGCCATGAAGCGGCAGGTTCCGCTCCATGCGGCAAAGCTCGTCAGGATCCCGATAGCTTCACGCGAATGCCTGGGGTTCGCATCCAAGATATGCAATGCCGGCAACAGGAGGCCAAAAAAGACGTCCAGACAAACCACGGAGCCGCTGCAATCGGGGCGGCCATGCCCTGTCAATCTCGACGCTGCTGTGTTTCGTTACCATTGATGTATATTAGACGGGAGTATGATTGCAGAGACATACATTTCATTAGATCATTGATGGCGGGGGTACGCCGATGGTGGGATTTGATTTCGATAGTCCGCCTGCCGACGGCGCCGAGGCCAACCTGTCGGCCGAATGCGAGCGCCAATTGCTGCCGCTCGTCCGCGGAATTGTCGAGGCGGCGGTTGCCGCCGGGTGGAGCCAGGAAGACGTTCTTCTGGCCATGGTCGAGCTGTCCTGGGATCTGTACGAGAAACGCCGAGGCAATCTTTAGCAGGCCTGCGTGAGCCGGATAATTCCGTAGCGCCGGCCAAGCCAGGCCATGTTTTTCTCGCGCGAACTTTTTTCTTCACTTACAATGTTTTTCTATCCGCGGGATGCGCTACGCTGCCTTTGGGCAGGACTATGGGGGATACAAATTACCGTCCGGATTTCCGGGTTGGCTGTTTGCACGGCACGGAATTTCGATGGGCTGGCAAAGCGGCTGAGGCAAGGCTGAATGAAAAATGCGGGCGAGGTTCAGGAACGCAGCGCAGGCGCCGATCGGGTCGATCGGCACGCCCTCGGCACAATCCCCGAAAATGCCAATCCCAGAAGAGCAACCATGCGGGGGAGCGGGATATGCTCTGTCCGCAGCCCTGGATCGCTCCCGGAGGGTCGCCATCGCCGAAGTCGCTTACCTCGCGGGATTTTCGGATCAAGGCCATTTGGCCACCGCCATGAAGAAGCACAAGGGAAAGAAGCCATGGTTCGGGCGATAACTGCTGCTGGATCGTCCGTGGCAATGACAGATAGTCGACCAGCTCTGTCAATGGCCGCGCGATCTATATTCGGAATACAACTCTGGATTGTGACGGCACACTATGCACAATAACTAGGCAAAAATGGTAAGATAAGGTCGGAAAATAGTCAGGTAGCCTTGGCTAAAATTCAAACCTGTAAATTTATAGTCAAAATCCTGGTAAAATTTTCATATGAGCTCAAATTCTTCTTTGCAATATATAGCAGCATCTGTAGGATTCGAAGGAACGCCCAGGAGCAAACGTGAATTCTGGGCGCCTCGATACAGCACAGGATTGGATTGATCGGCGCAGCAGTGGCAGAGACGAAGATGCAACATAGAGGCAACGTCCAGGAAAGCGCCGGGACAGAGCGGCGGCGCGCGGATCGTCGCATCTTCGACGGAATGCCGGAAAGCGCGGGGCGCTACCTGGTCACGTTTCGAGGCGGCGCGGCTCATGTCGTTCATGGGCCGGGATCACACACATTCAAAGCGGCGGAACATTTCGCTTCGGTTCTGCTTACACCCTCACCAGGGATTGCGGCATCGCTGGGCAGCGACAAAGTCCACGAATACGACGGCGACGTCGGTATGATCATGATCGTCCCAGCCGATCTCGGCGGCAAGGTGACCCGGTCATCCACCACGGAAAGCGCAATCGTGGCGCTCACCCCCGAGAGTCTCTTCGAGCTGGCAACGCGTGAATTCGACACCGGCCATGCCGAGCTTCAACCGCCGCCGTTCGGGACCGTCGACTTCCAGGCGCTGCAACTCGCGCAGTTGCTGAAGGCGGAACTGACGGATCGGGAAACTCCAAACGAGTTCTATGTCGATTCGTTGGTCACCATGTTCGGCGTCCATTTGCTTCGGAACTACGCAGGAGCGCGAAAGTTGCCACAAGCCCCAAAGGGCGGTCTGTCGAACCGCAGCGCCCGGCGGGTGCGCGAATTCCTGGAGGTAAATTTTTCCAGCAAGATCGCGGTGGCCGAGCTGGCCGCACTCTGTGGCCTTTCGCCGAGCCATTTCATCCTGGCATTCACCAAGACCTTTGGCGAGCCGCCGCACAAATACCTGCTGCGGCTGCGTCTCGATTTCGCCGAAAAACTTCTCATCGAGAGCGACCTGTCGATTGCGGAAGTCGCTCATCTCAGTGGATTCTCGGACCAGAGCCACTTGACAGTCACCATGTCCAGATACCGGAACAGAACCCCCAGGCAGGTCAAGCTGCAACGTTAACGACTGTTGCGGCGCGCATGATTGTCCGCGGCGATACCTCGATTGATCTTCAGTATAGTCGAAGGTTGTGTGGCAGAGCAGTCACAGTTGTCGCGCAGGGACCAAATACCGGATTTTCCTACAAAGATTCCGGATTATTCCAAAATACCTGCACCGCGAATGTGCTCATGGTCGCGATGGAAGTCATTTGGGGCGGGGGAGCAACCAGATGATACAGCATGTCGGATTGTCCCATGGACATTCAATTCGCGGAAATCGAGGTCTTCGCGCCTAAGGCCGAAGCGGCCTGGGCTGCACTGCAACGCCAATACGCCAGCCGGATCAGCGCTGCGGAACTCGACCATCTCCTGGCCTGTTTCGTGCTTGGACTGACCTCTCCGGCTTGTGGTGAAGGCGATCCGGGATTTCATTTCGATCTCTGCCGCGCGCTGGTGGCGGTAAGCCTGCCGCCGGAACGGACGGAGGCTGCACTGCATACGGTTCCAGAACCGACGCAGCCATGGGTCGCGAGCGCCTATCAGCTGATTGAAAAACAAGGCGCGAAGGTTGGTCTCTCGTTACGGGAGAAGACGCGCAATTTCGAAGATTTTTTGGCCACCGAGGCGAATGGTGCGGCACATCAGGGCGCCTCGGCAATTGCGAGGAAAAACTAGCATGACCAGACGCGTCGAGGGGCAAGCAAGGATCGAATTTCTTCCTGGATTTGTCGGAAACTGGATCGCGGGTGCGGCCGACAGTCGCTCGGTTCGTCGCCGCCTGATGGCCGTCCTGCGCATGGCGCATCGTACGCTTGGAATGCGCCGCAAGGGTTTGGGGTTGGGGACGTTGGGCGTCGGCGCCAGCGTGCGTTCGGCATTGGCCTGCGGCGTGAGCCCGGCCAGCATGATCGGAGGCTTGGCCGCAATCGCCGCGATCGGCATCGCCACACCGGCCCAGGCACAATACCAGGCTGGCGGTGGTTCGGCGACCGGCGGCAACGCCGTCGCCATCGGTAACGGCACCGCGACGAATGGCAACAACAGCGTGGCGTTGGGCAGTTCCAACAGTGCAACGGGCGACGGCACGATCGCCATCGGCTATGCGATGGGTGTCAATGGCCTCAATGCCATAGGCATAGGTGTCTTCGCAGGCGCAACCGGCGTCAATGCCCTCGCCGTGGGCGGGAACGCCAAGGCCAACGGGGACGCAGCAAGCGCGATTGGCGTCAATTCGGTTGCAACCACAGGCGCGGCCGCCTTTGGCCTGAATGCGCGTGCCGACGGACTGAACTCGACGGCGATCGGCTATGTTACCCGGGCGACCGGGCTGCGCGCCACCGCGCTCGGGTTTGGGGCAACAGCATCCGGCGTGGATTCGATTGCGCAAGGTAACAGCGCCGTCGCCAGCAACCAGAATGCCGTCGCCATCGGTTTCCAGGCGACCGCGACTAGCATCAACTCCATCAACATTGGCGGGCGCACCGTCGTGGGAACAGGCGCGCTGTCGCAGGGCGCCATCGCCCTTGGTACGGATGTGCTGGCATCTCAACAGAACACGGTCTCCATCGGCGTCCTGACCAAAGCGACCGGAACGGGCGCAACGGCGATGGGCAACACCGCCAGTGCATGGGGCAACCAATCCATCGCATTCGGCGTCGGCGCGCAGGCAGGCGTTCAGGCCAACACTGCCCTGCCCAACAGCATCGCCATCGGCACCAATTCGCTGTCTTCGGGCGCTTTCGCCACCGCGATGGGCGCTACCTCGGTTGCGAGTGGCTCCGCCAGCACTGCTATTGGCAACACCGCCGTTGCCAGCGGCGCAAACGCCTCCTCGTTCGGTTCCGGCGCGAATGCGACGGGAGACAATTCTCTTGCCGCCGGTGTCAGCGCCGCCGCCAGCGGGATTGCCAGCACCGCGCTCGGCATCGGCTCCAAGGCCAGCGCCACCAACGCCGTGGCGATCGGTAATGCGGCGGTCGCCAATTCCGCCGACGCTGTTGCAGTGGGCACGAATGCAACGGCGACGGGCGGCAAGGCTGTCGCCATCGGCGCCGGCAACACAGCCTTTGGCAACGGCGCGGTCTCCATCGGCGATCCGAGCTATGCCAGCGGCACCGGCGCCTTCACCGGCGGCGCCAACAACATCGCCAACAGCGACGGCACGGCAACCGCCACAGCCGCAAACCAGGCCGCAGGCGCGGTTGCCATCGGCAACAACAACAAGGCCGTCGGGCAAGGCTCCGTGGCGCTGGGCAATGGCTCGACGGCGGGTGCAGCCGGCCTTGCCGGCAATGTCGCGCTGGGCAACGGCGCGACGGCGACGGCAAGCTCCGGCGACGTAGCGCTCGGTTCGGGCTCGGTGACCGCGACGGCGGTCGGCACCAGCGGCGCGACGATCGGCGGCACGGCCTACAGCTTCGCCGGCACGACGCCGACGAGCACTGTCAGCGTCGGCGCGCTCGGCGCGGAGCGGACCATCACCAATGTCGCGGCGGGCCGGCTCAGCAATTCGTCGACCGACGCCATCAATGGCTCGCAGCTCTTCGCCACCAACCAGCAGGTGACGCAGAACACGACGGCCATCGCCGCCAACACCGCCGACATCACCAATCTCGGCAACACGATCAACAGCATCAGCACCGGTGGCGGCATCAAGTATTTCCACGCCAATTCGACGGCGGCGGACTCGTCCGCAACGGGCACGGACTCCGTTGCTATCGGACCAGCCGCGACCGCGACGGGGACAAACGCCATCGCGGCCGGCACCAATTCGAGCGCCTCCGACGCCAACGCCTCGGCCTTCGGCAGCGGCGCCGTCGCATCGGCGCTTGACGCAACGGCGATGGGATACATCTCCAAGGCCTCGGGCCAATACAGCACCGCCGTCGGTGCCAACGCCAATGCCACAGCCACGTCCAGCACCGCGATCGGCCAGAACGCGTTTGCAACCGCCTTTCAAGCGACCGCTCTCGGCGTAGGAGCGAATGCCGGCGCCCAGAATGCAATCGCGCTGGGCGCCCTCGCCAACGCCAGCAACGCCGGCGACGTGGCGCTCGGCTCGGGCTCGGTAACCGCCGCGGCGGTCGGCACCGCCGGCACGACGATCGGCGGCGTCGCCTACAACTTCGCCGGCACGACGCCGGCAAGCACCGTCAGCGTCGGCGCGGTCGGCGCGGAACGCACCATCACCAATGTCGCGGCGGGCCGGCTCAGCAATTCGTCGACCGACGCGATCAACGGCTCGCAGCTCTTCGCCACCAACCAGCAGGTGACGCAGAATACGACCGACATCGCCGCCAACACCGCCGACATCACCAATCTCGGCAACACAATCAACAGCATCAGCACCGGCGGCGGCATCAAGTATTTCCATGCCAATTCGACGCTGGCGGATTCCCAGGCCCTGGGGACGGATTCCGTTGCGGTCGGCCCGAATGCCGTGGCCAACAATGCCGGCGACGTTGCGATCGGCGCGAATGCGGTGTCGACCGTGACCACGGCGGTCGGCGGCACCACGATCGGCGGCGTTGCCTACACCTTCGCCGGCGCGACGCCCGCGGGTGCATTCTCGGTCGGCTCGGTGGGCGCCGAACGCCAGATCCAGAACGTCGCGGCCGGGCAGTTGAGCAACTCCTCGACCGATGCGGTCAACGGCTCGCAGCTGTTTGCGACCAACCAGCAGGTGACGCAGAACACCACCGATATCGCCGCCAATACTGCTGACATCACCAATCTCGGCAATTCGATCAGCAATATTGCCGGCGACACCTCGCTGGCCTACACCGACGCCAATGGCGACGGCATCCGCTATGTGCGCACCAACGACAGGACGCTTGCCGTCGCGGACTCCTTCGCGCAAGGGATCGGCTCTTCCGCCCTGGGCTACCAGGCGACCGCGAGCGCCGACAATGCGCTGGCGCTCGGCCGCGACACCCAGGCCAGCGTCATCGGCGGCGTGGCGCTTGGCGCCGGCTCGGTTTCGGATCGGGCGGTCGCGCCCGTATCGGGGTCGATCCTCTCCGGCACCGGCCTCATTCCCTACAACACCGCGGACATGAGCCTGCTCGGCGCCGTCTCGGTCGGCACCTCCACCTCCTATCGCCAGATCATCAACGTGGCCGACGGCACGCAGGACCAGGACGCGGTCACGCTTCGCCAGTTGAAGGGCGCGCTGAGCTCGTTCGCGGTGACGGGGAGCCTGTACTTCCATGCCAATTCGACGGCAGCGGATTCGCTCGCGGTCGGCGTCGATTCGGTTGCGGTCGGTCCGCGCACCACCGTCAATGGCGACAATGGCATCGGCATCGGCAACGGCGCCATCGTGCAGCAGACGGCGCCGGGAGGCATCGCGATCGGCCAGAATTCGACGGTCAACCAGGCCGACAGCATCGCCCTCGGCACCAACGCGACCACCAACGGAGCGCAGGCGGTGGCGCTCGGCGCCGGCGCAAAGGCCAACGAGCCGGGCAGCGTCGCGCTCGGCGCGGGCTCGACGACGGCGGCGGCGGTCGCCACCACCGGCACCACGATCAACGGCGTTGCCTATACCTTCGCCGGAACAGCTCCGACCAGCACGGTCAGCGTCGGCACCGTCGGCAACGAGCGCACCGTCACCAATGTCGCGGCGGGCCGGATCAGCGGCACCTCCACCGACGCCATCAACGGCAGCCAGCTCTTCGCCACCAACCAGGCGGTCGAAGCCATGCAGGGTAGCGTCGGCGACCTGAATCAGTTCGCCGTCCAGTACGACAAGGACGGGAACGGCAACAAGTCCAACTCGATTACCCTTGCCGGCGGCGACCCGAACACGCCGGTGGTCATCCACAATGTCGGGCCGGGCGTTGCCAACACCGATGCGGTCAATGTTCAGCAGTTCAACAGCGGGTTAGCACTCAACCTAGACAATTCGAAGAACTACACCAACCAGGTGGCGGCCACCACGCTGCAGCAAGCCAATGCGTATGCGGACTCCAAACTCAGCCAGCTCAACATGGACATGGGAGAGGTCAGGGGCGAGGCGCGCCAGGCTGCGGCAATCGGCTTGGCGGCCGGCTCGCTGCGCTACGACGATCGTCCCGGCAAGCTGAGCGTGGCCGCCGGCGGAGGCTATTGGCGCGGTGAAGGCGCCCTGGCCTTCGGCGCCGGCTACACGAGCGAGGAGGGACGTGTTCGAGCGAACCTGTCCGGCACAACGGCAGGCGGGCACTGGGGCGTCGGCGCGGGCGTCAGCCTTACGCTGAACTAGAGCCCGGCCATGATCAGGCAGGCAGTCCTTGCTGTCGCGATATCCATGACGTCAATGCTCCTGTCCGGCCCGTTAGCGGCCGGGCAGGAAGCAATCCCTTCCGGCTACAGGGTAAAACCTTCCGACGTAGCGATCCCTGCGGATGCGAAGCTTGGCGAATATCAACGGACCACCCGTCCGTTCGAGAACTGGACGCTGATCTGCGACGAGAACCTGAAGGCGCGCCAAAAGGTCTGCAATGTCACCCAGATCATCGAGGACCAGGCAGGACAGGTTGCGTTCAGCTGGTCGCTTGCCGCCACCAAGGAAGGCAACCCCTACATGATCTTGCGCGCCCCGCCGATCGCCAAGAGCGACGCTCCTGTCTCGCTGACATTCGAGGGGCGCAAGGAGCCGATAAAAATTCAACTCGACGGATGCAATCAGGCCGTCTGCGTCGGCATGCTGCCGGTTGGTCCGATCATGCGCGAACAGATTTCGAAGGCCGCGGCATCCGTCATCTCCTTCCCGACCACGGATGGCAGGACGATCAACGTAACCGCGACCCTCAAGGGCTTGGCCGCGGCCGTTGCGGCGATCAATTGACGAGGCAATCGCGATGAACCAGCAATCGATCCATGACCGGATAATGTCCCGCAACCAGGGAAAGGATGCTGTCCGGGTCGGCATCGAAGACCGGAGCAGACCGCAACGAAACCGCGCGAGGACCGCTGTCTTCTCGTTGCTCGCCATTGCCGTCGTCGCCACGGCCGGCTTCGCGGCCATGCGCTACGACCTGCTCCACAATTTACTGCCGCAGCCGGCGGTCGCGGAGACCAACCAGCCCAATCCGGCCCTGGCCGAGACGCCATTTCTGCAACACGCCAAAGAGGCAGGCTTGCAGTCTTGTTCCAACATTTTCCCAGCCCTTGGGCAGATGCTGACGACCGGCACGACGTACAGCGTCCAGTCGATCTGGAACAACGAGGCCCCCGACAAACACCTCGTGGAAGCCTTGGTCGGCATGAACTACGCTACACAGGGCTACAGCGGCCCGGCGGCAGGTCTGGTGTTCGCGGCACCCACCGCATCCGTTTGCGAAGGTACGATGGTCAGGGTGGCGCCATTCGCGGCCAATTGCGCCGATGTTCCGGCCCTGCTTCCGAAAGACAGCAAGCTCGCCAACAATCTTGGACAAATCAGCGTCTATGAACTGGCCAATGGAGGGGGCAACGCGATGCTGCTGCCAACCGGCAACAGCTGCGTCGTCATTTCCGTGGCCTCGGCAGCAGGTAAACAAGGAGGCGTACAATGAGGGTGAATTCCGCCATTGCGGCGATCGGCATGCTGTTGCTTTGCGCCGGGCGGCTGGGCGCGGCGGACCTAGCCCCGGCGGCGGACGTGCCCGAGCCGCCGGCCCAGGAGGAGAGAGGCATCTGGGCGGCGATCGCCTATTCGAGCCCCGACGAGAAGCACGGCTTCTTTTGGGGCGCCGACAAGCGGCAGGAGGCGATGGACATCGCGCTGAAGCATTGCCAGAACGCCGGCGGCGGCAGCTGCGCCGTGGTCAGCGTATTCCGCAATCATCGCCATTGGGACGATGACGACAATACCGGCTTTCCCTACAAGCATTGCGGCGCCCTCGCCGTAGGCGAGAAGCCGGAAGGGCGGCTGACCAGTTGGGGCGCCGAGACGGCGCAAACACGCCGGGATGCCGAAGACCTGACACTGCAGGCGTGCGAGCGGAACGGACAAAAATGCAAGATCCGCGAGTGGGTGTGCACATGACGCATCAGAGCGAAGCAGCGGAACGCCAATCGAGGCGCATGTTTGCACTCAGCGTAGCGCCGTGCTCAAGCGGGGTCAGCCCTTTGCCGTGATGCGCATCGACGGTATGCGACACCGGCTCGAAGCAGAAGAAATCGGCATCCTGCGACGGCGAATAGAGGATGAAGACGTCGAGCAATGGCGAGGCGGTGAGCGAGATGGCGATCCTGTCCTCGGGCCGGGTGATCCTGGCGCGGCGGTCCCAGCCGTCGAAGGCGTTGTTGACCCAGCTTCGCGGCAACAGGGAGGCGTTCGAGAAATTCCACGCGGGGTAATCGGCCACCGGCGCCACGCCGACCGGCAGATGATGCTTGTCCTCCAGCCAGACCCGCGCCGCCTTCGCCTCGAGCGTCGTTCCGGCGCTGCGCGGGAACCACGGATGAAAGCCGAGCCCGTAAGGCAGGCGAATGCCGGTGCGATTCTCCACCGTGAGCGTGGCATCCAAGGCCCCGTCATGCAGCGCATAGGCGACCCGCGCCGTATATCGGTAGGGGCCGATTTCACCGGCGTCGAGGACCAGTTCTGCCTCGGTGGCGCTGTGGCTGGCAATCCGCCACTCCCTCTGGAAGCCGTCGCCATGGATTGGAAAGGCCTCCCCCGGCACGTTCGGCTCGATCGCATGGAAGCGGCCGTCGAAGGCGAAACCGCCGCCTGAGATGCGGTTCGACCAGGGAACCAGAAGCTGGCAGCCGGAGGCGCCGGTGCCATCGTCGGGGCGGAGCAGCGACACCGTTGCGCCGCAGACCAGTGCGTCGAAGCGGGCGATCGCTGCGCCCTTTTGCGGCGCCAGGACCAGACGGGCGCGGTCGTCGCGCAGTTCCAGGAGGCCGGCCATCCCTACCAACCGCCGTCAATAGCGATATTTTGGCCGCTGATCATGTCCGAGGCGGGCTGGCTGACACTTTTCACCGCCCCCTGGACAGGCTGCCCAGAATCCCGCGCACGATCGCGCGGCCGACCGACGAGCCGACCGAGCGCACCACCGCTTTGATCGCGGCTTCGGCCACCGTCTGGCGGTTGGACGGCCGTGGTGCAGGGGCGCGGCGACCGCCTGATTGCTGCGGCGGCGGATCGTCATTGCCGAAGCCCGGAATGGTCCAGCGCGAGCGCCCGCTGTCGGCCTGCTGCGCCTGCTCGTCCTGCGCATCCCTGGCTTTCTTCTGCAGCATCTCGAAGGCCGATTCGCGGTCGATGGTCTGGTCGTACTGGCCGGCGACCGGGCTCTGGTCGATCAGCTTGCGGCGCTCGTCCGCTGTGATCGGGCCAAGCCTAGACGATGGCGGCCGGATCAATGTCCGCTGCACCATGGACGGCACGCCCTTGACCTCCAGCGTCGAGACCAGCGCCTCGCCGGTGCCGAGCTGGGTGATGGCGGTGGCGCAGTCGAAATCGGGATTGGGCCGGAAGGTGTCGGCGGCGGTCTTGACCGCCTGCTGCTCACGCGGCGTATAGGCGCGCAGCGCGTGCTGCACACGGTTGCCGAGCTGGGCGAGAACCTTTTCAGGGATGTCCAAAGGGTTCTGCGTGACGAAATAGACACCGACGCCTTTCGAACGGATCAAGCGAACCACCTGCTCGACGCGGTCGATCAGCACCTTCGGCGCATCGTCGAAAAGCAGATGCGCCTCGTCGAAGAAGAACACCAGCTTCGGCCTTTCGGGATCGCCGACCTCGGGCAATTCCTCGAACAGCTCCGACATCAGCCAGAGCAGGAAGGTGGCGTAGAGCCTGGGGTTCATCATCAATCTGTCGGCAGCGAGCACGCTGATGGCGCCGCGGCCGTCGCGGGTGGTGCGCATGATGTCGGCGATGCGCAAAGCCGGTTCGCCGAAGAAATGCGCCGCGCCCTGCTGTTCCAGCACCAGAAGCGTGCGCTGGATTGCGCCGACCGACGGCTTGGTGACATTGCCGTAGCGCGAGCTGATCTCGTCGGCGCGCGCTGCGATGTTGGCCAGCAGTGCTTGCAGATCCTTCATGTCGAGCAGCAGCAGGCCATCCTCATCGGCGATGCGGAAGGCGATGTTCATGATGCCTTCCTGCGCTTCGGAGAGGTTCATCAGCCGCGACAGAAGCAGCGGCCCCATTTCCGAGACGGTGGCGCGGATCGGATGGCCCTGCTCGCCGAACAGGTCCCAGAAGATGACCGGGAATTCCTGGAAGTCGTAAGGGTCGAGCTTGACCTGCTCGGCCCGCTTGACCAGGAAATCCTGCGCCTTGCCCATCATGGCAATGCCGGACAGGTCGCCCTTGATATCGGCGCAGAACACAGGCACGCCGGCATTGGAAAACCCCTCGGCCAGGATCTGCAGGCTGACTGTCTTGCCGGTGCCGGTGGCGCCGGTGATCAGGCCATGGCGGTTCCCATATTGCAGCAAGAGCTGTTCGGCGCGCTGATAGCTGTCGTCGGGCTTGCGGCTGGCGCCGAGGAAAATGCTGGTGTCGTCAGCCATATGACCATGTCTCCGCAAACTGATGTGTTAAAAGCCTGTGGCCGTGCCGCAGGGTATAGTCAGGCCATTGCGCAGCGACAATGCTATTCTCCAATTGGGCTATCCATCCAGTTGGCTATTCATCCAGATTGGGCCAATCGTCTAAATTGAACCAATCCTCCAAATCGGTTTTTGGAACTTGCGGATTTTGCCGCTGTTTGGCAATCGTTCCATGGTTCGTCCACGCAGGCTGCCCTATGTCAGGGAAGCGAATCCCAACCGCGCAAGCGCATTGCATTGCGATATCTGGCAGGGAACCGTAGACTGGACGGCTGACGCTGGTGCGGCCGCATAAAAACGAGGAACATGGATGGGCGCCGGATCCTTGACCAGGAGCATCGAACCCGCTGACGTCGAGCGCCAGCGTTGGCTGGCCTTGGCCGAAAAGGCGCTCGCCGGCGCCTCCTTCGAGGAAAAACTGGTCTCGCATACCGACGATCAGATTCGCATCGAACCGCTCTACGATCGCGCCGCCGGCGCCGAGCCGCTTGTGCGCGCCAACCCCAAATTGCCCTGGATCGTCAGCCAGCGCATTGACGATCCCGATATCGGCCGCGCCAAGGCGCAGGCCCTGGACGATGTGGCACAAGGCGCGACGGGATTGTCGCTTGTCTTCGAGGGTGC
Source organism: Mesorhizobium sp. M0862 (assembly GCF_040319795.1). Classification (NCBI taxonomy): domain Bacteria; kingdom Pseudomonadati; phylum Pseudomonadota; class Alphaproteobacteria; order Hyphomicrobiales; family Phyllobacteriaceae; genus Mesorhizobium; species Mesorhizobium sp. M0862. The sequence goes on from NZ_JAMYOJ010000005.1 coordinate 346,047, forward strand.
TCCGAATGCGTTCGGCTATGGCCTGCCAAGGACGGCGCAGGCGCTGGAAACGGTGCTGGATGGCGTACCGCTCAACCGCACGCAGATCCGCATCGACGCCCATCCCTGGAGCCGTGCCGTCGCCGACTGGCTGGTGGCGTTCCTGAGCAAGCGCCGCTCCGACCCGGCAAAGCTGAACCTCTCCTTCGGCATCGACCCGGCGGCAATCTTTGCCGGAACCGGCCGGCTGCGCATGTCGATCGAGGCGTTGCAGGCATCGATGCCGCAATCGCTGGCGCATTTCTTCTCGCTGGGCGTGCCGGGTGTGCTGCTGGAGGCCGACGGGCGGGTGTTCCACAATGCCGGCGCCACGGAAGCGCAGGAACTCGGCACCATGCTCGCTTCCGCCGTGTCATACCTCAGGATGTTCGAGGATGCGCGCCAGCCGCTTGTCTATGCCGCTCCCCATATCGGCTTTGCGCTGAGCGTCGACCAGGACCAGTTCCTGTCGATGGCCAAGGTCCGGGCCTTGCGCAGGCTGTGGGCGCGCATCCAGGAAACCTGTTCCATCCCGGCATCGACAGCCAACATCCATGCCGAGACGTCGTTCCGCATGATGACGGCGGCGGATCCCGAAACCAACATCCTGCGCACCACCATCGCCAGCTTTGCAGCGGCAGCAGGCGGCGCGGACTCGATCTCCATCCTGCCACACACCGTCGCCCTCGGGCTGCCGGCCGGCTTTGCCCGCCGCATCGCCCGCAATGCGCAGTTGATCATGGCCAATGAAAGCCATATCGACCATGTCGCCGACCCAGCATTTGGGTCGGGCGCAGTCGAGGCGCTGACCCTGGGCCTGTGCGAAGCGGCGTGGGAAGAGTTCCAGCGGATCGAAGCGGAAGGCGGCGTTCTGGCAAGCCTGCAGCAAGGGCATATCCAGAAGCGCGTCAAGGCAGCATCCGAGCGCCGCGCCGAGGCCTACCGGTCGGGTGAACGGGCAATCATCGGCACCACGCTTTACCCGCTGAAAAACGATGCCCCGGTCGAGACGCTGGCGGCTGAGCGGCGGCCGCCTTTCACAGAGGGCGTGGCGGTGTGCGAGGCGCTGTTTCCGGTCCGCATCGACCAGGCAATCGGAGCCGCACAGTGATCCCGGATTTCAGCCACATTGGCTGGTCGGCGCCACGGCGCGCGCCGGTCGAGGTCAAGGGCCAGCGGCTGACGCCGGAAGGTATTGCCGTCAAGCATCTCTACAGCCAGGGCGATCTCAAGGGGCTGCCGCATCTCGACACCTATCCGGGAATGCCGCCCTTCGTGCGCGGTCCCTACCCGACCATGTATGTCCAGCAGCCGTGGACGATCCGGCAATATGCCGGCTTCTCGACGGCCGAGGAATCCAACGCCTTCTACCGGCGCAATCTCGCCGCCGGCCAAAAGGGCCTTTCGGTCGCTTTCGATCTGCCCACCCATCGCGGCTATGACAGCGACCATCCGCGCGTTGCCGGCGATGTCGGCATGGCGGGCGTGGCCATCGATTCCATCCTCGACATGCGGCAATTGTTCGACGGCATTCCGCTGGGCGAGATGACGGTGTCGATGACCATGAACGGCGCGGTGCTGCCGATCATGGCGCTCTATATCGTCGCGGCCGAAGAACAGGGCGTTGCTCAGAAGGATCTCGCCGGCACCATTCAGAACGACATTCTGAAGGAGTTCATGGTCCGCAACACCTACATCTATCCGCCGAAGCCCTCGATGCGGATCGTGTCTGACATCTTCTCCTATACCTCCCAGCACATGCCGAAGTTCAATTCGATCTCGATCTCCGGCTATCACATGCAGGAGGCCGGCGCGACCGCGGACCTGGAGCTCGCCTACACCATCGCCGACGGCATCGAATATGCCCGCGCCGGCGTCGCCGCCGGGCTCGACATCGACCGTTTCGCCCCGCGGCTTTCCTTCTTCTGGGCGATCGGCATGAACTTCTTCATGGAGATCGCCAAGCTCCGCGCGGCGCGCCTGTTGTGGGCGACCCTGATGCAGAAGAATTTTGCACCGAACGACGAACGCTCGCTGTCGCTGCGCACCCATTGCCAGACCTCCGGCTGGTCGCTGACGGCGCAGGACCCCTACAACAACATCACCCGCACCATGATCGAGGCGATGGCGGCGACGCAGGGACATACCCAGTCGCTGCACACCAACTCCTTCGACGAGGCGATGGCGCTGCCGACCGACCACTCGGCGCGCATCGCCCGCAACACGCAGTTGATCCTGCAGAAGGAATCCGGCACCACCTGCATCATCGATCCGTGGGGCGGCTCGGCCTATATCGAACGGCTGACGCACGATCTGGCGGCGCGTGCGCTCGCCCATATCGAAGAGGTCGAGGCGCTTGGCGGCATGGCGGCAGCAACCGAACAGGGCATTCCAAAACTTCGCATCGAGGAAGCGGCGGCGCGCACGCAGGCGCGTATCGATTCCGGCGAGCAGATACTGGTTGGCGTAAACGCGCATCGCCCCGAGAACGAAATCGACGTCGACGTGCTGAAGATCGACAATGCCGAGGTCAAGGCCCGGCAATTGTCGAAGCTGCAGAACCTGAAAGGCACGCGCAATGTCGGCGCGGTCGAGAGCGCGCTCGATGCGCTGACCCGCGCTGCGCAGGGTAACGAAAACCTGCTGGAATTTGCCATCCGCGCCGCGCGCGCCAATGCCACGGTCGGCGAGATCTCGCTGGCGCTCGAAAAGGTCTTTGGCCGTCACGTCGCCTCGGTGCAAACGATCTCCGGCGTTTATCGCAATGCGCTTGGCGACAATCTGACGGTCGACCGATTGCTGGAGAAGCTCGAAGCTTTCGAGAAGAAGTCCGGCGGCAAGCCGCGCATCCTGGTCGCAAAGATGGGACAGGACGGCCACGACCGTGGCCAGAAGGTGATCGCCACGGCCTTCGCCGATCTCGGCTTCGACGTGACGGTCGGCGCGATGTTCCAGACACCCGACGAGATCGCCAGGCTGGCGGTGGCGCAGGACGTCCATGTCATCGGCGCCTCATCGCTGGCGGCGGGGCACCTGACGCTGATCCCCGAACTACGCGACGCGCTGAAGAAGCTCGGCCGCAGCGACATGCTGATCGTCGCCGGCGGCGTCATCCCGCCGCAGGATTACGGCGCAGTGCTGGAAGCGGGTGCCGCGGAAATCTTCCCGCCAGGGACGGTTATCCCGGAGGCTGCGGATCGGTTGCTGGACCGGCTGCTGGCGGGCTGATTGAAACAGTTGCACTGCTTATCAAAGTTGCGTTGCAATATCGGGCGCAACCTATGGTATAGCTATGAACACCATCATTCACGGACTTGAGGACGGATCGGGCGTTGTAATCCTGCCGCGGGAAACGCTCGACAGCTTGAGCCTGCAAGTGGGCGATGAACTCCAGATCATCGAAACCGACGACGGCATCATCCTAAGGCCGGTGCCGTGTGACGACGTCGAACGGCAAATACGTGCTGCTCGCGATGTCATGGCCAAGTATGAGCCCGCGTTGCGAAAGCTGGCTGTGCAAATAGGGTGAGCTGGCGTCAGGCGTCCGACAGCTTGAGGATTTCCCATTCTTTGCCGTTGACGCTTGCGACGTCGCCGACCTTCTTGCCGAACAGCGCCACGGCCATTGGCGAGACGTGTGAGATGCTGCCCTTTGAGGGGTCGGCCTCGTCCTCGCCGACTATCTTCCAGTGCACTCTCTTGCCGTCATCGCCTTCCAGCGTGACACCCATGCCGAAGCGCACCTGGTCGCTGCCCGGTTCCGGCACGGAAAGCTCGGCGCTTTCGCGGCGCGCTGTCCAGTAGCGCAGGTCGCGCGAGACAACGGCAATGCGCTCGCGATCGGCTTTTCGCTCGGCTTTCGCCAAAATGTCGCGCAGATCGGCCAGATTGTCCTCGATCATCGCCAGGCCGCGCTCCGTCACCAGATTGCGGTGTTGGCTGATCGGCCGCTCGCCGATGCCGGCAATGGCGTTTTCGCTGTCTTCCTCGCGGGTAAAAGCTCTGCTCATCGGATAAACTTAGGCCCGCTTCCGTGACTGCACAAGCCACTTGCCGGACCCGGTCATTGGCCGGACTATGGCCGAGCGGAGACCGATGCGGCTGGCCCAATTCCTGCGATCAGCCGGATGATCGCAAGGGATGTGCCGATGTTGAACAGACGAACGCTTCTGAAGGGGACGGCCGGCTTTGCCGTGCTCGGCCTTTCGGTGGGCAACGCCTTGGCGAAAACGGCGGTGCGCGGCTCGATCAACGCCGCCGAGCTTGGCGTGGAGCCGGACGCACCGGACGACCAGAGCAAGGCCTTCGCCAGGATGCTAGCCGAGGCCAGCGACCGCAACGCGCCGGTGTTCCTGCCGCCGGGCACCTATGTCGTGTCCAACCTGACCCTGCCCGCCCGCGTCAGGCTTTCGGGCGTGCCGGGCGCCTCGCGCATCCTCTATGGCGGCAATGGCCATTTGCTGACGGCCGAACAGGCCGAGCATATAGAGTTCACCGCATTGGTCCTCGACGGCGCCAACGGCGAGTTGGCCGACGATGCCCAAGGCCTGCTCGACCTGCGCCGCGTCGCCCATCTCGTCATCGACAATTGCACGATCACCGGCAGCGGCAAGCATGGGCTGGCGCTGGAGCATGCGTCGGGCCGCATCGAGCGCTCCGAGATTTCGGGGGCTGCGGACGCCGGCATCTACTCCGTCGAGGCCGCTGGCCTGGCGATATCCGACAACACCGTATCCGACTGTGGCAATGGCGGCATTCTTGTGCATCGCTGGCAGCAGGCCGAGGACGGCACGATCGTCAGCGGCAACCGCGTGCAGCGGATCGGCGCGCGCGCGGCGGCGGCACCGGGCAGAACGGCAATGGCATCAACGCCTTCCGTGCCGGCAATGTCTCCGTCACCGGCAACATCGTCTCGGACTGCGCCTTCTCGGCGATCCGCGCCAACAGTTCCAGCAATCTGCAGATGACCGGCAACACCTGCTCGCGGTCGGGCGAAACCGCGCTCTATTCCGAATTCTCCTTCGAAGGCGCCATCATCGGCAACAACATCGTCGATGGTGCCGCTAACGGCATCTCGATCGTCAATTTCAACGACGGCGGCCGTATGGGTGTCTGCTCGAACAACATCATGCGCAACCTCTCGACCACCGGCCCCTACCCCGCCGACGCGCCGGGCTTCGGCGTCGGTATCAGCGTCGAGGCCGACACCACCGTCTCGGGCAATGTCATCGAGAACGCGCCGCTCTACGGCATGCAGATCGGCTGGGGCGCTTATATGCGCAATGTTGTGGCGACGGGAAACATCATCCGTCAGGCCGGAACCGGCATCGCCGTCACTGTGGTAGAAGGCGCTGGAAACGCCATCATTTCCGACAACGTCATCGACGGCGCCAAGAACGGCGCCATCATCGGCCAGCGCTGGGCCGAACCGGCGACCGGCGACCTCGCGCGGTCGAGCGATAGCGGCTATGCGCACCTGACGGTCGAGCGAAACAGGGTCAGCTGAGCGTCGTCGTCGGCCGCAGCGAGCCGACCTTGGCGCCGATGCGGCTTTCGATCGGAGGATTGGCCCGCTCCAGAAGGTTCGCCGCCAGTGCGCCGTCGGCGCTGAGAAGTTTTGCCAGCACAGTGGCAATCATCACCTCGGCGGCGCGGCCGGCGCCGTCATCGCATTTTAGCGCGATGCCGAGGCCAAGCTCCGGAACGGCGGCGCAATAGACACCCTCGGCGCCCGTCTTGACGAATATGCGGCCGGGCGCGGCCTGCATCAGCGCCACATCCACTTTGCCGGTGCCGGCGACCAGGAAAGGCTCGGCCATACAGGCAGACAGCAGGCGTTTGGCCGCCTTGGCGCGCTCAGGGCCAAAGCTCCTGCCCGTCGCCATGCGGGCAAAGCCAAGGGCAAAACTTTTCAGCGGCACGGCATAGGTGGGAATCGAGCAGCCATCGGTTGCCCGGTGATCCGCATCGTGGGCAGCGCCGGTCACCGCCTGCATGGCGTCGCGCACCATCTCCTGCAAACCATGGCCTGCCTTGACGTAGCCTTGGTGGGCAATCCCTGAGTGCACGCAGGTGCAGAGAAATCCGGAATGCTTGCCCGAGCAATTGTTGTGCAGTGCGTTCGGCGAGACGCCTGTGCGGGCCAGTGCGATCGTCGCGTCGTGGCTCGACGGCCAATGCGCGCCGCATTCCAGCGCCGACTTGTCGAGCCCGGCCTTGGCCAGCATCGCCTGCGCCAGTTCGACATGCGCGGGTTCGCCCGAATGCGAAGCGCAGGCCAGCGCCAGTTCGCGGTCGCCCAAGCCGTACGCATCGGCAGCACCCGTTTCAACCAGCGGCAGCGCCTGGATCGCCTTGACCGCCGAGCGAGGAAACACCGGCCGCGCCGTATCGCCGATCTCCAGGACAGGCTTGCCGTCACCGTCGAAGATTGCGACAGCGCCGCGATGGGCGCTCTCGACGATCGCGCCGCGCAAGACTTCGACCAGAACCGGATTTGTCATCACCACCCCGAAATATACGGGCCGCTTCTACCTGATCCGGTCGAGGATGGAAACGTAGTTGGCGACGGCAGCGCCACCCATGTTGAAGATGCCGCCAAGCTTTGCGTCCGGCACCTGGATGCCGTCTGCTTCGCCGGTCAACTGCATGGCGGTCAGCACATGCATCGACACACCGGTGGCGCCGATCGGATGGCCCTTGGCCTTCAGCCCGCCCGAAGGATTGACCGGGAGCCTGCCGTCTTTTGCCGTCGTGCCGTCCAGCGCCAGCCTGGCGCCCTCGCCCGGCTTGGCCAGGCCCATCGCCTCATATTCGATGAGTTCGGCAATGGTGAAGCAGTCATGCGTCTCGACGAAGGAGAGGTCGTCGAGCGTCACGCCGGCCTTCTTCAAAGCCTGGTTCCAGGCCTGCTCGCAGCCTTCGAAAGACAGGATGTCACGCTTCGACATCGGCAGGAAATCCTGGACATGCTCGTTGGCGCGGAAGGCGACGGCGCGGCGCATCTTCAGCGCCGTCGAGGTGTCGGTGAGCACAAGAGCGGCGGCGCCATCGGAAACCAGGGAGCAATCGGTGCGCTTCAGCGGACCGGCGACGAAGGGGTTCTTCTCGCTTTCCTGGCGGCAGAATTCGTAACCGAAATCCTTGCGGATCTGCGCGTACGGATTGTCGACGCCGTTCTTGTGGTTCTTGGCGGCGATCATCGCCAGCGCGTCCGACTGGTCGCCATAACGCTGGAAATAGGCCTGCGCGATCTTGCCGAAGACGCCGGCGAAACCGGCCGGCGTGTCGCCCTCCTCCGGCAGATAGGAAGCCTTGAGCAGGTTCTTGCCGATCTCGGGGCCGGGGGTCGTCGTCATCTGCTCGGCACCGACCACCAGCACGATGCGGGCGGCATTGGCGTCGATGGCGCGGATGCCTTGGCGGACCGCTGCCGAACCCGTGGCGCAGGCGTTCTCCACCCGCGTCGCCGGCTTGAAGCGCAGCCGGTCATCGGCCTGCAGCACCAGGCTGGCGGTAAAATCCTGAGGGGAGAAGCCGGCGTTGAAATGGCCGAGCACGATCTCGTCGACCTCGTCCGGGCCAATGCCGGCATGGTCGAGCGCGTCGACCGCGACCTTTGTGATCAGGCCCTCGAGCGTCTCGGCTTCAAGCTTGCCGAAGCGCGAATGCGCCCAGCCAACGATGCATGCGGTCATGGCGGTCTCCATCCTTGGCGCCAGCCTAACATGTGGGCAAACGGCGCACTTCGCCTTTATTGTTCAAATATAAACAATCCCGCCCGCATCGAAAAGGGCCGCAAGCCGACAATCGCTTGGTGCAGGTTCCAATCGGATCAATTTTTTGTTGATTGACGCGTCAATAAAAAATAATCTCCGCCGCAAAAGCCGGGAACATCATGCCTAAAGTCGGAATGGAACCGTTGCGCCGCAAGGCGCTCATCGACGCGACGATCTCGGCGATCGGCGAGCGCGGCTCGCTTGACGTGACCATGTCGGAGATAGCGGGGCGCGCCGGTGTGTCGTCAGCATTGGCTCACCACTATTTCGGCGCCAAGGATGAGCTGCTGCTGGCGACGATGAGGCATATTCTGGCCGAGCTGACGATCGACATGCGGCGCGCGCTGCAATCCGCCGGCTCGCCGCGCGAACGCGTTTCGGCGGTGGTCGCCGTCAACTTCTCCGACATCCAGTTCCGGCCGGAAACCATCGCGGCCTGGCTCGCCTTTTATGTCGATGCACAGAAATCATCGGCCCTGCGCCGGCTGCTCAGGGTCTATGCGCGGCGGCTGCATTCCAACCTGATGAGCGGACTGATCGGCATACTGCCGCGCAACGAAGCCGACCGCGCGGCGGAAGCGGTCGCGGCGATGATCGACGGGCTGTACATCAGGCGCGCGCTGAAGGACGGCGTGCCGGATGCTCAAACCGCGATCGCGCTGGTCGAAGATTATCTCGAAATCAAACTCGGCGGGCGACAGACACAGTGACAGCCTCAGTGATATCAAGGCGACCCAACATCCTGATCGTCATGGTCGATCAGCTCAACGGCACGCTGTTTGCGGACGGGCCGGCGGACTTCCTGCATGTGCCGCATCTCAAGGCGCTGGCCGCACGCTCGGCGCGCTTCGGCAACAACTACACGGCCTCGCCGCTTTGCGCGCCGGGCCGCGCCGCTTTCATGAGCGGGCAATTGCCGTCGCGCACCCAGGTCTATGACAACGCCGCCGAATTCGCTTCCTCGATCCCGACCTATGCGCATCATCTGCGCAGCGCCGGCTACTACACCTGCCTGTCGGGCAAGATGCATTTCGTCGGGCCGGACCAGTTGCACGGTTTCGAGGAGCGGCTGACCACCGACATCTATCCCGCCGATTTCGGCTGGACGCCGGATTACCGCAAGCCCGGCGAGCGCATCGACTGGTGGTATCACAATCTGGGCTCGGTCACCGGCGCCGGCGTTGCCGAGATCACCAACCAGATGGAGTATGACGACGAGGTCGCCTTCCACGCGGTGCAAAAACTCTACGATCTTGCCCGCACCTCCGAGGACGAGGCCAGCCGGCCCTGGTGCCTGACGGTTTCCTTCACCCACCCGCACGACCCCTATGTCGCACGGCGGCAATATTGGGATCTCTATGAAGACTGTCCGGCGCTTGAGCCGGAGGTGGGATTCATCCCCTATGCCCATCAGGACCCGCATTCGCAACGGCTTTACCGGGCCAGCGACTACGACAGTTTCAACATCACGCCGGAGCAGATCCGCCGCTCGCGGCGCGGCTACTACGCCAACATCTCCTATCTCGACGACAAGGTCGGCGAGTTGATGTCAGTGCTGGAGCGAACGCGCATGCTGGACGACACCATCATCCTGTTCTGCTCCGACCATGGCGACATGCTTGGCGAGCGCGGCCTGTGGTTCAAGATGAATTTTTTCGAGGGCTCGGCGCGAGTACCTTTGATGATCGCCGGCAAAGGCATTCCTGCAGGGCTGATCGAGGCGCCGGTCTCCAACCTCGACGTGACGCCGACGCTGTGCGATCTCGCCGGCATCGACATCTCCGCGATCGCACCGTGGACCGACGGGCAGTCGCTGCTGCCGTTGCTTGATGGCGGACAGCGCACCGCGCCGGTGCTGATGGAATATGCCGCCGAGGGCTCCAACGCGCCGTTGGTGGCGATCCGCGACGGCCGCTACAAATTCATCCATTGCGAGATCGACCCGCCGCTTCTGTTCGATCTCGAAGCCGATCCGCAAGAACGCACCAATCGTGCCACCGATCCGGCGCATGCCGATCTGGTGGCGGCCTTCACGGGAGCCGTGCGAGCGCGCTGGGACATGGCGGCATTCGATGCCGCGGTGCGCGTCAGCCAGGCGCGGCGCTGGGTGGTTTATCCCGCGCTGCGCAACGGCACGCATTACCCCTGGGAGTTCCAGCCGCTGCAGAAGGCGTCGGAACGCTACATGCGCAACCACATGAACCTCGACAATCTCGAGGAACAGAAACGCTTTCCGCGAGGCGAATGATGACAATTGTCCCCTCCCTCGAGCACCTCAGACAGGCCTATGCCGTGACGTCGAAGGCGACGCAGATCACGCCTTTGCTGGAATCGACAGCCTTGGCCAAGGAGACGGGTGCGGCCCGCGTCTTCATCAAACCGGAATCGCTGCAATGGGCGGGATCGTTCAAGGTGCGCGGGGCCTATTGGCGGTTGAAGCGGCTGTCGCCGGATGAGGCCATAAAAGGCGTCGTCGCCTACTCCTCCGGCAATTTCGCGCAAGGGTTGGCGGCTGCCGGCCAGGCGCTCGGCATTCCCGTCACCATCGTCATGCCGATCGACGCGCCGGCCGCCAAGCGCGATGCGACCGCAGGCTATGGCGCGCGCGTCGTGCTGACCGATCATGGCGAGCGCGCCCGTGAAGAGGTCGCAGCCGCCAAGGCCCGCGAGATTGCCGAGACCGAAGGGCTGGCGTTGCTGCATCCATTCGACGATCCGGAGATCGTTGCCGGCCAGGCCGGCGCCGGGCTCGAAGCGCTCGAACAATTCGAGGCAAAGGACGCCAGTGCCGAACTTCTGTTCTGCTCGGTCGGCGGCGGCGGACTGATCGGCGGCATGTCGCTCGCCTTCCACTATCTGTCGCCGGCAACCGAGATCATCGGCGTCGAGCCGGAAGGCTTCAACGGCATGGGTGCATCGCTAGCGCATGGCGCCATCGAGACCATGCCGATCGCGCCGAAATCGATTTGCGACGGGCTGATGTCGCGGCGGCCGGGCGACGCGCCGTTTGCGGCGGTCAAGACCGCCGGCGTGCGCGGCATCACCGTCGATGATGCCTCCGTGCGGCGGGCAATGAAGATCGCCTTCGAACGGATGAAGCTGGTGCTCGAGCCATCGGGCGCCGCCTCTCTGGCGGCGCTCCTCGGCGGCAAGGTGGATGTGACGGGTAAAACGGTCCTGGTCATGGCTACCGGCGGCAATGTCTCGCTCGCCGATTTTATTTCGCATATGAACGATGGGCGCATGTGAACCATGCTTGAAGCAGACTTCGTCATCATCGGCTCCGGCTCGGCCGGCTCGGCCATGGCCTACCGACTGTCGGAAGACGGCAAGCATTCGGTGATCGTCATCGAGTTCGGCGGTACCGATATCGGGCCGCTGATCCAGATGCCGTCGGCGCTGTCGATCCCGCTCAATATGAGCCTTTACGACTGGGGCTTTGCCAGCGAACCAGAGCCGCATCTCGGCGGCCGCGTGCTGGCGACGCCACGCGGCAAGGTGATCGGCGGCTCGTCCTCGATCAACGGCATGGTCTATGTCAGGGGCCACGCACGCGACTTCGACCACTGGGCCGAACAGGGGGCAGCCGGCTGGGGCTTCGCCGACGTGCTGCCCTATTTCAAGCGCATGGAGGACAGTGACGGGGGCGAGGACGGCTGGCGCGGCCACGGCGGCCCGCTGCACGTCCAGCGTGGCCCGCGCAAGAATCCGCTCTACGGCGCCTTTGTCGAGGCCGGCCGCCAAGCCGGGTTCGAACTGACCGACGACTACAATGGTTCGAAGCAGGAAGGCTTCGGGCCGATGGAGCAGACCATACGCGGCGGCCGCCGCTGGTCGGCGGCGTCAGCCTATCTGAAGCCGGCGCTCAAGCGGCAAAATGTCAGCGTGATCAGAGGCTTCGCCCGCCGGGTGATCATCGAGAATCAGCGTGCCGTCGGAGTCGAGATGGAAGCTCACAAACAGATTCAGGTCGTTAAGGCACGACGTGAGGTGATCGTCGCCGCATCGTCGATCAATTCGCCCAAGATCCTGATGCTATCCGGTATCGGCCCGGCCGCGCATCTCACGGAGAACGGCATCCAGGTCGTGGCCGACCGGCCCGGTGTCGGCCGCAATCTGCAGGATCATATGGAGCTCTACATCCAGCAGGAATCGACCCAGCCGATCACGCTGAATTCGGTTCTCAACCCATTCTCCAAGACGCTGATCGGGGCGCAGTGGCTGTTCTTCAAGACCGGCCTCGGCGCCACCAACCATTTCGAGGCCGCGGCCTTCGTACGCTCGCAGGCCGGTGTCGACTACCCCGATATCCAGTACCACTTCATCCCGGCGGCGGTGCGCTATGACGGCAAGGCGGCGGCGAAGGCGCATGGCTTCCAGGCGCATGTCGGGCCGATGCGGTCGAAGTCGCGCGGTTCGGTGACGCTGCGCTCGCCCGACCCGAAAGCGACGCCGGTCATCCGCTTCAACTACATGTCGCATCCAGACGACTGGACCGAGTTCCGCCACTGCATCCGGCTGACCCGCGAGATCTTCGGCCAGAAGGCTTTTGACGGCTTTCGCGGCAAGGAAATCTCGCCGGGTTCGCACGTCCAGTCGGACGAGGATCTCGACGCCTTCATCCGCGATCATGCCGAGAGTGCCTACCACCCGTGCGGCACCTGCAAGATGGGCCGCGCCGACGACATCATGAGCGTGGTCGATCCGGAGTGCCGGGTCATCGGCGTCGACGGCCTGCGCGTCGCCGACTCCTCGATCTTCCCGCGGGTGACCAACGGCAACCTCAACGCGCCGTCGATCATGACCGGCGAGAAGGCCTCCGACCACATTCTCGGCCGCACGCCACTGGCGCCGTCCAACCAGGAACCCTGGATCAATCCGCGCTGGCAGGTGGCGGATCGATAGGGCATTGTCCGGCGGACTGCTCCGCAATAGCGAATACATCTGGAGAACAGCATGCGCGCCCAGCCAACGGCATCGCACTATGTCAACGGCCGCTACATCGAGGACGAAGGCGGCGCGCCGCTGCCGGTGATCTATCCGGCGACCGGTGAGGTCATCGCCACTTTGCATTCGGCGACTCCGAACGTGCTGGAGCTCGCCATCGAAGCCGCGCGGGCCGCACAACCGGCCTGGGCGCGGATGAAGCCGGTCGAGCGTGGCCGCATCCTGCGCCGCGCCGCCGACATTTTGCGCGCGCGCAACGCCGATCTGGCGCGGATCGAGACGCTTGACACCGGCAAAGCGATCCAGGAGACGCTGGTGGCGGATGCACTATCGGCCGCCGACTGCCTCGAATATTTCGGCGGCGCGGTTGCCGCCTTCAACGGCGATGCGATCGATCTTGGTGGACCTTTTGCCTATACGCGCCGCGAGGCGCTCGGTGTGTGCGTCGGCATCGGCGCCTGGAACTATCCGATCCAGATCGCCGGCTGGAAATCCGCCCCCGCGCTCGCCATGGGCAACGCCATGGTGTTCAAGCCCTCGGAGAACACGCCGCTGTCGGCGCTGGCGCTGGCCGAGATCTACTCAGAGGCGGGCCTGCCCGACGGGCTGTTCAACGTCGTGCAAGGCTATGGCGATGTCGGCGCCGGCCTGGTCGGCCATGATGTCGTTGCCAAGGTTTCGGTGACCGGCTCGGTGCCGACCGGCCGCAAGGTGCTGTCGCTCGCCGGCTCGAAGATGAAGCATGCGACGATGGAACTCGGCGGCAAGTCGCCGCTGATCGTGTTCGACGATGCCGATCTCGAAAACGCCATCGGCGGCGCCATGCTCGGCAATTTCTATTCGAGCGGGCAGATCTGCTCCAACGGCACGCGTGTTTTCGTACAAAGCGGCATCCATGACCGCTTCGTCGACCGGCTGGTCGAGCGGACGAAAAAGATCCGCATCGGCGATCCGCTCGATCCTGAGACGCAGATGGGGCCGCTGGTCAACAAGGCGCAGCAGGAGAAGGTCGTTTCCTACATCGCGGCCGGCAGGCAGGATGGAGCAACGCTCGCCTGCGGTGGCAACGTGCCGTCGCTGCAAGGGTTCGATGGCGGCTTCTTTGTAGAGCCAACCGTGTTCACCGGTGTCACCGATAAGATGCGCATTGCGCGCGAGGAGATTTTCGGGCCGGTGATGAGCGTGCTGAAGTTCGACGGCGAGGACGAGGTGATCGACCGCGCCAACGACACCGAATTCGGCCTCGCCGCCGGCGTCTTCACCCGCGACCTGCAGCGCGCTCATAGGGTGATCGCCGAACTGCAGGCCGGCACCTGCTGGATAAACGCCTACAATCTGACGCCGGTGGAAATTCCGTTTGGCGGGGTGAAGCAATCCGGCATCGGGCGCGAGAACTCGCTGGCGGCTTTAGCGCTCTATTCGCAGCTGAAGGCGGTGTATGTCGAGACCGGGGATGTAGCGAGCCCGTACTGAGGGGTTGGCGCGAGGCACCCCCCTCTGCCCTGCACGGCAGAGGGGGGTGCCTCGCACCGGCCTCTCAACAACCTCACCCCTTCTGCGCTGTCCCATCAAGATACTGCGTCAGCGCGCAGACCAGATGATAGAAGATGCTGGCCGGCACGTCCGATGCCAAGGAGCGGCCGCGTTCGTCGATGCGGTCGATCCACAGGCCGAGCGGCGCCGGGTCGATGTGCCAGCGGAATAGCCGGCCGACGCGCGCCTCGATTTCGGGCTTGAGGTCGGGACCACCCGAGCCATCCAGCGCAATCGCCGCCTTGATCGCTTCGGCCTGTGGCCAGCTCCGCGACACAAGGTCGAGCGGCAGGCCCTGTCTGGAGACCGCGCCGTAGGCAAGGCCGGTGGCGCGGTTGAGGCCGTTGGCGATGGCCGAGGCGTAGAGCTTGCGGGCAAAATTGCTCAACTCGCCCTGACCGCTGTGGGCGACGAAATCGGTCAGCAGCGAGGCCCATTCGAAATGATGGCCGGGCTCGGTCCATGTGCCCTTCTCGCCGGCGGTCGGCTTCCACCCGGCGTCGAAATATTCGCCCAGCGTCCAGCTCTCGGCATCGAAGAAATGACTGCGGAAAAGGTCGATGATGCGCGCGGCGCGGCGCAGATAGGTGCGGTCGCCGGTCGCCTCATACCAGGCGAGGAAGGCCTCGAGCAGATGCATATGCGGGTTGGAGCGCCGCTCGCCCTCGCCGTCCGACGTCTCGAGGAAGCCGGTCATGCGGCTGTCCTCGAGATGCGCGTCGAGGAACACGAAGGTCTCCTGGCCCAGCCGCAGCGCATCCGGATTGCCGCACATATGCGCATGCGCCAGCGCCAGCAGCACGCAGGAATGGTCGTAGGCATCCTCGGTTGGGTCGGCGACGGAGCCGTCGACATTGAGCGTGCGCACCCAGCCGCCCCGGTCCGTGCGGCCCTTGCCGGCCATGAAGGCGATGCCATGGGAGATCAGGCGATCGGCTGGACCGTCCCAGCCGCGGGCCTTGGCAACGGCGAAGGCGTAGACTTGCCTCGCCGTCGTGCGCATGCGCTTGGGCTTCAACAGCGCCTCGCCGTCGAAGCCGAGCGCCTCGTGGAAGCCGCCATGACGCTCATCGACGCCTGAAGTCGACCACAGCGGCAAGGTCTCCTCGAACAGCCAGTGATGCACGCGCCGCCGCCAGGCACCGCTTTCGATGACGCGGTCATGCGCCGGGGTGAACCTGGTTTCCAGACGGCCCGATTTTTCCAGCTGCTCGACGATCTTCTTGACGTGCTGGCTGTGACTGACCGGCGCGACGAAGGTGGCATCCGCCGTCGAGACGATCGCGACGTCCTTCATGCCGATCGCCGACAAAAGCCGGCCGTCGCTTCTGATGTAGGAGTTCTCGCAATCGATGGCGACAACATCGCCGACGACGACATTGCCATTGGCATCAGCAGGGCCGACATCGAGCAGCGACTGCCAGGAGCCGAGGTCGTTCCAGCGGAAGCCGGCCGGCACCATGGCGATGTCCTTGGCCCGTTCCATGATGGCGTAGTCGATCGAGTTCGACGGGATGGCGGCGTAGAGGTCGAGCGGCATATAGAGGCCGGACAGATCCGAAGTCGCTGCCTTGTAGGCCGCTTGGGTGGCCTGCCAGATGTCGGGCTGGAAGGCCGCAAATGCATCGCGCATGGCGCTGGCGCGAAACAGGAAAATGCCGGTGTTCCAGTAGAAGGTGCCCGCACTGAGATAGCTCTGCGCGGTGGCGAGGTCGGGCTTTTCGACGAAGCGCGACACGTCGAAGACGCCGCCGCTTTCGGCTGCGACTTCGATATACCCATAGCCGGTCTCGGGCTGCGTCGGCTTGATGCCGAACACCACCAGACGGCCGGAAAGGGCTGCCTGGCTGCCAGCCTCGACGCTCTGCCAGAACTGCTTGGGCGTGGCGATTTCATGGTCTGACGGCACCACCAGCACCAGGCTGTCGCCGAACTCCGACAATGTGCGCAACGCGGCCAGCGCCACGGCGGCAGCCGTGTTGCGCCCGGTCGGCTCGAACAGCGGGCCACCGCCGGCGAGGTCGAGGCCGGCAAGGTCGGCATGCACGCGCTCGGCATGGCGCTCGGCGGCGATCAGGAAGATCGGCGTTTCGCCCTCCGGCCGCGCCGTCAGCCGGCGCAGTGTCTTGGCCAGCATCGAGCCGTCGCCGGAAAGATCGTGGAACTGTTTCGGGTTGTCCTCGCGCGACAGCGGCCACAGCCGCGAACCGACACCGCCGCTCATGACAAAACTGACGATGCGCTCGGTCATGAAAGGTCCAATCAGAACGTCTGGTTGTAAGCGCCGACTTCGGGGCTGCGGCGCAGCACGGCGTCGACCGCCTCGAACATCTGCCGGCGGCGGTCGGACGATACCGGGCTTTCGACAACCACGACAAGCTCCGGCTTGTTCGACGACGCCCGTACCAAGCCCCAGGTGCCATCTTCGGCCACGATGCGCACGCCGTTGACGGTGATCAGCTCGGCGATCTTCTGGCCGGCAAAAGCCTTGCCGGCGCGCTGCATCGCCTGGAAGTCCGCCACCACCCGATCGGCCACGCCGTATTTCACGTCATCGGCGCAATGCGGCGACATGGTCGGCGTGCCGAAGGTCAGCGGCAGCGCGCGATAGAGATCGGCCATCGAACTTGTGGGGTTGCGGACGAGCATCTCACAAATGGCTATTGCCGTGATGAGACCGTCATCATAGCCGCGGCCGATCGGCGGATTGAAGAAGAAATGGCCCGACTTCTCGAAGCCGGCGACGGCGCCAAGCTCGGCGACGCGGCGCTTGATGTAGGAATGGCCGGTCTTCCAGTAATCTGTCTTCGCGCCGTTGGCGCGCAGGACGCTGTCGGTGTTGAACAGGCCGGTCGACTTGACATCGACGACGAAGGTCGAGCCGGGATATTGGGTTGATATGTCCCGCGCCAGCATGACGCCGACCTTGTCGGCAAAAATCTCGTTGCCCTCATTGTCGACCACGCCGCAACGGTCGCCGTCGCCGTCGAAGCCCAGCCCGATATCAGCACCTGTTTCCAGCACTTTGTCCCTGATGGCATGCAGCATCTGCATGTCTTCCGGGTTCGGGTTATAGCGCGGAAAACTGTGGTCGAGCTCGACATCGAGCGGGATCACCTCGCAGCCGATGCGCTCCAGCGCCTGTGGCGCGAAGGCGCCGGCAGTGCCGTTGCCGCAAGCCGCCACGACTTTCAGCTTTCGCGCGATGCGCTTGTCGCTCACCAGATCGTCGAGATAGGTCTCGCGAAAACCGGAGACGAATTCGTAGGAGCCGCCGCCGGCGAGATCGAAGTCGCTCGACAGCACGATGTGTTTCAGTGCGCTCATCTCCTCTGGTCCGAAGGTGAGCGGCCTCGCCGCACCCATCTTGACTCCGGTCCAGCCATTCTCGTTGTGCGACGCCGTGACCATGGCGACGGATGGTGCGTCGAGCGCGAACTGGGCGAAATAGGCCATGGGCGACAGCGCCAGGCCAATGTCTTTCACCTTTGCGCCCGCAGCCATCAGGCCGGAAACCAGCGCCAGCTTGATGGCAAGCGAATAGGAACGGAAATCATGCCCGGTGACGATGTCGGGACCCGCGCCAAGACGGCGGATCAAAGTGCCCAGGCCCATGCCCAACGCTTGGACGCCGATCAGGTTCAGGTCCGGCGGTTGCGTCGAACCGGCATGGCCAAACCACCAGCGCGCGTCGTATTCGCGAAAGCCGGACGCCTTGATCAGCGCTTCGGTTTCGAATTCGAAGCTGTTGGGCCGGGCGTCGCCTACGATTTTCAGGGGCAAGGCAGCAAAGCTCCAGATGGCGAAAACACGATCTATCGAGGCTGCGACTTAGCACACAAGGCTTTAAGCCGGGTTTATCCCGGGAGGGAAAGCCAAGCTTTGCGGCAATGCCCAACGAAAGCCAACGAAATGCGACAGAAGCGCTGCCATTGCCGCTTGCAGGAACGGTATGCGGCAGCTATAAGCCCGCGGTCTGGTCACGGAGTGTAGCGCAGCCTGGTAGCGCACCTCGTTCGGGACGAGGGGGTCGCAGGTTCAAATCCTGCCACTCCGACCAGAAAAAACAGACACTTAGGTGTTTGTTTCTCCCGACTCCCCACAAGATAGCTTGGTGCAAACCGGCCGCGTCGGCGTTCGCTGTCAGCATGGTGTTTTGACGCGACAACCATCCGCGCTACCTCGATAATAGGAATGCCGCCGAGACAGCGGCCGGAACGAGGTTTGCGGAAGATGAATTTATTGATTTCAAGTGCAGGCCGGCTGTCAGCGATGCTTGTTCTTTTCCTGATGGCAGGCTGCTCATCGCTGGGCAGCGCGGTCAACCCGGCGAAATACGACCGCATGACATGCGCCGAGCTCAACAATGCGGTGGGCGATACCTCGCGCGAAATCTCGCAGACCGCCATCACCCGCGGCAAGGTCGCCAACACCAGCGTGCCGAACTGGCTGCTCGGCGGCACGCGCGTGAAGAGCGCAGTGGCCAAGCGTGAGACGGCCAGAATCGAACTGCTGAAGCAGCGGCAAGAGGCCATTGTCGCGACAATGGCCAACAGATGCCCCAGGTCAGCGGGCTAAGCGAACTGGCCCTACCCTGACTATCTGCTGAACGTCACGCCTTAAGCACTCAGCCTGAAGCCCGTGACATCGATCGCCGCAGCCATCAGCGTCTGGGTGTAGGCGGCCTGCGGGTTGCTGAAGATCTCTTCCGTCGGGCCTTCCTCGACGATCTTGCCCTGCCTCATGACGATGATGTAGTCGGCCATGGCGCGCACCACGGAGAGATCGTGGCTGATGAAGAGGTAGGACAGTTCGTGGTCGGCCTGCAGCTTGCGCAGCAATTCGACGATCTGCTTCTGCACCGAGCGGTCGAGCGCCGAAGTCGGCTCGTCCAGCACCACCAGTTTGGGCTTCAGGATCACGGCACGCGCGATGGCGATGCGCTGGCGCTGGCCGCCGGAGAATTCGTGCGGGTAGCGGTTGCGTGCGTTGGGATCGAGGCCGACCTCGAGCAAGGCCTCGACGGCGCGCTGATCGCGTTGCTTGCCTGACAGGTTCGGCTCATGCACCAGAAGGCCTTCGGTGATGATCTGGCCGACGGTCATGCGCGGCGACAGCGAGCCGAACGGATCCTGGAAGACGAGTTGCATCTCCCGCCGCAGCGGCCGCATCGCCTGGCGGTCGGCGGTGGAGATGTCGCGGTCGCCGAAGCGGATGACACCGTCGCTGGGCAACAGGCGCAGAAGTGCGCGGCCGAGCGTCGATTTTCCCGAACCGGATTCGCCGACTATACCGATGGTCTGGTTGCGCTTCAGCCGGATCGAAATGTGATCGACGGCGCGTAGCAGCAGCGGTTCGCCGGCAAGGAAGCCGCCGCCGATCTTGAAGGTCACTTCGACATTGCGGCCCTCCAGCAGCACAGGAGCGCTGGACGGCGGCGCCGCCTTGGTGCCGGTCGGTTCGGCGGCCAGCAGCATTTTGGTATAGGCATGCTGCGGGTTGGCGAAAAGTGCTTCCGCCTCGCCTTCCTCGACCACCTCGCCATAGCGCATGACATAGACGCGGTCGGCAAAGCGCCGGACGATGCCGAGATCGTGGGTGATAAAGACGATGGCCATGCCGAGCTTGCGCTGCAGTTCGGCGAGCAGCACCAGGATCTGCGCCTGGATGGTGACGTCGAGCGCCGTCGTCGGCTCGTCGGCGATCAGGATGTCGGGGTCGTTGGCCAATGCCATGGCGATCATGACGCGCTGGCGCTGGCCACCCGACATTTCGTGCGGATAGGATTTCATCCGCCGCTCGGGATCGGGAATATGCACAAGCCGCAGCAGCTTGAGCGCCTCGTTCCGTGCCTCGGCTGCGTTCAGCCCGCGGTGCTTGCGAATCGGTTCGATAAGCTGGTTGCCGATCGAATAGAGTGGATCGAGCGAGGTCATCGGCTCCTGGAAGATCATGCTGATCTTGGCGCCGCGCACCTTGTTGAGGTCGGGCTTGCTCATGGTCAAAAGGTTGCGGCCGCGATAATCGACGTGACCCGTCGCCTCGCCATTGGACGCCAGCAGGCTCATCGCCGCCATCATGGTCTGGCTCTTGCCGGAGCCGGATTCGCCGACCACGGCTACGGTTTCCCCTGCCTTGACGTGGATGTTGATGCCCTTGACCGCTTCGACCGCGCCGTCGAGCGTGCGGAAGCGGACGCGAAGGTCCTTGACGCTGAGGATCGTTTCGGGCGTTTCCATCGCAACGGTCCCCATTTTATTTGGTCCCCATATTATCGGTCTCTCGGATCGAGCGCATCGCGCAGGCCGTCGCCGACGAAGTTCAGCGCAAACAGCGTCGACACGAGGAAGAAGGCGGGGAACAAAAGCAGCCAGTTGGCGGTGCCGATGTTCTTGGCGCCGACGGAGATGAGCACGCCCCAGCTGGTCATCGGTTCCTGCACGCCAAGGCCGAGGAAGGACAGAAAGCTTTCCAGGATGATGACCTGCGGCACCAGCAGCGTCATGTAGATCACCACTGGTCCGAGCAGATTGGGGATGACATGGCGCAGCAGGATGCCGCGCTGGCCGACGCCCATGGCTTCGGCCGCCTGGACATACTCCTGCCGCCGGATCGACAGCGCCTGGCCGCGCACGATGCGCGCCATGTCGAGCCACAGCACCGCTCCCACCGCCAGGAACATCAGCACGAAGTTGCGGCCGAAGAACACCACCAGCATGATGACAAAGAAAATGAAGGGCAAAGAATAGAGCACGTCGACGATGCGCATCATCACCTCGTCGATCTTGCCGCCGGAAAAGCCGGCCGCCGCCCCGTAGAGGACGCCGATGACCACCGCGACAATGCCGGCAAGCAGGCCGATGGCCAGCGAGATGCGCCCTGCCATCAGCGTTCGCGAGAGAAGATCGCGACCGGTGTTGTCGGTGCCGAACAGGAAGTACTGCTGTTTGACCGACGCAGTCATAGTCAATTCGAGCCCGTCGGCCGATTTGCTCTCTATCTTGGTATCGTCGAAGGCATCGGAGCGGTCAAGATAGCGGATGTTGCGGTCGTCGATCGGTTTGGTCGAGGTGACGGTGACGGTGACGCGACTGCCGTCCAGTTTCCACTCCTTGATGTCGACGCGCATGCGCTTGATGGCATCCTTGAGCGCCGTCTCGATCATGTCGGGCTTCGGATAGGCTGAAAAGCTTGGCGGCGTGCGCACATAGTCGGCATAGATGGTGGTGTACTGAAGCGGCACGAACCAGGGGCCGAAGATGCTGATGACGCCAATGAAGGCCAGGTAATAGAGGCTGAACATGGCGGCGCGGTTGGCTTTGAGGCGCGCCCATGCGTCGCCCCAGAGCGAGCGGCCGACGACGGCCGGCGGAGCGGCGGCGGCTGTGATGTCAGTCATAGCGCACCCTCAGTCATAGCGTACCCTCGGGTCGACGACCGCGTACATGACGTCGACGATCAGGTTGAAGACGATGGTGAAGAGCGCGATCACCACCACGGTCCCCATCACCAGCGTGTAGTCGCGGTTGAGCGCGGCATCGACGAAATAGCGGCCGACACCGGGAATGGAGAAGATGGTCTCGACGATGACCGAACCGGTGAGCAGCGCCGCGGCTGCGGGGCCGGTGAAGGAAACGATCGGCAGGATGGCGCCGCGCAGCGCGTGCTTGACCACCACCGACCAGTCGGAGAGGCCGAGCGCACGCGCCGTTCGGATATGATGCGAACGCAAGCTCTCGATCATCGACCCGCGCATCAGGCGGGCAACGATGGCGATCTGCGGCAAGGCCAGCGTCAGCACCGGGCCGATCTTGTTGATTAATGCGCCATCACCCCAGCCGCCGATCGGCAACAGCTTCCAGGTCAATCCGAACACCAGCTGAATCACAGGAGCGATGACGAAGGTGGGGATAGTGCTGCCGGCGGTCGCCAGCGCAATCACCGTATAGTCGCCAAGCTTGTTCTGGTTGAGCGCGGCGATGGTGCCGAGCACCGAACCAAGCAGCAGCGCCAGGATCAGCGCCGAGGTGCCGAGCTGGACCGATATCGGCAGCCCCTTGGCAAACAGTTCGGTGACGGTGAAGTCAGGCAAATTGTAGCTCGGCCCGAAATTGCCGCGCAGAAGATTGCCGAGATAGTGGGCATATTGCAGCCAGAGCGGATCGTCGAGGCCGAACTGTGCTTCCAGATTGGCCCTGATCTCGGGACTGAGGCCCCGCTCCTGATTGAAGGGGCCGCCCGGTGCGACGCGTATCAGGAAGAACGCCATGGTCACGATGACGAACAGCGTCGGAATGGCGGTCAGAAGCCGCCGTAAGATGTATCGCAGCATCGGCGCCCCGCTTCGGCCAGAGCGACATACGTCCATGCGGACGCATTGCCACGCTCCGGCGCCAAATCTTCGCACCGGGCTTGCCGAAAATCGACCACGACTTTCGGACCGGTGCGATGACCGACCAGTCCGGGGGGCGGCCCACGGGGGGGGGGGGGGGGGGGGGGGCGGGTTTTTATGAGAGGTGGGGGAGCGGGGCGGGGGGGTGGTGCAGACAATTTTTATAAAAAAC